>JBMLOS010000196.1:0-5850 GCA_049242845.1 Prochlorococcaceae cyanobacterium
GGATCGCCACCGAGCTGCACCTCAAGCGGCTGGTGGTGGGGGGCTTCGAGCGGGTGTACGAGCTGGGCCGGATCTTCCGCAACGAGGGGGTGAGCACCCGCCACAACCCGGAATTCACCTCGGTGGAGATCTACCAGGCCTACGCCGACTACACCGACATGATGGATCTCACCGAACAGCTGATCGCCCATGTGGCCGAGCAGGTGTGCGGCACCACCCGGATCACCTACCAGGGCACGGAGATCGATCTCACCCCGCCCTGGCGCCGGGCCACCATGCACGAGCTGGTGGAGGAGGCCACCGGCCTCGACTTCAGCGGCTTCGACAGCCGCGAGCAGGCGGCCGCCGCCATGAAGGCCCGGGGCCTGGAGACGCCGGCCCTGGCGGATTCGGTGGGGCGGCTGCTGGTGGAGGCCTTCGAGCAGCGGGTGGAGGAGCACCTGATCCAGCCCACCTTCGTGATCGACTACCCGGTGGAGAACTCCCCCCTGGCGCGGGCCCACCGCAGCAAGCCGGGCATGGTGGAGCGCTTCGAGCTGTTCATCGTGGGGCGCGAGACGGCCAATGCCTTCAGCGAACTGATCGATCCGGTGGATCAGCGCCAGCGCCTGGAAGCCCAGCAGGAGCGCAAGGCCGCCGGCGACGACGAGGCCCAGACGGTGGATGAGGATTTCCTCCACGCCCTCGAGGTGGGCATGCCCCCCACCGGCGGCCTCGGCATCGGCATCGACCGGCTGGTGATGCTGCTCACCGACAGCCCCTCGATCCGGGACGTGATCGCCTTCCCGCTGCTGCGTCCCGAGGCGCGAGCGGGCGCCGCCGCACCCCTGGCGGAGGCCGCGACGGGGTGCTAACCGGTGCAATGGGATAATGACCTCACGTAGGCAATCTCCCCCAGCCCATGAGCGGTGAGCGCGTCGGATTCCGCTTCAAGCACGCGGATGCGGTGGTCAAGCGCAACCCCCAGGGCCGTTCGCGCCGGGGTTGGGTGATGGAGCCGGTGGAGCAGACCACCAGCCGGGGCACGAAGATGCCCGCGTACCGCATCCGCTGGAGGGACAGCGAACGTCCGGAGATCGTGCTGCAGCACATGCTGATCGCCGATCCCGACCCCACCCCGCCGCCCGAGGGCGTCAGCCTGGTGCCCCCCGAGCCCAAGAAGTGAGCCGGGAGAGCTGAGCCAGCGGGCGCAGGCCCGCTTCAGCCGTTGCCACTGCGGCGCCGTTTGAGCGCCTCCAGTTCCTGCCCGGCCTCGAAGGACGCCCAATCGGCCTCCAGGGTGTCCGAGGCAGGCGAGGTCGCCGGGGCCGCTTCCTTTGGGGGCTGGGGACGACCCTGCGACTGGCCCAGCTCCTCCAGGGCCGCCTCGGTGGCGGCGTAGTCCTGCCCCAGGGCCGCCAGCTCCTCCCAGCGACGCCGCCCCTGGTCCATCAGCTCCTCGCCGTGGCGGGCGGCCCGCTCCGCCAGCTCGGTGGCGCCGGCCTGGCGGGCCCGCTCGGTGCGCTCCTGCCACTGGCGGATCTCGCCGGCCAGCTGCAGCAGCTCCTGCCGGCACCGCTCCGCCCGGGCCGTGAGCGTGAGGCGGCGGCGGCGCAGCTCCTCGCGCCGCTCGAGGCTCTCCTGCTCCGCCAGGCGGGCCTCCTGCTCCGGGTTCGCCCGCAGGAAGGCATCCAGCTGCTGCTCCAGCCGGGCCTCGAGATCGTCGAACCAGCTGGCGCTCATGCCCCCTCGGCCGGTGCGATCTCACCGAGGGCACGGGTGATCAGGGGCGCCTCGATCTCCTCCTGCAGCGGCGTGATCGCCGCCTCGCGCGAGCGCAGCAGCAGCTGGGTGAGCCGCGCCACGGCCCCTTCGCCGAGTTCCACCTGGCCGATCCGATCGAAGGCGTCGCGGTAGAGGGTCTCGAGCTCCTCGATCAGCCCTTCGCGCACCCGGCGCATCGCCGCCCGTTGTTCCTCCCGACTCATGGCTGCCGCTCGGCTGCTGCTGCCCCCGAGTCTGCCTGCACCAGCAGATGCAGTGACAGGTCGGCGCCGGGATCGCTCCAGCGCCGCACCCCTCGCCAGCCCGCCGCCGCCGCCAGCTCCAGGAACGCCTCGGGCGTGTACTTGACGCTGTACTCGGTGATCAGGGGCTCCTCCACCGCGAACCGCCAGGAGCGCCCCGCCAGCGCCACGGTCTGGGCGCAGCGGCTCACCAGCGCCATCGCCACGCGGCTCTGGTGCGGCTGCCAGCGGGCCTCGTAGCGGAAGCGGTCGGGGTCGAAATCGCCGCCCAGATCGCGGTTCAGCCGGGCCAGCAGGTTGAGGGCGAAGGCGGCGGACACGCCGGCGGCATCGTTGTAGGCGGCCTCGAGCCGCGGGGGGCTCTTGGGCTGGTCCACGCCGATCAGCAGACGCCCCTGCGGCCCCAGCAGCCGCGCGAACTGGCGCAGCAGCTCCCGGGCCTCGGCGGGATCGAAGTTGCCGATCGAACTGCCTGGGTAGAAGCCCAGGCGGGGGAAGGCCTGGAGCTCCGGCGGCAGGGGCAGGCGCGGCTGGGCGACGTAGTCGCAGCAGACCCCGAGCACCCGCGTGCCGGGGTGGGCGGCCTGCAGGGCGCCACAGGTGTGCTCCAGGGCGCTGCGGCTGATGTCGAGGGCGAGGTAGGCCGGGGCGTGGAGGGCCTCCAGCAGGGGGGCGGCCTTGCGGGCATTGCCGGCGCCGAACTCCAGCACCACCGGCGGCGGCTCCCCCAGGGCGGCGGCGATCGCGCCGGCGGTGCTCTCCAGCAGGGCCACCTCGGTGCGGGTGAGGCTGTATTCCGGCTGCTCGCAGATCGCCTCGAACAGGCGGGAGCCCTCCGCGTCGTAGAGCAGCCAGGCGGGCAGCTGCCGCGGCCGGCGGCCCATGCCCTCCACCACCAGGGCCGCCATGTCGGCCGGGGCCGGATGGAGATTGAGCACGGAGGGGCGGCAGCCGCTGCGGCTGCTCTGCAGTCCGGGGCTCATGGATGTGCCTCCGCTCTGCAATCCCCCTCGCGCGCCAGGCGCAGGCCGGCCGCCATCCAGCGGCTGGAGGGGGGGAAGAAGTTTCGGTAGGTGAGCCGCCCGTGCCGCTCCGGCGTGAGGAAGGCGCTGCCGCGCAGCACCACCTGGGAGCTCATGAACTTGCCGTTGTATTCCCCCACCGCCCCGGCGGCCGGCCGGAAGCCGGGGTAGGGGCGATAGGGCGAGCCGGTCCACTGCCACAGCAGCCCGAAGGCCTGGGGCAGACCACCCGCCGCCGCGACCACCTCCCACTCGGCCTCGCTGGGCAGGCGGGCACCGGCCCAGCGGGCGTAGGCTTCGGCCTCGAACCAGCTCAGGTGACGCACGGGCGCCGCCGGATCCCGCGGGCAGCGCCCCGCCAGGGTGAATTCCTCGGCGCCGCGCCAATAGCGGGGCGCGTGCCAGCCGCGCTCCTGCACCACCGCCCAGCCTTCGCTCATCCACAGCTCCGGCCGGCGGTAACCGCCATCGGCGATGAAGGCGGCGTACTCGCCGTTGTTCACGAGACGGGAGGAGAGGGCGAAGGGCTCCAGCCAGACGCGGTGTCTGGGGCCCTCGTTGTCGAAGGCGAATCCGCCGGAAGGGCCCCCTGGGCCAGCGGTGGCCTGGGGGTGGCCGATCTCCACCAGGCCCCCGGGGTGGGGGAGCCACTGCAGCTCCCCGGCGCCGCCGCTGCGCTCGCGGTAGAGGGCCTCCGGGCCCTCGGCAGCGTGCTCCTCGCGGTAGGCCGGCTCGAGCGGGTTGCGGCTGAAGCCATCGAGCAGGTCCATCAGCAGCAGCTCCTGGTGCTGCTGCTCGTGCTGCAGGCCCAGCTCCAGCAGGGCATCGGGGGGATCCGGCCGCTCCAGCAGCTGCTCGAGGGCCCGGTCCACCTGGCGGCGCCAGCGCAGCACCTCCGCGATCGGCGGACGGCTGAGTAGGCCCCGGAGGGGGCGGGGATGCCGCTCGCCGACGGCGTCGTAGTAGCTGTTGAACAGGTAGCGCCAGCGGGCCGGCGCCTCGGTGCCCAGCGCGTGGGGCCGCAGCAGGAACTCCTCGAAGAACCAGGTGGTGTGGCCCAGGTGCCACTTGGGCGGGCTCGCATCTGCCATGCCCTGCAGGCAGAGGTCCTCGGGTTCGAGCGGAGCGATCAGGGCCTCGCTGCAGCGGCGGGTGCAGAGCAGCCGCTCCCGCAGGGCCTCCCGCCACACGCCCGCCGTGGCCGTCCGGGATGCCATCACTGCCGCGCCGTCTGGGACGACCCTAGGGAGTTGCCTACGATCCGCCCACAACACCGTTGTTCGAGCAGGCGGAGGCCATGAGCCGTATCACCGAGGGGTTCGTGGGCGCCGTCGGCCACACCCCCCTGATCCGCCTGCACACCCTGAGCGAACTCACCGGCTGCGAGATCCTCGGCAAGGCGGAGTTCATGAACCCGGGCGGCTCCGTGAAGGACCGCGCCGCCCTCGGGATCCTGCAGGAGGCGGAGGCGGAGGGCCTGCTCGCCCCCGGCGGCACCGTGGTGGAGGGCACGGCGGGCAACACCGGCATCGGCCTCACCCACCTGTGCAATGCCCGCGGCTACCGCGCCCTGATCGTGATCCCGGACACCCAGTCGGCCGAGAAGATCGGCCTGCTGCGCAGCCTCGGGGCGGACGTACGCACCGTGCCGGCCGTGCCCTACCGCGACCCCAACAACTACGTGAAGCTCTCCGGCCGCATCGCCGCCGAGACCCCGGGGGCCGTCTGGGCCAACCAGTTCGACAACCTGGCCAACCGCCGGGCCCACTACAACACCACCGGGCCGGAGATCTGGGAGCAGACCGAGGGCCGCGTCGACGCCTGGGTGGCCGCCACCGGCACCGGCGGCACCTACGCCGGGGTGGCCCTGTTCCTGAAGGAGCGCAACCCCGCCGTGCGCTGCGTGCTGGCCGATCCCCACGGCAGTGCCCTCTACAGCTGGGCCAAGGGCGGCGACCTGTGCAGCGAGGGCAGCTCCATCACCGAAGGGATCGGCAACAGCCGCGTGACCGCCAACCTGGAGGGGGCCCCGATCGACGACGCCGTGCGGGTCGACGACCAGTCGGCCCTCGACACGATCTACCGGCTGCTCTGGCGGGAGGGCCTCTTTCTGGGGGGCTCGGTGGGGATCAACGTGGCCGCGGCCGTGGAGACCGCCCGCCGGCTCGGTCCGGGCCACCGGATCGTCACGGTGTTGTGCGATGGCGGGGATCGCTACCGTTCGCGCCTCTACGACCGCGCTTGGCTGGAGGGACGCGGGCTGCAGCAGCCACTCCGCGACGGCGCCCCATCCCCCACCTGATGGCGACCCCCTCCGATTCCAGCCCGACCGCCCCCCCCGGGGGGGGCGCCGTGGCCCCCGGCCAGCTGATCGGCGAGCGTTACCGGCTGGAGCAGTGCCTCAGCAGCGATCCTCAGGCCCCCCAGGGGCGGCTCTGGCGCGCCGCCGACACCCTGGCGGGCGGGGCACCGGCGGCCCTGCGGCAGCTGGGACCGGCTGTGGACCCGGAGGCCGCCGGCCGGCGCTGGGCGAAGCTGCAGGGCCTCCTGCACCCCCAGGTGCCGCGCTTCGGGGCGGCGATCGCGGAGGGGAGCGATCTCTGGCTGGTGCGGGAATGGCAGGACGGCCGCACCTACAGGGAACTGCTGGAGGCCCGTGCCGCCCGGCAGCTGGTGTTCGGTGGCGGCGAGGTGCTGCTGATGCTGCGCCAGCTGCTGCCGGTGCTGGTGGTGCTGCACGGCCAGGACCTGGTGCACGGTGATCTCTGCCCCGCCAACCTGCTGCGCCGCGAGCGCGACGGGCTGCCGGTGCTGCTCGATTT
>JBMLOS010000197.1:0-5695 GCA_049242845.1 Prochlorococcaceae cyanobacterium
GCTCCACCACGAAGGTGTTGGTGGCCACGTGGGCGCAGTAGCGGCAGCCGATGCAGACGGCTTCATCCACCCACACCGCCTTCTGCCGCAGGGCGCCGCCCAGCACCGGCTCGAGCCCGGTGCAGGGCGGAGCCTCCCGGGCGGCGGTGCGGAAGGCGAGGCCGGGGTCGATCACCCGTCCCAGCGGGTCACCACCAGCTCGATCGAGCCATCGAGGTGGTTGGTCTGCTCACGCACCTGGAAGCCCTCCTCGGCCGTGGCGGCCAGGATGCTGCGCAGGGCATAGCGCTGCTGCAGCTGGGCCAGGAAACGCTCCACCGGCACCGGCTGCTTCCAGAGGTCGAGGTCGGTCACGAGCTCGTAGCTGCCGGCCTCGGCGTTCCAGCGAAAGCCGATGTCCGCGCCGCTGGGCTGGGGCACGGCCAGATCGGCGGTCACGGTCTGGCCGCGGTAGCCGCGCACCTGGAAGGCACCTTCCTGGGGGGCATGGCCGAGGTCCGTGAGGGCGTCCACAAGGGCCTTGCGATCGCGCAGCTCGGTCTTGACGGTGCTGAAGTGGGACATGGAACGCTGGGGTGGGAAGACCGGCGGAACGGTTCAGGAAGCGGTGGACCCGAGCTGCTCGAGCGACTGCGGCTGCTGGCTCGTGGCGGTGGCATAGGCCTCGGAGGTGGAGCGGCGCTGCTGCACCACCCCCAGCCGGGCCTCGATCCTCTCGGTGAGCTGCTCGCAGCCCGCCCCCTGGATGCCCTCCACCTGTTCCTCCACCCGGCCATCGGGCCGGATGCGGAAGCGGATGGTCTGTTCTGCCATCCCGAACCCGGAAACGGTGGGCGGATGCTAGCGGCGATCCCCAGGCGATGGGATCCAGCCGATGCGGAGCTCAACAGGGGCGGAGCCGGCGCTCAGCTCAGCTCAGCAGACCCTCGTCCACCAGGGTCTGGAGCCGCTCCAGCACCTCCGGCTGCTCCAGCTGCTCGAGGGCGATGCGCGCCTCATCCCGCACCCCCGATTCGCCGTCCTCGAGCATGGTGTGCAGCAGGGTCTGCACCACCTCCTGCTGGCGGGGCTCCACCAGCTCGGGATAGAGACGGCCCAGGGCCCAGGCGCTGTTGCTGCGCACGGCGGCCTCCGTGTCGATCCGCAGGCTCTGCAGCAGCTGCGCCGCGGCGGGATCGGCCTTCGCCGCCCCGGTGCCACCGGCCTCCGCCAGGGAGCTGGCCGCCCAGAGGCGCACCGCCGCCACATCCACCTGGAGGGCCCGGATGAGGGGATTGAGCACCGGGGCGTCCGGATAGTTACCGAGGCTCCAGGCCACGGCCTTGCGCACATAACCGTTGTCGTCGCCGCTCAGGAGGCCCAGCAGCGGCTCCACCGCCAGGGGGTGGGGGTTGCGGCCGAGGGCGTACACGGCGCTCATGCGCACGATCGGGCAGCTCGCCTCCAGCAGGGGCAGCAGCAGGGGGATCGAGCGCGGATCGCGGTGTTCACAGAAGATCCGCAGTCCCTGCATGCGCGCCTCATGGCCCCCCTGCAGCAGCTCGAGGCCCGCGTCGCATTCGGCCGCCACATCGATCGTGTCCGGCGCCAGGGCGTCGAGCTCATCGAGGGGATCCCCGAGCAGCTCCTCGGCCAGCTCACGGGCCAGCACGTCCGGATCAAGGGCCAGCTCCGGCGGGCTGAGCCACTGCGGCGGCTCGGGCGTGGGGGCGCTCTCGGGGCCGGTGCCGGAGGACGGAAGGTCTGCGCTCATGGCGGCGGTGCCGGCTGGGGATCAGAGCAGCGGCGCAGGGGCAGCCATGTCGCCCGGCAGCCAGATGCGGGCGCTCACCGCGAACAGGGCGAGGGCGAAGAGCAGCACGATGGCCGCCGGCAGCAGGGTGGTGCGGAAGAAGGGCACGGGGCACAGGCTTTGGCCCATTGTGACCGGCGGCGGTGCCCCTAGGGTTGGCCGTCCCGCCCCCTCGCCATGGCGCCCGAACCGGTTTCGTCTGCGCCGGTTTCGTCGGGGCCGGTTTCGACGACCCGGCGGCTGGTGGCGGTCACCGCAGAAGGTGTGGCCAGCGGCACGCCCTACATGGTGGGCACCAAGTTGCTGCAGGGCTGGCTCACGGCCACCGGCGTGCCCCTGGGGCTGATCGGCCTGCTCGCCTACGCCGAGCTGCCCTACACCCTGAAGATGTTCTGGGCCCCGGCCATGGATCGCTGGCCGATCCCCTGGCCGGATCGGCGGCGGGGCTGGCTGCTGCTGCTGCAGCTGCTGCTGGTGGTGGTGATCGGAGGGATGGCCCTGCTGCGCCCGGGCCCCGATCCGGCCACCCTCACGGCGATAGGCGTCATGGCCCTGCTGCTGGCCGTGGTCAGCGCCACCCAGGACATCGTGGTGGATGCCTACCGCACCGACCTTCTTCCGGAAGCGGAGCGCGGGGCCGGTGCCGCCGCCACGAACCTGGGTTACCGCGGCGCCATGCTGGCGATCGGTGCCGGCGGCTTCATCCTGGCCGGGCGTCACGGCTGGCCCCTGGCCTTCACCGGCTCGGCGGTGCTGATGCTCCTGGTGGTGCCGTTCACGCTCACCGCACCGAAGCTGCCCCCGATCCAGCACCAGGTGACCAGCCTGCGCCAGGCGGTGCTGGGGCCGGCCCGGGAGTTCCTGCACCGCACAGGCCGCGGCCGGGCCGCGATGCTGCTGGCTCTGGTGCTGCTCTACCGCTGGCCGGACGGGCTGCTGAACGTGATGGCGGTTCCCTTCCTGATCCAGAAGGGCTTCTCCCCCGCCCTGGTGGGCTCGGTGCTGGCCGGCTGGGGCATCGGCGCCACGATCCTGGGCACGATCCTGGGAGGGATCCTCTTCGGCCGGCTGGGGATGAACCGCTCCCTGTGGCTCTTCGCCCTGGTGGGGGCCGCCGGCAACCTGGCCTACTGGGCCCTGGCCAGCTTCGATGGCGGCATGACCGCCCTGCTGCTGGCGGTGGGCCTGGAGAACATCGGCGGCGGACTGGTGGGGGCCGTGTTCGTGGCGCTGCTGATGAGCCTCTGCAACCCCCGCTTCTCCGCCACCCAGTACGCCCTGCTCTCGGGGGTCTATGCCCTGAGCCGTTCGGTGCTCTCCGGCCAGGCCGGCTTCGTGGCCGAGGGGGTGGGCTGGAGCAGCTTCTTCCTGCTCACCGTGGCCTCCTCCCTGCCCGCCTTCCTGCTGATGACCTGGCTGACGCCCTGGAACGGCAGAGGAGCCAAGGGCGCCTTCAATCCCAGCCGCGACTCAACCTGAGGCCGGTGCCGGCGCCAGGCTGCCCTCGAGCCGCCGGCGCAGCTGACCGCAGGCGGCATCGGCATCAAGACCGCGGCTGGCCCGCACGCTCACCGCGATCTGGCGGGACTGCAGGGCACGGCGGAAGGCCTCCACCGCCTTGGCCGTGGGGCGCTGGAACTCCTCCTCGGCGATCGGGTTGTAGGGGATCAGATTCACATGGCTCTGGAAGCCCCGCAGCAGCTGGGCCAGGGCCTCGGCATGGCGCGGCTGGTCGTTGAGTCCGCCCAGCAGGATGTACTCGAAGCTCACCCGCCGGCCGGTGATCGCCACGTAGCGGCGGCAGTCGTCCAGCAGGGCCTCGATCGGATAGGCATGGGCGGTGGGGATCAGCTCCTGCCGCAGGCGCTGATCCGGGGCGTGCAGGCTCACCGCCAGGGTGAACTGGGCCCGGCCGAGCCGCGCCAGGGCCAGCTCCGCCAGCCGCGGCAGGGTGCGGGCCACCCCCACGGTGCTCACCGTGATCTGACGCTGGGCCATGCCCAGATCGGTGCAGAGGCAGGCGATCGCATCGAGCACCGCCTCGCTGTTCAGCAGCGGCTCACCCATGCCCATGAACACCACGTGGCTGGGGCGCTGCTCCATCGCCTCCCGCACGCTCAGCACCTGATCCACGATCTCGTGCACCGCAAGGGAGCGCTGCAGGCCGCCCTTGCCGGTGGCGCAGAAGCGGCAGGCCATCGGGCAGCCCACCTGGCTGCTCACACACACCGTGAGCCTCCCCTCGGCCGGGATGCCCACGGTCTCGATCGTGTGGCCGTCGTGGGTGGCGAGCAGCAGCTTGGTGGTGCCATCGCGGGCCACGCTGCGGTGCAGCTCACGGGAGCGGCCGATCCAGTCGGCGGAACCCGGCGGGGGGCTGGCCTGGAGCTGCTCGCGCCAGCCCTTGGGGAGCACCGAAACCTGCTCGATCCGGCGCTCGCCACGGGCATAGATCCATTCATGCAGCTGCCGCCCGCGGAAGGCGGGCTGCCCCTGCTCCCGGGCCCACTGCTCCAGCGCCTCCTGGCCCAGCCCCAGCAGCGGCGACGCCGCGGCGGCCGCCATCAGGGGGTCACCAGCAGGCCATGCCCGAGCTTCCACTCCACGGCCAGCAGGGCGATGAAGCCGAGCATGGCCAGGCGGCCGTGCAGCCGCTCGTTGTGGGCGTGGAAGCCGAAGCGGGGCAGGCGCCGCTGGGGGACGGGAGTGGCGGACATGGCCGGGGAGTGCTGAACCTCAATCGTCGCTCAGCAGACCCTCCTCCTGGAGTCCCTCCACCGCTTCGGGGTCGGGAATCACGTCCTCCTGGAGGGAATCCTCCAGGGTGGGACGGGTGAAGGCGGCATAGCTGCTGCCCTCGATCCCGTGACGGCTGCGGGTGGCCTCGAGGTCCTCGTCGGAGGGGTCATCGAGCACGGCCGCCGAGCTGGCGGGGGCGGGCATCTCCACGGTGTAGTCGGGCCGCAGGTTGGGCACCCGGCGGTAGCCGCTGTTCTCCTCATCGAGGATGTCGGGATGGGGACCGGCCTCGGCGCGGAGCTCATCCTCGAAGCCACCGAAGCCGGTGCCCGCGGGGATGAGGCGGCCGATGATCACGTTCTCCTTGAGGCCGCGCAGCCAGTCGCTCTTGCCCTCGATCGCGGCTTCGGTGAGCACGCGGGTGGTCTCCTGGAAGGAGGCCGCCGAGATGAAGCTGTCGGTGTTGAGCGAGGCCTTGGTGATGCCCAGCAGCACGGGGGTGAACTCGGCGGGGGCACCGCCGGTGATCGCCATGGCGCTGTTCACCTGCTCCACCTGGCGCAGCTCGATCAGCTCGCCGGGCAGCAGGGTGGTGTCGCCGGCATCCTCGATCCGCACCTTGCTGGTCATCTGGCGCACGATCACTTCGATGTGCTTGTCGTCGATCGAGACGCCCTGGCTCTTGTAGACGTTCTGCACCTCCTGCACCATGCGGAACTGCAGCTGGGAGATCGCCTCCTGGGCGGCCTCCATGGTGGGCTTGCGGCTGCGGAAGTCTTCGAAGAAGCACTCCAGCAGCTCGTGCGGGTTGATCGGACCGTCGGTGAGCAGCTCACCGGCGCGCACCTGCTGACCGTCGCTCACCATCACGTTGCGGCCGAGCAGGATCGGGTACTCGGTGATCGCATCGTCGGCCTCGATCACCGAAACCGTGATCGAGTCGTCGTCCTCGCCCTGCTTGATCTGCACGGTGCCGGCCTTGCGGCAGAGCACGGCCGAATCCCGCGGGCGGCGGGCCTCCAGCAGTTCCTCGATGCGGGGCAGACCCTGCACGATGTCCCCGGTCTTCTGGCGCTCGAACACCAGCAGGGCGAGGCCGTCCCCGCGCTGCACCAGTTCGCCGTCGCGCACGTGCAGCACCGAATCGGGCGACACCATGTAGGG
>JBMLOS010000198.1:0-21614 GCA_049242845.1 Prochlorococcaceae cyanobacterium
CGTTGATCACAATCTCGCTTTCTTTGCCTCGGTTGTGTCGCCCAAACTACAGAAGCCGCCTTGCGGGGCGGCTTTTCTTTGTTCGCTCACCGAAAGCGGCTTAATCTTTTTTTTAGGTGATGATCAATCCATAGAAGCCATTCCCCTCCATGGTCCGCAACGACCTGCCTTCCTTTCTCGGTAGCCCTGCCTTTTGGAACTTCGTGGCCGACCAGCAGGCTGATCCGGTGGTTCGGCGTTTGCATGAACAGGTGGGCTCCGAACTGCAAAGCCAGCCGCTTGAGCCCCATGAGGGCAGCTCCACCTTCCAGGCTGCCTGATCCAGGCTTCCGGCATCCAGGAGTCTCTAGCCAGGTAGCTGCGGTTGACCTCCCTGAGGGCCGACCCTTCTAGACTCAGCCGCTGACAGAGCTTCCCATGCCCCGCGCCAGCGCCGGCTCCAGGTCTACCCAGGCGGCGGTGACCGTCCCCCCTCCTGAGCCTCCGCTGGCCACCACAGGCCCCCTCAAGGCCCGGACGTCAGAATCTGTGCAGCAGCACCTCAGCGGCGGCAGCCTGGAGGACGTGATCCGCGTACGGGGCGCCCGCCAGCACAACCTCAAGAACGTCGATCTCACGATCCCCCGCAATCGCCTGGTGGTGTTCACCGGCGTAAGCGGCAGCGGCAAGAGTTCGCTCGCTTTCGACACGATTTTTGCCGAGGGCCAGCGCCGCTACGTGGAGAGCCTCTCCGCCTACGCGCGCCAGTTCCTCGGCCAGGTGGACAAGCCCGATGTGGATGCGATCGAGGGGCTCTCGCCGGCGATCTCGATCGATCAGAAGTCCACCAGCCACAACCCCCGCTCCACGGTGGGCACGGTCACGGAGATTCAGGACTATCTCCGCCTGCTCTTCGGCCGCGCCGGTGAGCCCCACTGCCCCCAGTGCGATCGCTCGATCCGGCCCCAGACCATCGACGAGATGGTGGATCAGATCCTCACCCTGCCGGAGGGCACCCGCTACCAGCTGCTGGCGCCGGTGGTGCGGGGCAAGAAGGGCACCCACGTGAAGCTGCTCAGCGGCCTGGTGGCCGAGGGTTTCGCCCGGGTGCGGATCAACGGCGAGGTGCGCGAGCTGGCCGACAACATCGAGCTCGACAAGAACCACGCCCACCACATCGAGGTGGTGGTCGACCGGCTGGTGGCCCGTGAGGGAATCCAGGAGCGGCTCACCGATTCGCTGCGCACCGCCCTGCGCCGCGGTGATGGGCTGGCGCTGGTGGAGGTGGTGCCCAAGGCCGGCGAGGAACTGCCCCCGGGCCTGGAGCGGGAGCGGCTCTATTCGGAGAACTTCGCCTGCCCCGTGCACGGCGCCGTGATGGAGGAGCTCTCGCCGCGCCTCTTCTCCTTCAACAGCCCCTACGGCGCCTGCGCCGACTGCCACGGCCTCGGCCACCTGCGCCAGTTCACCGAAGACCGGGTGGTGCCCGATCCCACCCTGCCCGTCTACGCGGCGATCGCTCCGTGGAGCGACAAGGACAGCTCCTACTACTTCTCGCTGCTCTATTCGGTGGGCGAGGCCTTCGGCTTCGAGATCAAGCTGCCCTGGAATCAGCTCACGGATGAGCAGCGGCGGGTGCTGCTGCACGGCAGCACCGAGCCGATCCCGATCCAGGCCGACAGCCGTTACCGCAAGAGCCAGACCTACCTGCGGCCCTTCGAGGGGATCCTGCCGATCCTGGAGCGTCAGCTGCGCGATGCCAGCGGCGAGGCGGTGCGCCAGAAGCTGGAGAAGTTTCTCGAGCTGGTGCCCTGTTCCACCTGCCAGGGGCTGCGGCTGCGGCCCGAGGCGCTGGCGGTGAAGGTGGGCCCGTACCGGATCCACGAGCTCACCAGCACCAGCGTGGGCGAGAGCCTGGCGCGGATCGAGGCGCTGATGGGGGTGGGGGCCAGTGCCGGAGCGCCGCCCCTGCTCACCCCCCGCCAGATCCAGATCGGCGATCTGGTGCTGCGGGAGATCCGCATGCGGCTGAAGTTCCTGCTGGATGTGGGACTCGACTACCTCAGCCTCGATCGCCCCGCCATGACCCTCTCCGGCGGGGAGGCCCAGCGCATCCGCCTCGCCACCCAGATCGGCGCCGGCCTCACCGGCGTGCTCTATGTGCTCGATGAGCCCAGCATCGGCCTGCACCAGCGCGACAACGATCGCCTGCTGGCCACCCTGCTGAAGCTGCGCGATCTGGGCAACACCCTGATCGTGGTGGAGCACGACGAGGACACCATCCGCGCCGCCGACCACCTGGTGGACATCGGTCCCGGGGCGGGGGTGCACGGGGGACGGATCGTGGCCGAGGGGGGCCTCGAGCAGCTGCTGGCGTCGGAGGAATCCCTCACCGGCGCCTATCTCAGCGGCCGGCGCTCGATTCCCACCCCTGCGGAGCGGCGCCAGTCGTGCACGCGCAAGCTCACCCTGGTGAACTGCCGCCGCAACAACCTGGAGGGCATCAGTGTGGAGATCCCCCTCGGACGGCTGGTGTGCGTCACCGGGGTGAGCGGCAGCGGCAAGAGCACCCTGGTGAATGAATTGCTGCACCCTGCCCTGGAGCACAAGCTCGGCCTGAAGGTGCCTTTCCCCACGGGGCTGGAGGCGTTGAAGGGGATGAAGTCGATCGACAAGGTGATCGTGATCGACCAGAGCCCGATCGGTCGTACGCCCCGCTCGAATCCGGCCACCTATACCGGTGCCTTCGATCCGATCCGGCAGGTGTTCGCCGCCACGGTGGAGGCCAAGGCGCGGGGCTACCAGGTGGGCCAGTTCAGCTTCAACGTGAAGGGGGGACGCTGCGAGGCCTGCAGCGGCCAGGGCGTGAACGTGATCGAGATGAACTTCCTGCCGGATGTGTATGTGCAGTGTGATGTCTGCAAGGGTGCGCGCTACAACCGCGAAACCCTGCAGGTGACTTACAAGGGCTTCACGATCGCCGATGTGCTGCAGATGACGGTGGAGCAGGCGGCGGATGTGTTCTCCGCCATTCCCCAGGCGGCGGACCGGCTGCGCACCCTCGTGGATGTGGGGCTGGGCTACATCAAGCTCGGCCAGCCCGCTCCCACCCTCTCCGGGGGCGAGGCCCAGAGGGTGAAGCTGGCCACCGAACTCTCCCGCCGCGCCACGGGCAAGACGCTCTATCTGATCGATGAACCCACCACCGGTCTGAGCTTCTACGACGTGCACAAGCTGATGGATGTGATGCAGCGCCTGGTGGACAAGGGCAACTCGATCCTGGTGATCGAGCACAATCTCGATGTGATCCGCTGCGCCGATTGGATCGTGGATCTCGGTCCCGAGGGGGGCGACAAGGGTGGTCAGATCGTGGTCACGGGAACCCCCGAGGAGGTGGCCCAGCACCCCACCAGTCATACGGGCCGCTACCTCAAGCAGGTGCTGGAGCAGCACCCCCCTGTGGAGGTGGCTGCCTGATCGATGGATGCGCCGGTGATCCCGGTGTTTCAGCCTCGGATGCCTGCCGAACCGGGGGGCTCCATGGTCTGCGGCGGTGCCCACACCCTCACCCTATGGGGGTTCGTTTCGGCTCTACCTTGAGCGCCTGAGCTTCCTGCTCCGGAGGCTGCAGCGTTGGCGTCCATGCCGTTGCGCTCCCTCTCCCCGCAGCAGACCAGAAACGCCCTGCTGGTGGGGTTCGCCGGTTTTCTCTCCACTGCCCGCTACCTCTGGGCCGGGCCCGCCGTGGTGGCGGAACAGGGCTTTTATCTGGTGTACGGAGCCGTGCGCAGTCTGCTGCCCAGCCGGGATGCGTCCCTGCAGGCGGCCCGGGCGCGGCTGGTGGGCACGGCCTTCGGCGGGGTGGTGGTGTTCCTGGTGATGTTCGCCTTCCGCAGCTGGCTCGCCATGGGGGTGGCCTATGTGCTGATTCATCGGATCGGTCGGCGCTGCGGTTTCAGCAGCGCCACCCTTCTGAACGCGGGGGTGATGGTGGTGCTCCTGCTCGGTGTGCCCGCCTACGGGGCCCTGGGGTTCCGCTATGTCTTCGATCGCACCCTCTGGCATGCCCTGGGCCTCGGGATCGGCATGGCCTTGGAACGCCTGTTCTGGCCGGATGCGCCGCTGCAGCGCCTGATCACCAGCGAACGGGCCCTGGTGCAGCGGCTGCACGATCTGCTGGCCGGCCGCCAGGTTTGCTCGGCCGAGGCCCTGATCGCCAGCTACGCGGAGCACCGGACGGTCCGCTCGGAGGTTCTGCGGGGCAGCGAGGCGGCCCTGCTGCAGTCCCCCTCCTACCGCGATCGCCACGACTGCCTCGAGATCGCCCTGCGCCATGCCGTGGCCATGCTGCGCGGCCCCGCGGTGCTCAAGGCCCTGGATGAACGGGCCTGCCGGGAGGCCCTGGGGCGCTACGGCACCTTCCCGGAGCCCGCCTGAGCATGGCGTCCTCGTCCTCGTCCTCGTCCTCGTCCTCGCCCGCGCCGCTGGCGCTGATCCTCCGCAACGGCAGCGTGCTGGCGCTGCTGATGGCCGCCGCCGCCTTCCTGCGCCTTCCCGAGGGGCTGTTCCTGGCGCTGGGGGCCCTCACGGTGCTTGAGTCCGATCTCGGCCAGGGCGTGCTGGCCGGGAGGGAGCGCATGCTCGGCACCCTCTGCGGCTTGGTGGCGGTGGTGATCGCGGCCGGTGCCCTCGGCGGCGCACCGCTGCCCCTGTCGATCTTCGGGGGGCTCACCCTGGTGCGTCTGTTCAGCTTTGCGGCGGGCCTGCGCAGCGGTTACATCGTGGGCGGGCAGGTGGTGGCGGGGAGCCTGCTCCACCACGGCCTCGAGTGGTGGCCCTATGCCCTCTTCCGCACGGTCACCACCCTCCTGGGGGTCGGGATCGGCATTCTCGTGTCGCGGCACATCTACAGCCAGCGCAGCCTGCTGCTCTGGCTGTCCGACTGCCGCCAGTGGCTGCTCGATCTGGCCGATGCCCTCGAGCGTGCGGCCCTGCCGCACGACTCCGAGCAGACGTACCTGCAACTGCGGGAGCGGCGCGATGGGCTGCGTCGCCGTCTGCCGCAGCTGGCGGCCGAGCAGGGGGTGCTCCATCTCAGCGGCGAGGATCCCCTCAACCTGGCCCAGGACCTGTTGCTCCAGGCCGGCACCGCGCTCAGCTGCGCCCGTGATCTCCACCCCATCCTTGCCGCGGCCAGGCCCGGCTCCGCTGTGGCCACCTTCCCCTGGGCTCCCCTGCTCGGGTGCGGGGCGGCCCACCTGCGGGCCTCTGCCTGCGGCTCGGATGGGCGCGGCAGCCGCCGGGATCTGGGGGCCCTGCGGGAGCGCCTGCAGCGCCAGCTGGAGGATCAACCTCCCGCCGGCGAGGACGAGCTGCTGCTCTGCAGCCGCCTGCTGATGCTGAGCGATGCCCTGCTCAGCCTGCGGCGGCTTCCCGGCCGGGCCCGGCCTGAATTGGCCGTCCCGGCCTGCGCTCCCTAGCCTGAGATCCCAGCGGCAGGAGTGTCTCCAGCCTCGTCCATGCTCGAGTCCCCCTCCCCTGTGCCTTTCCTGGAGCCGGATCCCCGGCCCGCCCTTCCGGACTGGGCCCGCTCCGCCTCCCCCTCCACCGCCCTCTCCCCGTTCGGTACACCGCCGGAGCCGCCGGCGCCCGAGGGGGCTGCACTTCCCTGGTACGAGCAGCCGGAGCGTGATGTCCGGGGCGGCAGCGGGGAGGCATCCGATTCCTCCCGCGATCCCCTCACCGGGGAACCCTTCGATCGTCTGCAGGTGCTGCCCGAGGCCGGCCGGCGCATCTACCGCAAGGCCTTCGCCCTGGCCGAGCGGCAGATCCGCATCGAGATCTGCGTGCTGGAGGATCCCAAGATCCTGGCCGGCCTGCGGGATGCCCTGGACCGGGGCGTGCGGGTGCGGGCGATCGTGGACCGCGGCAAATACGAGGCCCTGGAGCCGGAGCGGCAGAACCTGGCGGCGGAGTTCGTGGCCGCCGGGGGCGAACTGCACCTCAGCAATCCGATCTTTCCGCGCTCGTTCCCCAAGACGATCCTGATCGATTCGAAGCTGCTGGTGTACGGCTCCGCCTGCCTCGACTCCACCACCTTCGCCCAGTACCGCGACTTCGCCCTGAGCAGCACCGATCCCACCGTGCTGCGCACGATCCGCCGCCTCTTCGCCAACGACTGGGCCTACTCGGCCCCGGTGGGCCAGGAACCGCCCGCCTTCAATCCCACCCCCCCGGTGGAGCCGCCGGAGCTGCTGATCGCGCCGCGCAACGCCGCTGCTGGCCTGTCCGATCTCTACCAGAAGGCGGAGCGCCGGCTGGATGTGTACACCGAGGAGCTGGGCAATGCGGCCCTCGAGAGCGAACTGGTGGCGGCGGTGGCCCGCGGGGTGATCGTGCGTCTGATCACCCCGGTGCAGGTGAACGGCGCTAGCGAGGAGCAGAACCGGCAGCACACCGCATCGATCCAGGCCCTCTCTGCCGTAGGCGTGCGGGTGCGCACCAGCGGGCCGCTCGAGAGCTTCGATGCGCCCTACATGCATGCCCGCGCCGCCCGGGTGGACGGCCGCTTCGCCTACGTGGGCTCCATCAGCCTCTCGGCCGATTCAACCACGGTGAACCGCGAGATGGGCCTGATCGAGGGCGATCCCACGGTGGTGGAGCAGCTCGGCCGCCAGTTCGTCCACGACTTCCGGCGCCTGACGCCGGTGGTCTGAAGGCCCCGATCGATCAAAATCCCAGCACCCTTCCGCCCTGCCATGCGCCCTCCTCTCCTTCGGCTTCGTGGCCTGGGCTGCCTGCTGGGTGGTCTCGTCGTCGCCGGTGCGGCGCCCGCGCGGGCGCTTGACTCCGTGGTGCTGAAGCTGCCGCTGCTGGACACCACCTTCAAGGTGAAGCTCAGCGAACTGGAGCAGCCGCAGCAGCTGATGGCCGGCTCCAGTGATCTGGCCGAGCTCGACCGGGCCTCCAACGGCGCGGTGGGCCGGGAGCTGCTCGAGGTGTTCAACCGCCCCCTGCCGATCCAGCTCGAGGCCCTGTTGGGGAAGGCCAGCGGCGCTCCCCTGCTCAATCAGGCCCTGCTCGCCGTCTCCGCCCTCGGTCAGGTGGAGGGTCTGCCCAAGGGCACCGATCTCGATGCCACCGAGCTGGCGCAGGCGGTGCAGCAGGCCGCCGCGGGCGGGCAGCTCACCCTGCTCTCCTTCCTGCGGGCCCTGCCGGGGGACACGGTGACCGTGGATCTGGGAAAGGCGATCACCGCCCTGCGCCGCCTCCAGAAGCAGCAGGCCCCGGCTCAGGAACTGATCGCCCGCCTGCCGGCCATCAGTCAGGATCCCGCCCTGGTGGCACCGGGGCCGTTCACGCCGGTGCGCAGCACCCTGCAGTTTCCGGTTCCCTACCGCAGCGAACCCCTGCAGGCGGTGCTGCTGAAGCCCTCCCAGGGGGGCAACGGCCGGCTGGTGGTGATCTCCCACGGCCTCTGGGATTCCCCTGAGAGCTTCGAGGGGTGGGGACGCCACCTCGCCAGCCACGGATACACCGTGGTGCTGCCCCTCCATCCCGGCAGCGACCGGGATCAGCAGCGGGCCATGCTCGCGGGTGAGGTACCGCCCCCCGGCCCCGAGGAACTGCGCCTGCGCCCCCTCGATGTGAAGGCCGTGCTCGATGGCTTCAACGGAGCGGACACCAGCCGGGTGGTGGTGATCGGTCATTCCTGGGGCGCCACCACGGCCCTGCAGCTCGCCGGCCTCCAGCCCAGCAGCACCCGCCTGGTGGAGCGCTGCAACACCGAACGGGATCCGCGCCGCAACCTCCAGGATCCCGACCGCAACATGAGCTGGGTGCTGCAGTGCAGCTTCCTCAGCAGCGCCGACCGCTCCGGCGTGGCCGATCCCCGGGTGACCGCCGTGGTGGCCGTCAGCCCCCCTCTGCACCTGCTCTTCGATGAGGGAGCCGCGGCCGGCATGAATGCCCGGGCCCTGCTGGTCAGCGGCAGCCGCGACTGGGTGGTGCCCCCCGACCCCGAGGCGCTGGATCCCTTCCGCCGCTCCCGCCAGATGGGCCATCAGCTGGTGGTGGCGGGCGGCGGCGACCACTTCAACCTGCGCGCTCCCGCCGACGGGGACGGCGGTCCGTTGCGGGCGCTGATGCTCGCCTGGACCCAGGCGGCCTTCGCGGCGGGAGATGCCGCCCGGCCTTCCCCCGGGGCCCCGCCCCTGCTGCCGCCCTCCGGCTGGGGGGATGGAACCCGGCCCCTGGTGGACGCCACCACGGCCGTGCGCGATCAGCCCTGAGGGGGGCGGCCGGGCGCCGTCTTATTTGCGACTTCTGACAAGGGATCCAGCGCCCTGATCTTCTCCAGGAGGCGCCAGATCCCTCTGTGTACCGTGAGTCTCAGGCTGTGGCCGCTCTGGAGCCGCCGGCGGTGGTGCGGTGTTCCGGGTGGTCCATCCGCAGAAACCTGGCTAGGGATGAACGCAACACGGTTGCTCCCCTTCCCGCGCCCGGCACGGCGCTTCGTTCTCTCCCGCTCTGCACCCGTTCGTCCACCTTCTCGGGGCCGTCATGGGGTTCTACGTTCTGCACCTCCACCTCCATGGTCTGTTTCGGGGTCATGACCTGGAGCTGGGTCGTGATCCCGACACCGGCGGGCAGACCACCTACGTGCTGGAACTGGCACGGGCCATGGCGGCCCGGCCCGAGGTGGATCGGGTCGAGGTGGTCACCAGGCTGATCCGCGACCGCCGCGTCTCTGCCAACTACGCCCGTCCGCACGAGCCGATCGGCACCGATGCCGCCATCCGGCGCTTCCCCTGCGGCCCGGCCCGCTACCTGCGCAAGGAGCTGCTCTGGCCGCACCTCGACGAGCTGGCCGATGCCCTCACCGAGGCCCTGCTGGCCCAGCCCCGCCTGCCCGACTGGATCCACGCCCACTACGCGGACGCGGGGTATGTGGGCGCCCTGCTCCGCCGGCGCCTCGGCATCCCCCTGGTGTTCACCGGCCACTCCCTCGGCCGTGAGAAGCGCCGCCGCCTGCTGCTGGCCGGGCTCGACTCGCGCCAGATCGAGCAGCAGTACTCCATGGCCCGGCGCATCGATTCCGAGGAGCTGGCCCTGGCCCACAGCTGCATGGTGGTGACCTCCACCCGCCAGGAGCGCGAGCAGCAGTACGCCCGCTACGGCCGCTTCCGGCCCGATCTGGCGCGGGTGATCCCCCCCGGGGTGGATGCCCTGCTGATCCATCCCCCCCTGGCCGGTGAGCGGGAGGAGGCGATCGATGAGCTGCTGCAGCCCTTCCTGCGGGATCCGGCCAAGCCGCCTGTGCTCGCCATCTGCCGCGCTGATCACCGCAAGAACATCCCGGCGCTGGTGGAGGTGTTCGGCCGCTCCGACCACCTGCGTCGCCATCACAACCTCGTGCTGGTGCTGGGCTGCCGCGAGGATCCCCGCCAGCTGGAGAAATCCCAGCGGGAGCTGTTCCAGCAGGTGTTCGAGCTGGTGGATCGCTTCGATCTCTACGGCCAGGTGGCCTATCCCAAGCAGCACAGCCGCGACCAGATCCCGGCCTTCTACCGCTGGGCCACCCAGCGGAGCGGGGTGTTCGTGAATCCTGCCCTCACCGAGCCCTTCGGGCTCACCCTGCTGGAGGCGGCCGCCTGCGGCCTGCCGCTGGTGGCCACCGACGACGGCGGTCCGCGCGACATTCTGAAACGCACCTCCAGCGGGATGCTGGTGGATGTCTCCGACCTCGACGCCCTGCAGGATGGCGTGGAGACCAGCCTGGCCGATCCGGAGCGCTGGCGCCGCTGGTCGGAGAACGGCATCGAGGCGGTGAGCCGCCACTTCAGCTGGAATGCCCACGTGTGCAGCTACCTCGGCGAGGCTGCGGCCGCGGCCCGCGATGCCCAGGTGCTGCGTCCCTCCCGCTGGTTCCGCGGGGCCAGCGGGGCTGCGACAGGCGGCGGCGATGCCGTGCCGGTGCCTGCGCTGGAGCTGCCCGCCACTCCGCTGGCCTCGCCGCAGCGGCTGCTGCTGCTCGATCTCGATGTCTCCCTGGCCTCCCCCGATGACGCCAGCCTCGGCGAGCTGCGCCGCCGCCTCGTGGCCGATTCCTCCCTGGCGGTGGGGGTGTTCAGCGGCCGCTCCTTCAAGGCGGCCACCCAGCGCTTCGCCGAGCTGCACCTGCCCACGCCGCGGGTGACGATCACCCAGGCCGGCACCGACATCCGCTTCCTGCTGCCCCCCGCGCTCTCCTCCGCTGCTCCCCCAGCCCCGCTCTACGAGATCGACACCCTCTGGCAGCGGCAGATCGGCCGCCACTGGCAGCGCCTGGCGGTGGTGGAGGCCATGGCCGAGCTTGAACTGCGCCTGCGCCTGCAGGACGAGAGCGAGCAGGGCCCCTACAAGGTGAGCTACGTGCTGCAGGAACCCGATCACGGCATCCTGCCGCTGGTGCGCCAGGCTCTGCGCAGCCATTCGCTCCAGGCCCGGCCCCACCTCTTCCACCACTGGTTCCTCGACGTGCTGCCGCTCACCGCCTCCAAGGCGGAGGCGATCCGCTACGTGGCGCTGCGCTGGCAGCTGCCGCTGAGCAGCATCCTGGTGGGGGTGAGCCAGCAGGGCGATGGGGAGCTCCTGCAGGGTCTGCCCCTCGGGGTGGTGCCCCAGGACCATGACCCGAGCCTGGAAACCCTGCGGGGCCATCGGCGTGTCTACTTCTCCAGCCGTCCCCAGGCCTGGGGTCTGCTGGATGGCCTGGATCACCATCGATTCCTGCGCCGTTGAGCCGGGTGTGAATCCAGAGAGTGCCTGCGCTGCGGCCGGGCCGGACGAAGCTGCCCTGGCAGCAGCCGTTCCCTCGCGTGGGTTGCAGCGCCTGCGCCGGGAATTCGAGCGCGACGCCTCCCTCAGCGAGGTGTTCGTGGTGCTCACGATCGGCGCCAGCCTGATCGCCACCTTCGGTCTGGTCTCGAACAGTGCGGCCGTGGTGATCGGCGCCATGGTGGTGGCGCCCTGGATCCTCCCCCTGCAGGCGATCGCCTTCGGGATCCTGCAGGGTCGCTTTCCGCTGGTGCTGCGGGCCTTCTCCACCCTGCTGCTGGGGGTGGTCCTCACGGTGGTGCTCTCCGTGAGCATCGGCCGCGTGCTGGGTTTCCCCACGTACGGCACCGAGGTGCTCAACCGCACCACGCCGAACCTGCTGGATCTGGCCATCGCCCTGGTGGCCGGTGCGATGGCGATCTACGCCAAGGTGAGGCGCGATGCGATCTCCTCCCTGGCGGGCCTCGCGATCGCGGTGGCCCTGGTGCCGCCGGTCTGCAGCATGGGTCTGGTGCTGGCCGCCGGTGACACCGGCCGTGCCCTCGGCGCCGGTCTGCTGTTCGTGACCAACCTGCTGGGCATCCTCAGCGGGGCCCTGCTGGCCCTGGCTCTGCTGGAGCCCAGCTTCCGCCAGGCGCTGCTGCGCAGCCGCCTGGGTCTCACCAGCTTTGCCCTCACGGCCCTGCTGCTGGTGCCGCTCACCGGCAGCCTGGTGGGTCTGCTGCGCCAGGCTCGTCAGCAGGCCAGCCTGCGCACTGTGGAGCAGTCGATCGCCGAGAGCCTGCGCAACCGCACGATCACCCTGGGGCGCGATTCCGAGCTGGTGGGGGTGAACATCGACTGGGCGGAGAATCCCCCGCTGATCCGTGCCTACGTGCGGGTCACCGATCCCAACCTGCCTACCCCGGCCCAGGTGGCGGCGGTGCAGGAGTTCATCAACAGCCAGCAGCCGATCCGCTACCAGCTGCTGGTGCAGCGCTCCGCCATCGTGGTGGTGGGCCCGGAAGCCCACCCGAATCCCGATCCCGGCCTGTCGCTCAGCGCGCCGCCGCCGCCATCGCCGAGCCTGAGACCGGCCGAGCAACCTTCCTCCCCTGAACGGCCCACCCCCTGAAGGGCGGATGGCCCTGGCCGGTGGGTGGCATCAGAGGTGCTGGGTGGTGCTGCCGTCTTCCCGGGCGCTCTCGGTGCCGTCCGTGCCGGTGTCCCCTTCCCTGTGGGCCCCGCCCACCTCCGGCATCCAGAAGCTGAGGTCGTTGTACCAGTAGAGGCGGCCGGGCAGCTGCTGGGTCTGGAGCTTGGTGGTGGTCATCGCCCCCAGCAGGGCGGCCAGATCCACCGGGGAGAGATCGGTGCGGATGTCATCGCCGGCGATGCGGAGCAGCTCCGGCAGGCGGGTCACGGTGGAGGGCTGGGCGAGTTGGCGGAACACGGCGGCCAGCACCAGCTTCTGGCGCTCCAGCCGGCCGATGTCGCCGAGTTCATCGTTGCGGTAGCGCAGGAAGCCCTCGAGGGCCTCGCCCTTGAGCAGCTGCACGCCCGGGTAGAGATCGATGTAGAGCCCCTGGCTGTTGTCCACGTAATACATGCGCTTGGGCACGTCCACTTCCACGCCGCCCAGGGCATCGGCCAGCCGCTCCACCGCCCGCAGGTTCACCTTCAGGTAGCGGTCCACCGGAACGTCCAGCAGGGTGGTGAGCTGGCGCTTCACCTCGTCCGGGCCGCCGAGGGCGTAGAGGGCGTTTGCCTTCTGCACGCCGTAGTCGGCGGTCTCGACATAGGTGTCGCGCGGCACCTGGGTGAGATGGGTGACGCCGTCGTTCACCTGCACGGTGAGCATCACGTCGGTGCTGCCGCTCACCGCATCGCTGCCCAGCACCAGGATGCGGCGCTGGTTGGCCAGCGGGTTGATCAGGCTGGTGACGCTGTGGGTGCCCTGCTTCAGGCTGGCCAGCACCGGCGCGATCCAGTGGGGTACGGGCCCCGCCAGGGCATAGCCGAGCACCGCCCCCATCCCGAACGCCAGTAGAGGCGGCCGCTTGGCCGGCGTGGCGGGCACCGCCTTGTGCTCCCGCGGCCGCTTGCGGCTGGTCGAGCTCTCGGTCACCGGCTCGGAGCGCTTGCGCCGCTCGCGGCGGCGGGTGAGATCGGTGATCGCGGCCGCACCCCGGGCCGCCGCCTCACGGGGGGATCGGGGCTTGGGCTGGGCCTGGCTCATGGTGGGTCCTGATCGGCGCACCATACGGGTAAAGACCTCTGTAGGCCAGGGGTCTCAGGCGCTTTGCCGGCCGGTACCGCTGCCCCGGAGCAGGGGCCCGATCCGCCTCAGAGCACCCGCACCCGGGCGGCCGCGGCGTCGGCGCGCTCCCGGGCCTGCTCCAGGGTGCCGCCCCGGGCCAGGACCACCCCCATGCGTCGCTGGGGCCTGGCCTCCGGTTTGCCGAACAGCAGCACCTGGGTGCCGGCTTCCGCCAGAGCCTCGGCCACTCCCTCGTAGTGCACTGGAGCCCCGTTGCCGGAGGCCAGGATCACGCGGCTGGCGGCCGGCCCGAGCGAGGTGATCTCCGGGATCGGCAGACCGAGCACGGCCCGCAGGTGCAGCTCGAACTCACTCAGGTTCTGGCCGATCAGCGTCACCAGGCCGGTGTCGTGGGGGCGGGGGGAGAGCTCCGAGAACACCACCTCCTGGCGGCCGGTGTCGCCGCAGAGGAAGAACTCCACGCCAAAGAGGCCGGCGCCGCCGAGTTCGTCGGTGACCGCCTGGGCCATCGCCTGGGCGGTGGCCAGGGCCGCGGTATCCAGCGACGCCGGCTGCCAGCTGCACTGGTAGTCGCCCCGTTCCTGAAGATGGCCGATCGGCGGGCAGAAGAGCGTGGGGCCCGACCACTGCTTCACGGTGAGCAGGGTGATCTCCAGCTCGAAGCGAAGGAACTCCTCCACGATCACCCGCGCGCCGGTGCCGCGGGCGCCGGCCAGGGCGGCCTCCCAGGCCTCCGCCAGCCCCTCCGGCCCGTGCACCACGCTCTGGCCCTTGCCGGAGGAGCTCATCACCGGCTTCACCACCACGGGCCAGCCCAGGGGCGCCGCCGCTGCCGCCAGTTCCTCGGCGCTGGCGGCATAGGCGAACCGCGCCGTGCGCAGGCCCAGCGGCCCGGCGGCCAGGTCGCGGATCCGGTCGCGGTTCATGGTCACCGCCGTGGCGCGGGCGGTGGGAATCACGGTTATCCCCTCCGCCTCCAGTTCGGCCAGGGCATCCACCGCCAGGGCCTCGATCTCCGGGATCACCAGATCCGGCTTGTGGCGGCGCACCACCTGCCGCAGGGCCTCCGCATCGGTCATGGTCACCACCTCCGCCACCTGGGCCACCGCCATGGCGGGCGCACCCGGGTAGCGGTCCACGGCGATCACCCGGCAGCCCAGCCGCTGGGCGGCGATCGCCACCTCCTTGCCCAGTTCGCCGCTGCCCAGCAGCATCAGGGTGCGGGGGAAGCGGGCGGCGGCGGCAGCGGACATCGAGGCAGGTCCTGGACGCAGGGAAGGCGGCCTGCCGATCCTCGCCCGGGCGGGGTGCCGGGAGGGGCTGCTAGAGAGGGGCGGCCTCTGTCCACGGGCGATCCCCTGTCATGCGCGCCGCACTGCCCTTCGCCTACAGCACCGCCGGCGATGCGGCCGGCGGGCTGCTCTTCGGCTGGGACATCCTCACCCTGCAGAAGTGGGCCCTGATCTACCTGGGCGTCTCGTCGCTGGCCTTCGTGGTGGTGTGGGTGGTGGGTTACCTGCGCCGCTCCTGAGCGAGCGGACCGAAGCCGAACCCGGCCGCGGCCCTCAGGGCTCGAGGCCGCCGATCAGGGTGAGCTGCCGCTCCGGCGGCTCCTCGCTCACGAAGCCGTAGGCCTCGAACACGGCCGGATCGGCGTGCAGGATCCGCTGACCCTCCGGGTGGCGTTCCAGCCGGAAGCCCTCCTGGGCCATGCGGCGCATCAGTGCCGCGGCCTCCTCGAAGCGGGCGGCCATCGCCTCGAGGCTGGCGCAGTCGCCGGTGAGGCCTTGTTCCTTCCAGGTGAAGTACGCCATGGCGCGCGGCGGGGGCGGTGGGGGATCAGGGCAGCAGCAGCAGGCCCACCAGAACAAGTAGCAAGCTCGCGCCCCAGAAGCTCACCACCACCCGCTGCTCGCTCCAGCCGCCGAGCTCGAAATGGTAGTGCAGCGGTGCCATGCGGAACAGGCGCCGGCCCTGGCCATCGGCGCCCTTGGTGGCCTTGAACACCCACACCTGCAGGATCACCGACACTGATTCAGCCAGGAAGACACCGCCCATCACCAGCAGGGGCCAGAGGCTGTTGCTCAGCAGGGCCACGGCCGCCAGGGCGGTGCCCATCGCCAGGGAGCCGGTGTCCCCCATGAACAGCCGCGCCGGATGGCGGTTGTGGGCCAGGAAGCCAAGCCAGCAGCCGGCCATGGCCACGCAGAAGGCCGCCAGGGCCGGGTCCCCCTCGTGGCCCCGCAGCAGCAGCTGCAGGCCCATGCCCGTGAATACCACCGCGCCGCAGCCGGCCGCGAGCCCATCGAGCCCGTCGGTGAGGTTGGTGGCGTTGCTCTCGGCCAGGAACACGAACAGTCCCAGGGGCCAGATCAGCAGCCCGAGCGGCAGCATCCAGCCGAAGGGCAGCGCCACGTTGCCGCTCTCCGGGCCGCCGAGCCATTCGCCCTGGGCCGCCCAGAGCAGGAACAGCAGGGCGGCGCCGGCCTGGAGCAGCAGCTTGCCCCGGGGGCTGAGGCCCGTGTTGGTGCGGCGGGTGAGGCTGCGCCAGTCGTCGGCGGCGCCGATCGCCAGGCTGGCGAGGGTGACCGCCGCCACGGCCGGCAGGCGCGGATCCTCCGGGCTGATCAGGCAGCCCACCAGCACCCCCACGGGCACCACCAGAAGGCCGCCCATGGTGGGGGTGCCGGCCTTGCTGTGGTGCGCCTGGGGCCCCTCCTCGCGGATCACCTGGCCGAGCTTGAGGCGCCGCAGGCGGGGCACGCCCCAGGCGGTCACCGCCGCACTCACCAGGGCCGCCACCACCAGCGGCAGGGTGAGGAGCGAATTGGCCACCACGGCGTCGCTCAGCAGGCAAAGGGCCAGCAGCACCAGGGCCAGCAGGGTGCTGGCCGCGGCGGCGGAACGGGTGCGCAGACCGGTGGAGGAAGGCGGGGGGGACGGGGACAAGGCGCCGGGCCGGGATGGCGCCCAGTTTCCCCCAGCAGCCTCAGTCCTCCCAGTCTTCCTCGGCCTGCTCGTCGGCCTGGTTGTAGTCCTCCTTCTCTCCCATCAGGGCCGAGAGTTCCTCCTCCTCCACCGTGCTCACGTCGGTGCTGGCGGTGTCCTCGTCCGCCACCAGACGGCCGGTGGATTCCAGCCAGCTGAGCAGATCGGGCTCATCCCGCAGCGGCAGCACCGGAGCCGGATCCACGCGCCGGTAGCGGGTCAGCGAGGGGTTGATGCTGTCCAGCGAGCCCATCAGGGCGCCGGTGGAAGGGGTCGCAGAATCGCTCATGCCGTCGGGCGGGCTCTTCGAAGGAGCAATCAGTAATCTTATCCTGCGGTCCGGGGCTTCATCCACCGCGGTTCCAGTTCCATCGTCCCGGTTTCCATCCGGCCCGGTCCCGCTGGCCTGCGCGATCTGGCCCAGTTCTCCCTGCTTCCCCGCACCCCCCATGGCGTTCTCCGGCCCTTCTCCGCTGCGCGCCAAGCTCGGTTCGGTGGCCGCCCTCTGGAGCCTCGCCCTGGCCCTGAGCCTGCTGCTGGTGGCGGCCGGCCGGCACTGGAGCGAAGCGCCCGCGGCCCCGGCCGCCCTGGTGTGGACCCTGCTGCTGGCCCCTTCCCTGCTCCTGGCGATCTGGATCCTGAGCCGCTGGCGTCTTCCCCCCGCCGGGAGCCCGGGCGGTGAAGGGGGAGAATCGTGCGACTGAACGCAGGGAGACGCGTTGATGGGTCGGGCCAAGAAGGCTGTGCTGGCCTATTCCGGTGGAGTGGATACCAGCGTCTGCATCCCCTATCTCAAGCAGGAGTGGGGGGTCGAGGAGGTGATCACCTTCGCCGCCGACCTCGGCCAGGGCGATGAGCTCGAGCCGATCCGCCGGAAGGCGCTGGATTCCGGCGCGAGCCAGTCGATCGTGGGCGACCTGATCGAGCCCTTCATCACCGAATTCGCCTTCCCGGCCAT
Source organism: Prochlorococcaceae cyanobacterium (assembly GCA_049242845.1). Taxonomy (GTDB): domain Bacteria; phylum Cyanobacteriota; class Cyanobacteriia; order PCC-6307; family Cyanobiaceae; genus CBW1002. The sequence continues at coordinate 17,004 of JBMLOS010000198.1, forward strand.
CCGTGCCAACGCCCTCTACGAAGGCCGCTATCCCCTCTCCACCGCCCTGGCCCGGCCCCTGATCGCCCGCCGCCTGGTGGAGATCGCCCGCGAGGTGGGTGCCGATGCGGTGGCCCACGGCTGCACCGGCAAGGGCAACGACCAGGTGCGCTTCGATGTGGCCATCGGCGCCCTCGCCCCCGATCTCAAGGTGCTCACCCCGGCGCGGGAGTGGGGCATGAGCCGCGAGGAAACCATTGCCTATGGCGAGCGCTGCGGCATCCCCTCGCCCGTGAGCAGGAAGTCGCCCTATTCGATCGACCTCAACCTGCTGGGCCGCTCGATCGAGGCCGGTCCCCTGGAGGATCCGAACGTGGAGCCCCCCGAGGAGATCTATGCCCTCACCGTGAGCGTGGAGGCCGCGCCCGATCAGCCCCAGGTGGTGGAGATCGGCTTCGAGAACGGCAACCCGGTGAGCATCGATGGCGAGCGCCTCGATCCGGTGAGCCTGGTCCGCCGCGCCAATGCCATGGCCGGCAGCCACGGCTTCGGCCGGCTCGACATGATCGAGAACCGGGTGGTGGGCATCAAGAGCCGCGAGATCTACGAAACCCCGGGTCTGCTGCTGCTGATCAAGGCCCACCAGGAACTCGAGAGCCTCACCCTTGCCGCCGATGTGCTGCGCACCAAGCGCCAGCTCGAGCAGCAGTGGGCTGATCTCGTCTACCAGGGGCTCTGGTTCGGTCCGCTCAAGGATGCCCTCGATGGCTTCCTCGACCGCACCCAGCGCAGCGTCAATGGTTGGGTGCGGGTGAAGCTGCACAAGGGCAACGCCACCGTGGTGGGCCGATCCAGCGAGAGCGACAGCCTCTACGTGCCCGCCATGGCCACCTACGATGCCGGCGATCGCTTCGACCACCGCGCCGCCGAGGGCTTCATCTACGTGTGGGGTCTGCCTACCCGTCTGTGGGCGGCTCGCCATCGGGGCGACGCCTGAGCGGCTTGCGCCGGCGCGGACCCAGGCCGAAGGCATGACGCACGGCCTGGGGGATCCGCGGCCGCTGGGGAAGCTGCGGCAGCAGGGGTCTGCGGGCGGGTTCCGGCCCCGTGGCTTCCGGTGCCGGTGGTGGCGCTTCCGGCCGCAGTTCGCTCTCGGGAGGTGGCGGCGGAGGGGCTGAGGCGGGCTGGAACGGCTGCCACTGCAGCGGCGGCCGCGCCGCCGGCTGTGCCTCGGTGGCTTCTGTTGGGGCGGCGGAGGCGGCGGCCGGGGGATCGGCGGCTGGCCGCAGCAGACGCATCTGGCTGCGCAGGCCCTCGTTCTCGCTCAGCAGGCGCTGCTGGTGGTCGAGCAGGGGCTTGAGGCGCTGCTGAAACTTGCGCTCGAAGATCTCAGGCAGCTCCTGCAGCAGTTCCTGCATCGCCTCCAGTTCGGCCCGGGTGCTGGCCAGTTCGCGCTCCAGCATCTGCTGCTGCCAGAGCTGCTGCTGCCAGGCCTGCTGCGCTCCGATCGTCTGCTGCCAGGGGGAGAGGCTCCCGCCCGTGGCAGGCGCGCTCTGCGGTGGTGGCGGAGGTGGCGGGGGGGGGCACAGCCGCGGCTGCGGCACCCCCGTCCGGGGGCGGTGCCATCGCAGGAGCGGAAGGGGGATCCGGCGGCAGATGGGGAGGGTGGGGGCGTTCCGGCTCCATGGCGGCGACCATACTGGCCTGCTCGGGTCATTACAAGACGCGGCAATCCCACCGCGGCACCGCCGGAGCGACCGGCGGCCATGAAGAAGCCCCGGCCGGAGGCCGGGGCAGCAGAAGGGAGAGAGCTGTTGCTCGGCTCCGGGGGAGCGCTCAGGCGTCTGCGGTCTGCAGCTGGACCTCGGCGCCGCCGCCCTGGGCACTGCGGGGGGCGGGCATCGGGCCGTCCTGCTTGACGGTGAGGTAGCGGATCACATCCTCGGAGAGGCGCATGGCCCGCTCCAGCGGAGCCACCTGCTGGCCGTCACCGTTGTGGTTGAGCTGCACGTAGATGCCCTCGCGGTGCTTGGCGATCGGGTAGGCCAGGCGGCGCTTGCCGCGCATCTGGCAGTCCAGCACCTCGCCGCCGGCCTCGATCACCAGATCGCGGTACTTGGCCACGTGGGTCTCGACCTCCTCCTCCGGGATGTCCGGGCGGAGGATGTACATGGTCTCGTAATAAGGCTGCGTCATGGTCGCCTGTCGGGAATCGCCGCTTCGGGCAGGGGCTGACGGGTCCGGAAGGGCCCACCAGCGACGGATCGATCACCCTACCAGCGCACCGGTGACATGGCTCAGTAGAGCTGCATCCGCACCGCGTCCGAGAGGGTGGGGATGTCGGCTTCCTTGCCCCGCAGGCACTGGATCACGGCGAACAGCACCAGCACCAGCGTGCCCAGGAACACCGTGTTGCTTAGGGTCCGCAGGGCGAAGCCTCCCCCCAGGGGCTGGAGCAGCACGTTGAAGGCCAGGCCCACCAGGATCAGCACGATGTCCACCAGGATCGCCTGCAGGGCGTTGAAGCGGATCAGGTAGGGCACCCGGGGGTTGCGCACCACCGCCAGGAAGAGCACCAGGAAGAGCAGGAAACCCCCCAGGGGAACCTGGTTCTGCAGCAGCACCAGCGGCAGGGCCGGCAGGGTGAGCCACTGCAGGGCGGGGAAGAGTTCGTAGAGCGCCTGGCCGAAGCGCAGCGCATCCGACCACGGCAGCAGATAGAGCAGGGCGGCCAGCAGCCGCTGCCAGATCGGGGGGCCTTCCATGACGGGGGCGGTTCCGGGGATGCGTGCGCCCACGCTACGGGCAGCTCCCGGCCAGGTGCTCGAGGGCGGCATTGCGCATCACCTCCACGGGCACGTCGCTGCGCCCGCTCCAGAGCCGCAGGGCGGCGGCCCCCTGCTGCACCAGCATCTCCAGCCCGTCGATCGGGGTGCAGCCCCGGCTCGCGGCCTCCCGCAGCAGCGTGGTGGGCCGGGGCGTGTAGATGAGGTCGTACACGGTGCAGCCGGTCCTGAGGGCTTCGAGGGCCGCCGGCTCCAGCGGGCAGCGCTGCGTGGCGGCCGGATCGCTGGCTGAAGCCATCCCGACCGGCGTGGTGTTCACCACCAGGTCCGCCGCCGTAAGGGCCGCCGGCTCCGCGCCGGTGGGCCAGCCCACGGGCTCAAGGCCCGGAACCCAGGAGCTGCAGTCCCGGCAGAAGGCCTCCGCCGCCTCCGGCCGGCGGGTCGCCACCGCGATCGAGGCCAGGCCGAGTTCCGCCAGGCCGGCCACCACCGCCCGGGCGCTGCCGCCGCAGCCGAGCACCAGGGCCCGCCGGCCCTGCCAGGAGCTGCCGTCTGAGCGCAGGGGCGCCAGGAAGCCCTCCACGTCGGTGTTGGTGCCGAACCAGCCCCCCTGGGGCCGCCGCACCAGGGTGTTCACGGCCCCCAGCCGCCTCGCCAGGGGCGAGCATTCCGCCGCCAGCTCTGCCACCGCCTGCTTGTGGGGCAGGGTCACGTTCAGCCCGCGGCAGTCGAGTGCCTCCAGGGCCTCCAGCACCACCGCCAGCCGTTCCGCAGGGGTGGGCAGGGCCAGGTAGGCCCAGTCGAGCCCCAGGACGGCCAGGGCGGCGTTGTGCATCCGCGGCGAGAGGGAATGGCGCACCGGATCCCCCAGCACCCCCACCAGGGCGGTGCGGCCACCGATCGCCGGGGGGGAGGGAACGGGCTGGGCCATCAGGGGTTTCGGGGGCCGGATCGCACGACCGTAGGCAGCCGGGGCGGCAACGGTTCGGGAACCACCCCTCGCCTTGGTCAGGCCCCACTGATGAAGATGCCTTCAGTCGAAATCGCTACCACTCAGGAGGTGGGAATCCATGGGCAAGGTCGTTGGCATTGACCTCGGCACCACGAACAGCTGTGTCGCCGTGATGGAGGGCGGCAAGCCCACGGTGATCGCCAACGCGGAAGGATTCCGCACCACGCCCTCCGTGGTGGCTTACACCAAGAACCAGGATCAGCTGGTGGGCCAGATCGCCAAGCGTCAGGCGGTCATGAACCCCGAGAACACCTTCTATTCCGTCAAGCGCTTCATCGGGCGCCGGGTGGATGAGGTGAACGAGGAGTCGAAGGAGGTGAGTTATGGCGTCGAGAAAGCCGGCGCCAATGTGAAGGTGAAGTGCCCGGTGCTGAACAAGCAGTTCGCCCCCGAGGAGGTGAGCGCCCAGGTGCTGCGCAAGCTGGCCGAAGACGCCGGCAAGTACCTCGGTGAAACGGTGACCCAGGCGGTGATCACCGTGCCCGCCTACTTCAACGACTCCCAGCGCCAGGCCACCAAGGACGCCGGCAAGATCGCCGGCCTCGAGGTGCTGCGCATCATCAACGAGCCCACCGCGGCGGCCCTGGCCTACGGCCTCGACAAGAAGAGCAACGAGCGCATCCTGGTGTTCGACCTGGGCGGTGGCACCTTCGACGTGTCCGTGCTTGAGGTGGGTGACGGCGTGTTCGAGGTGCTCTCCACCTCCGGTGACACCCACCTTGGCGGCGATGACTTCGACAAGGTGATCGTCGATTACCTCGCCGACAGCTTCAAGGCCAACGAGGGCATCGACCTGCGCCAGGACAAGCAGGCCCTGCAGCGCCTCACCGAGGC
>JBMLOS010000199.1:0-9564 GCA_049242845.1 Prochlorococcaceae cyanobacterium
CTTCCTGCTGCTGGCCCAGAACCACTGGCACCACGGCGTGATCGGCATCGTGGCCTCCCGGCTGGTGGAGCGCTACGGGCGCCCCGTGGCCCTGCTGGCCGGGGAGGGCCAGGGAAGGATGCGGGCCTCGGTGCGGGCCCCGCGCGGCTTCGCGGTGGATGCCGCCCTGCAGGCCTGCAGCGAACTGCTGGAACGCCATGGCGGCCACCCGGCCGCCGGGGGCTTCACCGTGCGGGCGGAGAGGCTCGCCCCCCTGCAGGAGCGTCTGGAGGCCCTGGCCGCCACGTGGATGGAGAACGAGGGTGGCGGGCCGGTGGTGGAACCCGATGCCCTGCTGCGGCTGGAGCGGATCGAGCTCCCCTTCTGGCGGGATCTGCAGCGGCTCGAACCGTTCGGCATCGGCCACGAGACGCCCGTGTTCTGGAGCGCCGACTGCCGGGTGGTGCAGCAGCGCCTGCTGCGGGGCGGCCACCTGGAGCTGGAGCTGCGCCAGGGGGAGACCAGCCGCCGGGCGATCGCCTGGCGCTGGCAGGGGCCGGCGGAACTGCCGCCCCGGGTGGATGTGGCCTTCCGACTGCGCGCCAACCACTGGCAGGGCCGGGAGCGGCTGCAGCTGGAGCTGGTGGCGCTGCGCTGCAGCGGCGCCGAGGAGGTGGTGCTGCAGCGGGCCCGCCGCACCTACTGGTGCCGGCGCCAGGGGGAGGGAATCCTGATCCGCAATGCCGCCGGCGATGAACTGCTCTCGCTGCCGGATGGGCGGCTCACCGAGGCCGGCAGCGGCCGCGAGCGGCCCGAACACCCCTACCTGCGCACCCTCGCTCGCGAGGCGGCCATGGCCCTCGGACTGGTGGCCTGATGCAGGGGGCGAAGCCACGCCAATTTGTGGGGCACCTGGTTGTGGGGCACCTGGGGCGCCACCTGCTGGATCTGGCGCTGCTGGGGCTGGCGGTGGGCATCGCCTGCTGGCCCCTCAACCTGGTGGACCGCTGGCAGGACCAGCTGCTGCAGATCCTGCCGGGCTTCTCCGGGGAGGGCTGGAGCCGCATCGGCCTGCTGCTGGTGTTCTCGCCGCTGGTGGTGGTTCCGTTGCTGCTGGCCCTGCAGGCCGGCCCCTGGGCCGATGGCCGGGGTTCGGGCATTCCCCAGACGATGAGCAGCCTGCATGACCCCGCGGCCGGCGATCAGCTGCTGGCCCGGGGTCCCACCCTGCGGCGCTGCCTGCTCTGGACGGCGGCGAGCCTGTCGCTGCTTTCGCTGGGGCGGGAGGGGCCGGTGGTGCAGGTGGGGGCGAGCGTGGCCCACGCCCTGCGGCGATGGCGGCCCGGCCTGCTGCGCGGCCTGGTGCCCGGCGGCGTGCTGGCGATCGCCGCCGGCGCCGGCCTGGCGGGCGGATTCAACAGCCACCTGATGGGGGTGGTGTTCATGGCCGAGGAGCTCACCGGACGCTTCCAGGCCTCCCTGATCTGGCCGGGCCTGGTGGTGTGCGCCACCGCCGCCCTGATGAGCCACTGGGGCGGCGAGCCGATCTACGGCCTGGGGGTGATTGCGAATACCACTCCCGAGACGGAGCTGCTGCTGCTGGCCATCCCGATCGGGATCACGGCGGGCCTGCTGGGGGGAGCCTTCTCGCGGCTGCTGCTGGCGGCCACGGCCTGGTTGCGGCCGCAGGTGCGGCGCCGGCCCTGGCTGTGGGGTGCGGGACTGGGTCTGCTGATCTCCCTGTTGCTGTTCGCCAGCGGCGGCTTCAGCGGCGGCGATGGGGAGAGCCTGATGAGGCGGCTGATCCACGATCCCGACCGCATCTCCACCGGCTGGCCCTTGCTGGGAACGCTGGCGGTGCGGCTGCTGGCCCCGGTGCTGGCCCTGGCGGGGGGCATCCCGGGTGGTCTGATCGATCCGGCCTTCACCCTGGGGGCGGTGTACGGATCCGGGGTGATCGAGTGGCTCGGGGGCGATCCCCACGTGGGCCTCGCCCTCGGCATGGTGGCCTCCCTGGCGGGCGCCACCCAGCTGCCGGTGATGAGCATGCTGTTCGCGCTCCACATGGCCGGCGATCAGCAGCTCCTGGCCGGGCTGGTGGTGGCGGCCGCCCTGGGGGCCTATGCCGGCCGCCTGCTGCTGAAGACACCCATCTATCACGCTCTGGCGGAACTCGAGCGGGAGGCTTCAGATCTGGAAGCGGAGCGCCGGGCGCAAGCCGCCGCCGATGCTGCGCCGGAGCCAGCCGGAGGGGAACAGCCGCGGCTCTCCGACCCGGCTTTGCTGGGGGCACAGGGCTCGGCGGGCCTGTTCAGCAGCCAGCAGGAGCCCGAAGGAACACAATCAGAACCGAAAACTGCCGAAGCGAAACCTGACGGGGCCAACCCTGCCGAACCAGGCCTCTAAACCAGGAAAGGACCCTTCCAAGCGGAAGAGCCCCCAGGAAAACACCTCAAACAAACCGCCCCAGCCAGAGGGCGGACGGACGGCTGTCGCGGCAGCTCAGAGGGCGCCGCGGCGGTAGAAGAGGATGAAGATCACGGCGGGGCCCGCGATCGTGATCAGGGCGAGGGCAACGAAGTTGGCGATCAGATGAAAGTCGATACCCATGGATCGGCCCGCCTTGGGGTGGAATCTGGGTGGAGGTTAACGGTCCGATCCCCCTGTGCTCCACAGGCGGACTTCCCTCTGTGACGGCTTGTCACAGCACCGTCCCCCAGAGGCAGGGCAGGATTGCCCGGAGGAGAGCGCCATGACCCGCACCCCGAGCTGGCAGTGCATCACCGGATGCGGCGCCTGCTGCCGTCTGGACCCGAGCCAGCGCCCGGAGGCGCTCGAGGCCCTCACGGAGGAGCAGCGCGCCACCTATCTGGCGATGGTGGGAGAAGACGGCTGGTGCATCCACTACGACACCGGCGGCCGTCGCTGCCGCATCTATGAGCAGCGCCCCGATTTCTGCCGGGTGGAGAACCTGGTGCAGATCTTCGGCGCGCTGGCCGGAGCGGAGCCGCACCCCCCGGAGCCGGCCAGCGACGACGCCCTGGCGATCGCCTGCTGCCGGCAACAGATCCGCAGCGAGTACGGGGGACGCAGCAGGGAGATGCGACGCTTCGCTCAGGTGACCCGTCCCCGCTGATGAGCAGCCCTGAGCCGGCCGAGAAGCACAGCCATGCCGGCAGCTGGGGAGCCGCCTTCCTCACCACCGGCACCACCGTGTTCCTGGCGGAACTCGGCGACAAGACCCAGCTGGCGGCCCTGCTGCTCTCGGCCGAATCCGGCCAGCCGGTGGTGGTGTTCGTGGGCGCCTCCCTGGCCCTGATCTCCTCCAGCCTGGTGGGCGTGGTGCTCGGCCGCTGGCTGGCGAGCGTGATGCCCGCGCACCAGCTCGAGCGCCTGGCGGGGCTGGTGATGGTGGGTCTGGGGCTGTGGCTGGGCCGCCAGGCGGTGCTCCATCTTTCCGCCCTCGATCCGCAAACCCTCCACCTGCCGGGCATCTGAGCCGGCCACCGGCCGCCCCCTTCCGCATTCCCCCTTCCGCGCCGCCGCCATGCAGCTCGCCCTCCTGGCCTCCACCTTCGCCACCGTGTTCCTGGCGGAACTCGGCGACAAGACCCAGCTGGCGATCGTGACGATCAGCGGCACCTCCAGCCGCCCCACGGCCGTCTTCGCGGGCAGCGCCGCCGCCCTGGTGCTCGCCAGCCTGCTGGGGGCCGCGGCGGGGGGATCCCTTTCCAGCGTGATCCCCCCCGACCTGCTGCAACTGGTGGCCTCGGTGGGGTTCCTGGTGATCGGGCTGCGGCTGATCCAGCGCTCCCGGCAGGACAACGACGGGGACGAAGCGCAGGAGGAGGGCGGCGGGTCTTCCCCCGGCTGAGCTCGCGGCAGGGCGGGTGACGGCCGCTGCCTAAAGTCCGCACTAAGAAGAAAAGCATCGCTGCCGCGCCCACGCTCCACGGCCGGCCAGCCCCCTGTGCCTTCTGCCGCCCAGGCCCCACCAGCGCATCCCGCCGATGAAGTTCACGGTCGCCGACCTGCTCGACCAGCTCTCCCCCGAATCCAGCGTGCCGGTGGCGCAGCTGGAAAAGGCCCTCGGCCTCAGCAGTGATGACGAGCAGCGGTACCTGCGCATCGGCCTCGACGGCCTGGCTCGCCTCGGCCTGATCGAGGAGAGTGAGGCCGGCGTGCAGCGGCGGCCGGATGAAAGCCTGATCGAGGCGCGGCTGCGCTGCTCGAGCAAGGGGTTCTGCTTCGCCCTGCGCGAGGACGGCGGCGAGGACATCTACATCCGCGACCACCAGCTCAACCACGCCTGGAACGGCGACCGGGTGCTGGTGCGCATCACCCGGGAGGGGGGGCGGCGCCGCTCGCCGGAGGGCAGCGTGCAGTGCATCCTCGAGCGCGCCACCAGCAGCCTGCTGGCCCAGGTGGAGCAGCAGAACGAGCGTCTGGTGGCGGTGCCCCTCGACGACCGCCTGCTCACCAGCCTGGAGCTGCCCGGCACGGATGAGGAGCACCTCGACCCCAGCCACTCCTCGGTGGTGGAGGTGAAGGTGGACCGCTACCCCGTGGGCCAGTTCGCGCCCCAGGGCCACGTGGAGCGCCGCCTCTCCATCCACGGCGGCGAGGAGGCCGATCTCGATCTGCTGCTCACCAAGCACGGCCTGCGGGAGCGTCCGGCGGCGCCGCGCGCCACCCTCCGCACCCCGGCGCCGAAGGAACGGGAAGACCTCACCGCCCAGGCGGTGTTACTGCTGGAGGGCTGGAGTTCCCAGGCACCGGGGCTGCCCGGTGTGGCCCTGGAGCCGCGCGAGGAAGGCGGCTGGCGGCTGTGGGTGCGTGCCCCCTGTGTGGCCGAGCGTCTCAGCGCCGGATCCCCCCTCGACCTCTGGCTGCGGGAGCAGGGCGAGGCCCTCTGTGTGGGCCGCACCTGGCTGCCCCTGCTCACCCCGGCCCTGGCCAAGGCGGCCGCCTTCCAGAGCGAGCGCAGCCAGGCGGCCCTCTCCCTGGCCCTCGATCTGGGCCCCGAGGGTGAACTGCAGCACTACCGCTTCAGCCGCAGCTGCATCCGTCCCTGCGGCCGGGTGGATCGGGCGGCGCTCACCGCCCTGGCGGAGCGCAAGCCCAAGGCCCGCACGGTGCCGGCCGCCCTCAAGGCCGTGAAGGAGCATCTGCCGGCCCTGGAGGGCCTGGTGGAACTCACCACCAAGCTGCGGGAGCGCCGCCTGGCGGGCGGCTCGATCGATCTGGCCCTGCCGATGCCGCCGATCGAGAGCCTCGGCGACCTGCTCACCCCCGCCCCGGACGGCTCCTCCCAGGGATGGATGGTGGAGCTGCCGGCCCACGATCCGGTGGCGATCCTGCGGGAGGCGATCCTGCTGGCCCACCGCACCCTGGGCGCCCACCTGAGCGCCCTCCAGCTGCCGGCGCTCTACGCGGTGAACCCCGCCCCCGAGGCGGCCGAGCTGAACGAGGTGGCCAAGGCGGCCCTGGCCCTGGAGATCCCCCTGGAGCTCTCGGCTGAGGGCAACGCCAGCGCCGCCGAACTGGCCGGCGCCTTCGCTGCCACCGACCGCAGCCGGGTGCTGCAGCAGCAGTTGCGGGACACGCTGGAGCCGGTGCAGATCAGCGCAGAGCCCGGCCCCCACGCCGCCGCAGGCGAGGAGACGGCTGTGGCTCCCTGGTGCTGCCCCACGCTCCACTACGCCGACCTCTGGAACCAGCAGCTGCTCACCAGCCTGCTGGTGGACGGCAAGGACCGGCCCACGGTGCGCCACAAGGTGACCGTGGACCTGGCCAGCGACGCCTGCCGCTCCGCCACGATCGACTGGTCGCTGCTGACGCCCAGCCAGCTGGCGCCCTTCCAGGAGGGAATCGCCCACGGACTGCCCCAGCGGCTCAGCGCCTGCCTGCGCTTCCTGCAGGAGGTGCAGGCCGATGCCCTCACCATGGCCCAGGCCCGCCAGGCCGAGCCGCTGGTGGGGCAGGTGCTGCCCGGGGTGATCAGCGGTGTGCAGAGCTACGGCTTCTTCGTGGAGGTGCCCCCCTCCCAGGTGGAGGGCCTGGTGCACGTGAGCTCCCTCAAGGACGACTGGTACGAGTACCGGGCGCGGCAGAACCGGCTGGTGGGGCGCAAGAACCGCCGCACTTACATGCTCGGCGACGCGGTGGAGGTGGAGATCCAGAAGGTGGATGCGCTGCGCCACCAGATCGATCTGGCGGTGGTGCTGCCGGAAGGGGAGACGGGCTTCGATGCGGAAGACTCCGCCGAGCCCTCGGACACCCCGGCAACCTTCCCCGACGACACCGATTCCGACGACGAGGCCTGAGCCGGTGACCCTGCCGGTGGTTCTGGCGGTGTCGGGGGCATCGGCCCAGCCCCTGGCCCAGCGCGCCCTGCAGCTGCTGCTCGAGGCCGGGGAGACAGTGGAGATGGTCACCAGCCGGGGCGCGATCGGCGTGTGGTTCGCCGAGCTCGGGCTGCGGGTGCCCTCCGAACCCGACGCCCAGGAGCGCTTCTGGCGGGAGCGCACCGGCTGCAGCGGCGGCGAGCTCCGCTGCCACCGCTGGAACGACCAGGCGGCGGCGATCGCCAGCGGCAGCTACCGCACCCGCGGCATGGTGATCCTGCCGGCCAGCATGGGCACGGTGGGGCGCATCGCCTCCGGCGTGGCCCTCGATCTGATAGAGCGGGCCGCGGACGTGCACCTCAAGGAGGGCCGGCCCCTGGTGATCGCTCCCCGGGAGACGCCATGGAGCCTGGTGCACCTGCGCAACCTCACCCGCCTGGCAGAGGCGGGAGCAAGGATCGCTCCACCGGTGCCGGCCTGGTATCACAGGCCCACCAGCCTGGAGGAGATGGTGGATTTCCTCGTGATCCGGGTGTTCGATGTGCTCGGCTACGACCTCGGCAGCCTCAACCGCTGGCAGGGGCCCGTCCCCGGTGGTGAACCCGGCCCTGCAGCCGCGCAGCCGTGAAGGAACCGCTCCGCCGCCTGCTGGTGCTGCCTCTGCTGGCCCCGCTGCTGGCGGTGCTGCTGGTGGGAGCCCTGCACCCGCGTCCGCCCCTGCGGCTGCGGCTGCTGATCTGGACCACACCCGCCTGGCCGGCGGGGGTATGGCTGGCCGGTGCCGGGCTGCTGGGGGCGGCCCTGAGTGCGGGAGGCACGGCCCTGGCCCTGCGGGCGGGCGGCGGGCCGGCCGCGGCTGGCTTTGCCCCTGGCGTGGACCGGCGGACCTCCCGCCGCGAGGGGCGGGGAGGGGCCAGAGAACCCGAGCCCTGGGAAACCCCTTTTCAACCGCGGGACGACTGGGACGGCAAGGCCGCTGCCGCGGCGGCGCCGGCCAGCGCCAGTCCTAGCCGGGCTCCCGGTGAACCACCCCCCACCGTGAGCGTGCCCTACCGGGTGGTGCGCCGCGGCAGCGGAGCCGCCGGCAGCACCGCCGCGGCAGGCCCGACCCCTTCGCCCCAGGCCAGCGTTGTAGCGGATGACTGGGGCTCCCCCTCCTCGGAAGACTGGTGAAGCCGTCGGCCCCGGAGAGGGCTGCTTAAAGTCGCCGCAGCATCCCGCCATGAGGCCTGCCCCGGTGAGCGATTCCGCCAGCCCCGCCCCCGAGCCCCGCGACGCTGCCACCCCGCCCGCGGCCGCCTCTCCTGCAGCCGCCGCGCCAGCAGCCACCAAGGCGCGCCCGCCCGCCCCGGAGGATCAGCCCTTCGAGCGCTTCGTGCCCGACCTGCTGCTGCCCGCCCTGAGCAAGGAGATCCAGGCCTACGGCGGCCCTGCACCGGAACTCTCCTTCGTGGAGGGTCCGATGCCGGTGGTGGGCAGCCCCTGCTGGATGGTGCAGGGCAGCCTGCCCGGGGCGCGGCGCTTCTGGCTCTGCTTCACCGCGGCGGACATCAGCAGCGCCAAGACCGTGGCCGTGGCGGAGGCCGGCAGCGAGCCCAGCCTGCTGGAGTCGTTCCTGATCGACGAGCGCAAGATCACCCTGGCCCTGCTGGTGTCCCGGCTGGTGCAGCGCCTCAACGGCCAGAAGTGGCTGGGGCCCAACTGAGCGATTCCGGCAACGGCCTGAGACGCACCGTCACATCCAGCCGCCAGCGCAGTGGCCCCCTCTACGATGCGCTCACGCCCGATGAAGCCCTGCGCGATGGTGCCACCCGCAGCCTCGACCGCTCCAGCCGCAGCTCCCGCAGCCGCTGGCGGCGTGGGAACCCCCGACGCTCCCGCCTTCAAGGAGCCGGTGAAGGACACGATCCTCACCCCCCGCTTCTACACCACGGATTTCGACGCCATGGCGGCGATGGATCTGCGGCCGAACGAGGAGGAACTGGAGGCGATCTGCGAGGAATTCCGCAAGGATTACAATCGTCATCACTTCGTCCGCAACGAGGAGTTCGAAGGCGCGGCCGACAAGCTCGATCCCGAGACCCGCAAGGTGTTCGTGGAGTTCCTTGAGCAGAGCTGCACCTCCGAGTTCTCCGGTTTCCTGCTCTACAAGGAGCTCAGCCGCCGTATCAAGGAGAAGAACCCCCTGCTGGCGGAGTGCTTCGCGCACATGGCCCGCGATGAGGCCCGCCACGCCGGCTTCCTCAACAAGTCGATGAGCGATTTCGGGCTCCAGCTGGACCTGGGCTTCCTCACCGCCAACAAGGCCTACACCTACTTCAAGCCGGCCTACATCTTCTACGCCACCTATCTCTCGGAGAAGATCGGCTACTGGCGCTACATCGCCATCTACCGCCATCTCGAGAAGAACCCCGACAGCAAGATCTTCCCGATCTTCAACTTCTTCGAGAACTGGTGCCAGGACGAGAACCGCCACGGCGACTTCTTCGACGCCCTGATGAAGGCCCAGCCCGACACCGTGCGCGGCCTCACCGCCCGCCTCTGGTGCCGCTTCTTCCTGCTGGCCGTGTTCGCCACCATGTACGTGCGTGACGTGGCCCGCAAGGAGTTCTACGAAGCCCTCGGGCTCGATGCCCGGGAGTACGACCGCTACGTGATCGACAAGACCAACGAGACCTCCGCCCGGGTGTTCCCGGTGGTGCTGGACGTGCGCAATCCCAAGTTCTGGGAGCGGCTCGAGCGTCTGGTGGACAACAACGCCGCCCTCAGCGAGGCCGACGCCAGCTCGGCGCCCGCCCCGCTCAAGACCCTGCGCAAGCTGCCCTTCTGGGCCGCCAACGCCCTGGAGATGGCGAAGCTGTTCCTGATGGCCCCGGTGCGCAGCGAGCAGTTCCAGCCGGCCGTGCGCTGAGGGCCCCGGTTTCCCCCACCGAATCGCCGGCTCCGGCTGGCTAGCTTCTTCGCCATCCCCGTCCTGCGGCCGCCCTTTCGGGCTGGCCCAAGGAAGGTGATGGCTTTTCCGTTCGATCCCGCTTCGTCTTGGTCGCTTCCCTCCCCAGCAACACCCCCGCGGCGGCGGGGCGGGCCACCCCATCCCCCAGCCACGGCTTCGATGACGCCTGGCGCCAGCGGCTCGAGCCGCTGCTGAGCGCCGGCCGGGCTGCCGGGGCGGATCTGGTGGAGGTGTTCCTCGAGCGCACCGACCACATCGGCGTGCTGGCGGAGCAGGAGCGGATCA
>JBMLOS010000200.1:0-19327 GCA_049242845.1 Prochlorococcaceae cyanobacterium
GAGGGGATGGTGGTGCACACCGACACCCCCGAGCTGCGCCAGCTGCGCCGCATGGGGTTGGAGCTGTTCTTCGCCGAAGGCAACCACGTCTGCGCCTTCTGCGTGGCCAACGGCGCCTGCGAGCTGCAGGACGTGGCGGTGGCGGTGGGGATGGATCACTCCCGCTTCCCGTATCAGTACCCCCAGCGCCGGGTGGACGCCTCCCACCCGCTCTTCGCCCTCGACCACCACCGCTGCATCCTCTGCACCCGCTGCGTGCGCGTCTGCGACGAGATCGAGGGCGCCCATGTGTGGGACGTGGCCCACCGCGGCGCCGAGTGCCGGATCATCGCCGGCCTCGATCAGCCGTGGGGAGAGGTGGAGGCCTGCACCAGCTGCGGCAAGTGCGTGGAGGTGTGCCCCACCGGCGCCCTCTTCCACAAGGACGACACCACGGCGGAGAAACGGCCCTACCGCGAGCGGCCGCGGCTGCTGCGCACCGCCCGCGAGCAGCACCACTGGCAGAACCAATGAGCACCCCTCCCGGCAGCCCCGTATCCGCCCGCAGGCTGCGCTTCGCCACGGTGTGGCTGGCCGGCTGCAGCGGCTGCCACATGTCGTTCCTCGATCTCGACGAATGGCTCTTCGATCTGGCGGCGCAGGTAGAGATCGTGTTCTCGCCCGTCGCCAGCGACGTGAAGGTGTTCCCGGAAGGCGTGGATGTCTGCCTGGTGGAGGGGGCGGTGGCCAACACCGACAACCGGGAGCTGGCCCTGCGGCTGCGGCAGTGCAGCGCCGTGGTGGTGTCCTTCGGCGACTGCGCCGTGACCGGCAACGTGCCCGCCCTGCGCAACCTCTGGAGCGATGGCACTTCCGCCGGCCGCGAGGCGGTGCTGGAGCGGGGCTACGTGGAACTGGCGGACACGGGCGCCCAGCATCCCCATGCGCCGGGGATCGTGCCGGAGCTGCTCGAGCGGGTGCAGCCCCTGCACGAGGTGATCCCGGTGGATTTCTTCCTGCCGGGCTGTCCGCCCTCCGCCGAGCGGATCCGCGGCTTCCTCGAGGCGCTGCTGCGGGGCGAGCGGCCCCCGCAGGAGAACGCCCAGCAGCTGCGCTTCGGCTGATCAGGGGCGGCCGGTCTCCCGTTCCAGCCCGGCGCGGCTGAGGTTCCAGCGGTAGATCGCCGTGGCCTCGGCGGAGCGGGCCACCTGCAGGTTGCGCTGGGCCACCAGCAGCTCGGTGATCGGCGCCAGGCCGGCCCGGTAGCGGATCTGGGCATCCCGCAGCGAAGCCTCGCCGGCCACCACGGCCGCCCGGGCGGCACTGGCCTGGGGACCGGCAGCCTGGTGGGTGCTGTACCAGGTTTCCACGCTCTGGATGATCAGCTGCTGCGCCTGGGCGATGGCCAGCTCGGCCCGCTCCGCCCGCTGCCGGGCCAGTGCGATCGACTGGCGGGTCTGGCCGCCGTCGTAGAGGGGCTGGCGCAGGGTGAGGGCGGCGCCCCAGTCGGTGAAGCTCCCCGAGGCCGACCCGCTGCTGGCGAAGCCGGGCAGGGGCACCCCGCCAACCCCTCCCGCCTCCAGCCGGCCGCCAGTGTTCAGGCCCTGCACGTTCAGCCAGTCGGCGCTCAGGCCGCCCCCCAGCAGCAGGGCCAGGCTGGGCAGGCGGCCGGCCCGGGCCAGCTCGAGCCGGGCCAGTTGGGCCTGGCGCTGCCGCTCCAGGCTCTCCAGGGCCGGCCGCTGCTCGAGGGCCAGGCGGATGCTCTCCGGCAGGGTCCGGTCCCAGGGGGCGTCCGGCACGAGCGGATCCTGCAGGGTGATGGCCTGCTCCGCCGGCAGGTCCAGGCCCCGGGCCAGGGCGCTGAGGGCGATCCGGTGCTGGGCCTGCGCCTCGGCCAGCCCCTGCAGATCCGCCTGCACCAGGGCCTGGGCCTGGAAGCTGTCGATGCGGGGGGCCAGGCCGTTGCGCCGCAGGGCTGCGGCATCGCTCTCCAGCCGGCGGGAGGCGGTGAGGGCCAGCTCCCAGGCCGGGATCAGGGCCGCGGTCCACTGAGCGGTGAGGTAGTAGCTCAGGATCTCGAAGCGCACCCGCCGCTGCTCCTCCTGCTCGTCGGCCTGGGCGGCCTCCAGGCCCGCCTCGGCTTCGCGGCGCAGGGGCAGGCGCGTGAAGTCGAGCAGCGGCAGGTTGAGCACGAGGCCCGTGTTGAGGAAGGTGTTGTTGATCACCGCCGAGTCGCCGCCGCGCAGGTCGAGCGAGAGGTCGCCGATGGTGGGCAGATTCGAGATGAAACCGATGTCGGTACCCACCTGGGCGAAGCTGCCGAAGGCCACCAGGTCAAGGCGGGGCCGGAACCGGGTGCGGCTCAGCTCGAGCAGGCTGCGGCTCTCCCCCACGGAGAGGGCGCTGCCGCGCAGCCCCAGCGATCGCTGCAGGCCGAGGCGGAGGGCCTCCTGGCGGCTGAGCTTCAGGTTGCCCGCGCCAGGCAGCACGGCGGGAGCGGCGGCCTGGGCCCACCCCTGCCTGGCCTGCCCGACCCCCAGGCACGCGAGCAGGCCGGCCAGCAGCGAGGGCACAAGGGGGCGCCAGAGGGGTCGGCGGGCCAACAGGGCAGATCGTGCAGGGCTGCAAGTTACCGGTAATTTGTGGCCCAACCGCAGACGCCGGCCGATCCCGCCGCACGGCAGCGCAATGCTCCATGACCTCCGCTGATTCCCTGAACGATTCACCGGAGGACCCTTCACCGGAGAAGCATTCACCGGAGGCCGTTGCGCAGGAGGCAGAATCCCCGGCCGATCGGCCGGAGGGAACCTCCCAGCGGCTGCCGGAGCGGATCGTTGCGCTGGTGCCCATCAGCCTGGTGAGCGGCCTGACGGCCCTGTGGGCCCTCTCTCCCGCCGTGGCGGTGCGGGTGGAGGGCAGCGCCGTGCTGCTGCACCCGGACAGCCGGGTGGGCTTCTACGCCCGCTCCGCGGGGCAGGTCCAGCGGCTGCGCCGCCAGGTGGGCGACCCGGTGCGCCAGGGGGAGGAACTGGTGAGCCTCAGCCGCAGCGACCAGGCCGCTGCCGGTGGCGGTGCGGTGGGTTCCAATCCGGATGCACTGGTGCTGCAGCTGCGGGCCCTGGCGGACCAGGAGCGGGCGATCCGCAGCCAGATCACCAACCTGAACACGGCCGATGGGCCGGTGCGCCAGCAGCTGGCCTCGCTGGAGGAGCTGCGCCAGGAGGAGATCATTCCCCGCTACAGCCCCCTCTGGGTGGGAGCGCAGGATCTGCACCTGCGCAACCGCAATCAGATCCGCGCCCTGGAGGCCCAGCTGGCCCAGCTGGACGCCAGCCGCGCCGAACTGCGGGGCCAGCGGGACAGCCAGGAGGTGCTGGCGCCACGCTCCGGCCGGCTGCTCAGCGTGGCGGTGAGCCCCGGCCAGGCGGTGCTGCCCGGCCAGCGGCTCGGAACCATCGGCGACGGACCGCTGCAGAGCAGCAGCCCGCGGCTGGCCACGGCGCTGTTCAGCGATGCCGATGCGGGGCGCCTGCGCGTCGGCGACGAGATCCTGTTGGATCCGCTGCTGCAGTCGCGCGATCGCTACGGCGGCACGGCGGAGCGCTACGGCTCCCTGGTGGGGCGGATCACGACGATCTCGCCCGCCACCGCCGACCTGGCGGAGGTGAGCCGGGTGGTGGGGGATGGGGAGCTGGCCCAGAGCCTGATGCTGCGCAGCCGCCAGGCGGCGGTGGGGGAAGGCGGAGATCCGGTGGACCTGGCCGACGACCGCCTGGCGGCACCGGTGCAGCTGGTGACCGTGGCGCTGGAGCCCGACCGCACGCCGAGCGGGCTGCGCTGGACAGGAGGCCCGGGGCCGGATCTGCCCCTGGTGAACGGCACCCCCGCGCGCGCGAAGGTGGAGGTGGAGCGGCGCAGCGCCGTGAGCTTCGTGCTGCCGTTCCTGCGCTGGCTGGGGGGGGCGGAGCGATGAGCAGTCCTGGCCGGCCTCCCGCACCCCGACGCGGCCTGGCGGTGCTGCTGGGTGCGTGCCGGCAGCCTGCGCCCTGGCTGGCGCTGCTGCTGCTGGCGATCGCCGCGGTGAGCAGCCCGCCCAGGCTGTGGTTCTGGCTGGCGCTGCTGCTGGTGGTGCTGCTGGTGGGCTGGATCCAGGCGCTGCGGCCGCCCGGCCCCTGAGTGGAACAGATGCGCGTGGCCCTGGTGATCGGCCTGGCGGCGAGCCTCACGGCCGCCGTCTGCGGAGGCATCGGGCTGAGCGGCGATGCGATCGCCTACGGGGCTGTGATCGCGGCGCTGGTGGTGCGGCCGGATTTCAGCCGCTGGCCTGGGGCGATCTACCCGGTGCTGGTGCTGCTGGTGGGGTTCTGCATGGCGATCGGCGTCTGCCTGGGCCTGGCCCTGGCCACCGTGCCGCAGGTGTTCAGCTTCGCTCTGGTGGCGGTGCTGATGCAGCTGCTCACCCTGCTGCTGCCGGGCAAGCTGCGGATGCTCTCCGGCCTGGTGGCGGTGGCCGGTGTGCTGCCGCTGCTGGGCGGCAACCCCAGCTGGAGCACCTGGGGGCAGCAGCTGCTGGCGATCGCCGTTGGACTGGCGATCGGCACAGGCACGCAGGTGGCCTTCACCCCCGCCGAGCGGAAGGCTTTGGCGCAAGCGGCGGGCAGGGCCGAGCCGGAGGCCGCCGAGGCGCAGGACACCGAGCCATCCCTGGCCCAGCGGCTGGGCGAGGGGCTGAGCTCCCCGTTCTTCTGGCGCAAGCTCGTGGTGGCCAGCCTGGCCCTGGCCGTGGGGCAGGGAGTGGGGGCCGTGACACCGAAGTACCTCTATTTCGGTGTGGTGCTGCTGCTCAACGACGCCATCGGCGACACCCTGCTGCGGGTGCGCGACCGCATGATCGGCGTGAGCCTGGGGATCCTGATGCCCCTGCTGGTGTTCAACACCCTGGAGATGGGCACCCTGCAGACGGGGATCGTGATGGGCGGCACCGCGGCGCTGGTGCTGGCCCTGGGGGCCGGGGAGCACCTGCGCACGGCCCTCATCTCCAGCGGCGTGTCGTTCATCGGCTATGGGCCGCTGGTGGCCTGGTACATACCGAACCGCTGGCTGGATTGCCTGATGGGCTGCGGCCTGGCCCTGGCGACGGGGCTGCTGCTGTTTCCGGATTCGGCCCTGCGCCGCTACGCCCGGCTCAGCGCCGACCCGGAGGCCAACGCCGCGGCCCTGGCCCGCCTGCTGCCGGCGGCCCGGGAGGAGGCCCGCTGGCTGGGGCGGCCGTTCCCGGATCCCTCCTCCCCACCGGCCCGCCGATGAACCCTGGGCAGCGATCGGCGGCTGCGGGCGCTCTGGCCCTGGGCCTGGCCCTCAGCCTGGCGGCTGGGCAAGCGTCTGTGCAGGCGGCGGGTGCGCTCCCGCGGCCGGCCTGTCCCGGCGTGGGGGGAGCGGTGGGCCTGGGCTTCGCGATGGTGCTGGTCACCGCCGGAGTGCACAGCATCGGCACGGTGCTGCAGGCGGAGGTGGGCGCCCGGAGGTCCCTGCTGGCCTGGTGCGCGCCCCGCAGCCACCGCAGGCTGCTGCTGATCCTGGTGACGGTGCTGGTCACCGCCACGGCCCTGCTGCTGGACATCCTGCTCTGGGCATGGCTCTACCGGCGGCTGGGGATGTTCCCGGAGTGGGAGACGAGCCTCTACTTCTCGGGCGTGACCTTCACGACCCTGGGGTACGGCGATCTCACCCTGCCGGCCTGCTGGCGGCTGCTGAGCGTGATGCAGGCCCTGAACGGCGTGCTGATGGTGGGGTGGAGCACCGCCCAGCTGGTGTACGGCGTGCAGCGCACGATGGAGCTGCGGCTGGAGCGGGAGGGCCGCCTCGGCGACACACCAGGCGCAGGCCAACCTCCGGATCAGGGCTGAGGGGAGCCAGGGCGGGCCGCTCTGGCCATGGTGGGGGAGGAATGGGGAGGCGAACGGGCCATGACCCGCACGATCACGATCGATCCGGTGACCCGCATCGAGGGGCACGCCAAGATCACCCTCCACCTCGATGCCGACGGCCACCTGACCGATGCCCGCTTCCACGTGGTGGAGTACCGCGGCTTCGAGAAGTTCTGCGAGGGCCGCCCCTTCACCGAGATGGCGGGGATCACGGCCCGGATCTGCGGCATCTGTCCGGTGAGCCACCTGCTGGCCGCGGCCAAGACCGGCGACAAGCTGCTGGCCGTGCAGGTGCCGCCGGCGGCGCGGCGGCTGCGGCGGCTGCTGAACCTGGCCCAGATCTGCCAGAGCCATGCGCTCTCGTTCTTTCACCTCAGCAGCCCCGATTTCCTGCTGGGCTGGGAGAGCGACCCGGCGCAGCGGAACGTCTTCGGGCTGATGGCCGCCGATCCTGAACTCGCCCGGGCCGGCATCCGCCTGCGTCAGTTCGGCCAGCAGGTGCTCGAACTGCTGGGCGGGCGCAAGATCCACTCCGCCTGGGCGGTGCCGGGTGGGGTGCGCTCCCCCCTCACGGAGGAGGCCCGCGACTGGATCCTGGAGCGGCTGCCGGAGGCCCGCTCCACCGTGACCCAGGCCCTGGCGCTCTACAAACGCCTGCTCGATGGCCCGCTCCAGCGCGAACAGAGCACCTTCGGCGACTTTCCCTCCCTGTTCCTGGGCCTGGTGGCGGCGGACGGCAGCTGGGAATGCATCGAAGGCGCCCTCCGGCTGGTGGACAGCGAGGGCCGGATCGTGGCCGACGGCCTCAGCGAGGACGACTACGCCAGCTTCCTGGGGGAGGCGGTGGAGAGCTGGAGCTACCTCAAGTTCCCCTACTACCGGCCCCTGGGCTATCCCGCCGGCCTCTACCGGGTGGGCCCCCTGGCGCGGCTGAACGTGTGCGAGCGGATCGGCACCCCCTGGGCCGATGCGGAGCTGCACGAGTTCCGCCAGCGCAGCGGCACCGCCGCCAGCGGCGGCCGCATCGTGACCTCCTCCTTCGGCTACCACCACGCGCGCCTGGTGGAGATCGTGGCCTGCCTGGAGGGGATCGAGCAGCTGGTGGCCGATCCCAGCCTGCGCAGCGGCCGCATCCGCTCCCGCGCCAGCCTCAACGCCAACGAGGCCGTGGGAGTGAGCGAGGCCCCCCGCGGCACCCTGTTCCACCACTACCGCGTCGATGACGACGGCCTGATCACCCGGGTGAACCTGATCATCGCCACGGGGCAGAACAACCTGGCCATGAACCGCACCGTGGCCCAGATCGCGCGGGAGTTCATCCCCGATCCGGTGCCGGCGGAGGCGGAGATCCCCGAGCCGCTGCTCAACCGGGTGGAGGCGGGCATCCGCTGCTTCGATCCCTGCCTCTCCTGCTCCACCCATGCCGCGGGGCAGATGCCCCTGCGGCTGGAGCTCCACGATGCGGCCGGCCAGGTGCTGGCCGCGCGCCAGCGTGGCTGACACCCGGCGGCAGCGGGATCTGGTGATCGGCCTGGGCAATCCCCTGCGCCAGGACGACGGCGTGGCCTGGCAACTGCTGCAGGAGCTGGAAGCCGACCCGGACAACCCGCAGGCGGCGCAGGCCACCCTGCGGATCTGCCGGCAGCTGCTGCCGGAGCTGGCGGCGGAGCTGCCACTGCAGGGGCGGGTGCTGTTCGTGGATGCCTGGCTGCAGCCCGAGGGGCAGGAGCCCCGGCTGGAGGCGCTGGCGCCCGATCCCGCGGGCGTGGCCGATCCGCACCAGCTCACCCCGGCGGGGTTGCTGGCCCTGGGCGAGCAGCTGTTCGCGGCCCATCCCGCCGCGGCGATCCTGCTGGTGCCGGGTTCGGCCTTCGGCCATGGCGAGGGGCTCTCCCCCTCCGTGCGCCGGCAGTTGCCCGACGCCCGCCGGCTGCTGCGCCAGTGGCTCGCCGCCGGGGAAGTGAAGCCAATGGAGCCGTCGGAGCAGACCGGGCCAGCGAGGCAGGGTCCATGCACGAGCTGAGCCTGCTGGAGGCCCTGCGGGAGCTGGTGGAGGAGCAGGCCCGCCGGCATGGCGGCGGCCGGGTGCGCTGCATCACCCTGCGAATCGGCAGCCTGGCAGGCGTGGAAGCCGGCGCCCTTCACTTCGCCCATGACGTGGTGATGCAGGGCAGCCTGGCGGAGGGGTCCCGTCTGGTGATCGAGCCGGTGCCGGCCTGCTGGCAGTGCGGCCGCTGCGCCTTGCCCTTCACGGCGGAAGACCCCGCCTGCCCCCGCTGCGGCGACCTCAGCCGCGAGCTGCTGCAGGGGCGGGAACTGGATCTGGCCTCGATCGAGCTGGAGGCACCGACGCCGCACTCCCCGCGCGGGGAGAGCGCACCGGCCGGCTGATCAGAGCCACTGCATCCCGGGGGCCTCGAGCAGCTCCGGCGAAGGCCAGGCCCCGAGCCACTGGAAGCGGCTGGCGAGAATCCCGATCAGACCGCTGTGTTGGCGCAGCTCCTGCTCGGCGGCCCACTCCGCCTCCTGCACATCCGCCTCCTCGAGCTCCAGCAGCTCCACCAGCTGGCGGTAGACCCGTTTCTCCTGGGGATTGATGCTGGAGCTCTCCCCCGGACGGGAATCGATGCGGATGAGCATGTAGGCCAGCTTCAGCACCAGCTGCCGATCCTCCTGGCTGGTGAGGCGCGGCACCAGCTCCCGCAGCACATCGGGCTGCAGGGCCTCGGCCGCCAGGGCCTCCACCGCCTCGGCCGTGGTCTGCACGTCGCCGTCGGGAAGGAAGTAGTTCTGCACCAGCCGCGTCAGCAGGCGCTTCTCGCCGGCGGCGAAGTCGCCATCCGACCAGGCCACGCAGCAGAGGATCCGCAGCAGGTCGCGATCGGCTTCCGGCAGCGGGGGCGTGGAGCTGGTCATGGCCGGCGCGGCGGACAGGGGCGGCTCCATTCTGGGTGGAACCTCTGCGGCGGCCCAGGCCGGCGCCTCCTGGCCCAGCGGAATGGCGCCGAACTCCTCGGCGAGTTCGTCGTCGAACTGGTCGGCGGCGCTGGCCACGTTGAGCAGCATCTCCAGGAAGGCGCTCTGATCGAGCCCCTGCAGACCCCGCTCCTGGGCCACCACGATCAGGTCCTGATCCACGCCGATCGCACAGCCCACCAGGATGCGGTTCAGCTCCAGGCAGCGGCGGTAGAGGGCCAGCAGATTCCCCGCGGGCAGGCGCAGCATCGGCGAGCGCACCTCCAGGGTGAGCTCCCCGAGCACGGGGTTGGGATGGAGGGCCACCTCGATCGGGGCACTGCCCACCTGGAACGTCCAGTCGAATCCATCCTCGGAATCCTCCCGCTGGCCGCTCACCCCCAGGCTCTCGAGCACCTCATCCACCAGGGCCACGGCCTCCTCCACCGGCCGCAGGGGCCGGCGCAGCCGCGCCAGGCGGGTCACCAGATCGGCCAGCAGCTGCCGCATGGATCCGCCCGTCAGAGGGTGGCACCGCAGACGGCACAGTACCGCTGCCCCTCCGGGCAGGGCGCCCCGCAGACCGGACAGGGACCGGCGGGGGGCGATTCTTCGGCCTCACCGGCCTCGTCGGCATGGGCGACATCCGCAGTCTCCGATGACTCCGCAGCCTCTGTCTTTGCCTCAGGTTCGGTTTGCTCCTCCAGGTCCGCCTCCTGTTCGGAGCCATCGGAGCCATCGGAGCCATCCACGCGCGCCAGCAGCGCTCCGCACTGGTCGCAGTAGCGCAGGTCGAGGGAGCTGGCGCCGCAGACGGCGCAGTACTGGCGCGGCCCGCTGCGCTGCTCCTGCAGGTGGAGATTGCCGAGCCGGTAGAGCAGATCCACGGGCACCGCGAAGCTCAGCCCCTCCGACTCCAGCCGGGTGCAGGCGATGATCCCCACCAGCTCCGCCTGGCCGTCGTAGAGCGGACCGCCGCTGTTGCCGGGGTTGATGGCGGCGTCGATCTGGAGGAAGCGGCGGCCCTCGATCTCGCGCTCGAGCCCGCCCACGATCCCCTGGGTGAGGGTGTACTCCAGGCCGAGGGGATGGCCGATCACGTAGACGGTCTCGCCCATGCGGGGAAGCCGGCCGGCGGGCAGCCGGGCGCCGGAGGGAGGCAGGGGCAGCCCGCGCAGGAACACCTCCACCCGCTCCGGCGGCAGCTGCAGGAAGGCCACGTCGCTGCCGCGGAAGGAGCGCAGCACCGGCACCTGAAAGCGGCGGCCGTCCCGCAGGCGCACCCCGGCATGGCTCCAGCCCTCGATCAGGTGGTGGCTGGTGGCGATCAGCCCCGCGCGGTTGAGAAGCACCCCGGCCCCCATGCCGTCCTCGAGTTCCACCACCACCACCCCATCGGCCCGGCGGCGGAACACCGCCGCGGCATCCAGGGGCGGGCGGGGGCGGCTCATGGCAGCGCCACCAGCACGGCCCCCCCCGCCATCAGCAGCACCCCCAGCCAGGCCCGCGGCGTGAGCGTTTCCCCCAGGGCGAGCACACCGAACAGGGCCACCAGCACCACGCTGAACTTGTCGATCGAGGCCACCCGGGCCACCGGGCCGAGCTGCAGGGCCCGGAAGTAGCAGAGCCAGGAGGCGCCGGTGGCCAGCCCCGAGAACCCCAGGGCCAGCAGGCTGCGGCGCTCCAGCCCCGCGAGCTGGCTCCACACCAGTTCACCCCGGGCCAGCAGCAGGGCCGCCAGCACCGCCGCCACCACCAGGGTGCGCAGGAAGGTGGCGAGGTTGGAGGGGATCGCCGCCACCCCCAGCTTGGCCAGCACGGCGGTGAGGGCCGCGAACAGGGACGCCAGGGCGGCCCAGAGTTGCCAGCTGGCCATCAGCTCGGACCGCGGCGGCATGGCGCCTCCCCTGCTGGCCGCAGTATCGGCCGCAGCCCCCGGAGCTGCAGCCCCTTGAGCTGAAGCAGGCCCTACAGCTTGAGCAGGAAGGAGTCGCGGCGGTGGAAATCGGCCTCCGGTCCGGGGTGGTGCAGGGCCCAGTAGCTCAGGGCGCCGCTGCGGTGCTCCAGCACGGCGGTGACACCCAGCTGCAGCGGAGCCTCGGCCAGGGGGGCAGGCAGCGAACAGCGCACGTCGAACAGGCCGGCGGCGGCGGAAGGGTGGGATTCCAGCGAAGGCACCGCGGCGGCCGGCTCCGGCTCGAGGCCGAGCCTGTACCCCTGCAGGCGGTAGAGATTCCAGTCGCCGGAGGGCGACACGTTCAGCTCCCAGTAGGCCTCCGGATCACCCGCTGGGGCGAGGAAGGCCTCCAGGCAGGTGTGCTCCCAGAGGCCGTCGAGACGCCTCGGCTCCGGTGCGCGATCGGGCAGCAGGAGCAGATCGAGCGGCCCCTCCAGGGCGTAGCGGAGGTGGAGCACGCCGTCCCGGCGCTGCGCAGTGCCGCCGAGGCGGAAGCACTCGGCTCCCCCCTGCACCTCGAAGGGCAGCAGCACGAATCGACAGGAGCCGGCGGTGGGGTGGGAGGATTCCATCTCAGCCCTGACGCAGGCGCTCCAGCAGGGCCCGCAGCACCTCCTCCTGGGCCTCGATGCTCTCCACCAGGCGGAACTGCACCTGGGCCCGGCGCAGGTTGTGCTGCGGGTCGTCGCTGCGGAAATACACGTTCCCGGCGAGGTGATCGCTGAAGAAGCGAAGCCCCAGCTCGAAGCTGATCAGCCGCAGGGCGTCGTAGAGGTAGCGGTGATCCGCCTCGCTCAGGAAGGCGCGGGCCACCTGGAGATAGCCCTCCAGCGCCGCCTCGCAGAGCCCGGCGTCGAACTGCACCGCCTCCGGCTCGCGGCATTCCTCCCCGTGGGGATTGCAGCAGGAGCGCAGACAGTCGCCGATGTCGTAATGAATCAGCCCGGGCTTCACCGTGTCGAGATCCACCAGGGCGATGGCCTGGCCGCTTTCGGCATCGAGGAGCACGTTGTTGCTCTTCGGGTCGCCGTGGATCGGCCGGAGCTGCAGCTCCCCACGGGCGCGGGCCTCCTCAAGCACGGGCACCAGGTCTTCGCGGCGCTCGATGAAGGCCGCGCACCAGCGCTCCTCGGCGCTGCGGGGCTGGGCTCCGGCGGCGAGCTGCTCGTGGTAGCGGCGGAGGTAGCCGGGGGTGATGTGGAAGCCCTCGAGGGTGTCGGCGAGACGCTCGACCGGCAGGTCGCTGATCAGGTGGTGGAACATGCCCAGCCCATAGCCCACCTCCCGGGCCTGCTCGGGCTCGCGGATCACATCGAGGCTGCGGCAGGCGCCCACGTAGCTGAGGGCGCGCCAGAACTGGCCGTCGGCCTCCAGCCAGGGTTCGGCGGAGCGGTGCGGGGGGATCAGGCGGGGGATCTCCCAGCGGCGACCCGGCCGCAGGGGAGTGTCCGCCGCCAGGCGGCTCTCCACGTGGCGGGCCACGGTGTCCATGTTGCGCAGCACCAGCTCCGGGCTGCGGAACACAGCGGTGTTGAGCCGCTGCAGCACGATCGGATCGGCGCCCTCCCGGGGCCGCACCAGAAAGGTGTCGTTCACGTTGCCGCTGCCGAGGGGCTCGATCGAGCCGATCGCCTCGCGGGGATGGAAATGGCCGGCGATCTCCCCCAGGGGACCATCGACGACCTTGGCCTGGATCATCGGGGCGCCAGCGGCGGCGGCACCGCAGCCTCCCACGGGTGTGCCGAGGGCTCAGGGGCGCCGGTGCCAGCCTCCGAGCCGTTCCCCGGCCGGCCCCGGCACCAGCCAACGACGGGCCTAGAGGGAGAGCACGCAGGCCCCGCGGGAGCAGAGCTGACCGCTCTCCCGGTAGGCCAGGCTGTAGGCCTCCATCCGGCTGAGACAGCAGGCGAAGGGCCGGTGGTCGAGCATCACCACGAACCGCCCACCCTGGGCCGCTCCTTCCGCCCTGCCCCTTCCCACGCGTTCCGCTCTGGCCATGACTGCTGTGCCGGGCCCCCGCCAAAGAATCCCGCGGTGGGCCCCCTTCCTGTTCTCCAGCATTCCCAGGCCCGGACGCCGCGGCAAGGGGGCCGGCCACCCCGCTGGCCCCTCCGCGGCGGAAACCACCGCCTGCAGGCCCGGCCTCCGGCCCGGAGCGCTGTGGGGATCGTGCTTCTGCCGCTTCTGAGAGAGCCCTGAGACTCTGGCTGGCAGTGCCACGGTGAGTGCCGCGCAGTGGCAGCCCGGGTGGCCGACGGCAGCGGTTCCACCAAAGAGAAACCTCAGGAGCCGCGACGATCGCCATGTCCCAGCCATCCCTCCTGGCCCGAGCGGGCCGAGGCCTGCACGGCCCTTCGGGCGGTGAGGGGAGGCACCACGGTGAACAAGACGGTGCAGCTGAACGGGCCGCTCACCTTCCCCTTCGGTCGCACCAACTTCAACACCGACTTCACCGTGAGCCGGGCCTACGGCAGCTACCGGATCCACTTCCGCTCCACCTCCTCCGAGAAGGGCCCCTATCCGATCGAGGCCTATCTGAAGTTCAGCGACGGCAGCAATCTGCAGGTGGTGAGCGAAACCCTCGAGGCCAGCCCCGGCCAGGCGCGCAGCTACGGCCCCTTCCGCCCGCCGGCCGGCAAGCTGGTGACCCAGGTGAACGTGAAGGTGGGCTCCAGCTACAACGCCAACGCCAACGCCACCGGTCGCAGCTACTCGCTCTCGGTGGACGGCTGCCCCTGAGCCGTCGGCGGGGACTCCAGCAGATTGATGCGGTAGAGCACTTCCTCGAGGGCATCGGCAGCCGGCACGCCGGCATGGCGCGGAGGGTTCTCGGTGGTGCAGCAGCTCGGCACCGGAGCCAGGATCGTCCAGGGGCGGGCATGGCAGAACTGCACCACGCTGAGGCGGGCACCCGCGGCCTCCGCCGGTGCCACCACCCGGTGCCATCCCGCCTGGATCAGCCCGTTGCTGAGCCGCTCCAGCATCAGGCCGCTGTTGAGAATCACCCGGCCCGGCGGGGGCTGGGCCTCCACCCAGCGGCCCTGCACCTCCACCTGCAGCCCCGCTGCCGTGGCCCGGGGCAGGGCCGTGAGCAGGTTGATGTCGCCGTGGGCGGCGGCCCACACCACCCCGGCGCCGGGCGCCTCGGCCATGGGGGGATAGCGGAGCGCCCGGCTGAGGGTGGGAGCGTCCTGCACGATCTCCTCGAAGAAGCTCTCGCCGCAGCCGATCGCCAGGGCGATCACCCGCAGGAAGCGCCGCTGCAGATCGGCCAGGTCGCGGTGGAAGTGCTGGAGCACCACCGTGATCCCTGGCACCACCGCCTCCGGCAGCACCGGATCGGGATAGAGGTGCGGGTAGCGGCGCCGCAGCGGATGGGCAGGCGGCGGCGGCGTGCCCCAGTTCAGCATCTCCTTCCAGTCGGGCTGGGCGGAGCCGGCGGCGGTTTCCACGAGCAGGCCCGTGTATCCAGTCTGCCCGTGGCTGCCGGGGGCGCGGAAGCGTTCCTTCTCGGCGGGCGCCAGGGAGAAGAACCGCTCGAGCATGCCGTAGGCCGTGTCCAGCAGGGCGTCGGAGAGATCGCTGGTGCTGTACACGAAGCCGGTGGCCAGGCTGCGGCGCACGCCGTCCACCACGGCCCGCCGGGCCGCCGCATCCCCGCGCTCGAAGCGCAGCAGATCCACCTCGAGAATCTCCGGTTCCATACCCATGGCGGGATCGCGGGGACTGGCTAGAGCGGAAGTATCCCGCCGCCCCGCGCCCGATGGACTTCACCCAGGACTTCGCCCATCCCCAGGAGATCGCCGCGGTGATCGGACTCACCTGGCTCGGCCTGGGGCTCAGCCTCGAGCTGATCGCCCTGCGCATGATCCTGCGGGACCGGCACGATGCCCCCGCCGTGAGCGATACCGCACCCGCCCGCGGCCGCAGACCCCGGCTGGCCTGACCTGAGCAGGCCTGCGCTCAGGCTGCCGGCAGCAGATCCTCCGGCCGCAGATCCCGCCGCCGCCGCAGGGCGAAGACGGTGCCGGCATTGCCGCGGCAGATGCGCAGTTCGTCGTCGAGCACGGTGATGTCGAGCCAGGCCGGCAGGGGCTGCTGTACCCGGGTCAGCAGCTCGGGGCGCCAGGAGCCCAGGGGCGGGCCGATCCAGCCGCCCCGCTCGAAGCGGACCCCCACCCGCTGGCGGCCCTGCCGCTCGATCGCGGCCACCACGGTGATCGCCGCCACCATGCCGAGGGGCCCGCGCAGCCGCAGCAGGTTCATGGCCCGCCCGGCCTCCGGATCGAGCACCTGCAGGTTCTCCAGCCAGGGGGCCTCCCGCAGCCAGGGCTGGGTGCTGCTGCTCCAGAGCAGCTCCCACACCCCCTGGAGCAGGGCGCCGTCCCGCTCCAGATCGGCCGGCTGGAGCTGCTCGAGCCGCTCCACCAGAACCCTGAGGTCTGAACGCCGCTGGGGGCGGCCGAAGGACTCCAGCAGTTCCTGGCGGCAGGCCTGGGCCGGGGTGGGCTCGGCGTTCGGCGGAGGGGAGGTCATGGGGTGGCGGGCAGGAGGGGGAGCACCAGGGTCACGAGGGAATAGACCACCGCCGGGGTGAAGAGGTAGCTGTCGATCCGATCGAGGATGCCGCCGTGGCCGGGGATGACGTCACCGGAATCCTTGAGGCCCGCATCGCGCTTCATCATCGACTCGGTGAGGTCGCCCACCAGGGCGAACAGGGCCACCACGCCGCCGAGCAGCCCCCCCACCAGCACGCCCCAGGGCCAGCCGAGCAGCACCCCGCCCAGGGCGCCCACCAGCACCGCGCAGGCCACGCCGCCCAGGGCCCCTTCCACCGTCTTGCCCGGGGAGATCGGCGAGAGGGGGCGGCGGCCGAGGCGGCGGCCGATCATGTAGGAGCCGATGTCCGTGGCCACGATCAACAGGCAGGCCAGCAGCATCAGCGCCATGCCGGCCGTGAACGGCGGCGGCGCCTGGGCCAGGTGGGGGGCCAGCACCGGATCGATCAGCTGGCGCAGCTTGATCCAGTGGCTCGGCAGAAAACCGAGATAAAAAAGGCCGAAGATGGAGGCCGCGATGTCAGCGATCGTGCCCGTGACCGGCTGCAGCAGCAGCCAGCCGCAGATCACCGCCCCCGACACCGGCAGCACCGCCGCCGAGAGCGGCTCCGCCAGCCAGCTGCCGCCGGTGGTGGCGGCCATGGTGGTGAACAGCAGGATCTGGCAGGCCACCAGGGTGGTCTTGGTGGCGGGGCGGATGCCCTTGAACTGGGCCATGCGGAAGAACTCCAGCAGGCCCAGGTGGACAATCCCGCCGAGTGCCACCGTGAACCACCAGCCCCCCAGCAGCACCACCACCAGCCCGAACGCCCCGGCAGCCCAGCCGCTCAGCAGGCGGGGCAGGGAGGTGGTTGTGCGGGGAGCGGGCAGCAAGGGTCGTTCAGCGTTCGGCCGCGATCAGGAAGAGCGGCTCGGCCGCGGCCAGCTTCGCCTGGCTGCCGCGGCGCTGCATGCGGTGCACCGTGGCCTGCACCACATGCACGTCCTGGGCCTGCAGCTGGCCGAGGGTGTCGGTGGCGTCCACCAGCCCCTCGAGGCTGGTGGTGCTGATCACCAGGCGGCCGCTCACCGGCAGGGCCTGCCACACCGCCTCCAGCACATCC
This sequence comes from Prochlorococcaceae cyanobacterium, assembly GCA_049242845.1. Lineage (GTDB taxonomy): Bacteria > Cyanobacteriota > Cyanobacteriia > PCC-6307 > Cyanobiaceae > CBW1002. The sequence goes on from JBMLOS010000200.1 coordinate 16,481, forward strand.
CCGAGCGGGCGCCCCACCTCCAGCACCACCCGGTCGGGGTGGGGCGGCAGGGCGGCCAGATCATCGGGCGCCTGGCCGGAGTGGATCTGGAGATTGCCGATGCCGAAGCGGCGGCGGTTGCGCTCCAGCAGGGCGATCGCCTCGGGATCGCGCTCCAGGGTGTGCACAACCCCGGCGGGCATCAGCCGGGCGATCTCGAGCGCCAGGGCGCCGGTGCCGCCGCCGATGTCCCACACCAGCGAATCCTGGCGGGGCCGCAGGTGGGCCAGCAGCATCACCCGCAGCTCCAGGGGAGTGGGGCTGAAGCCGGGGGCATCCTCGAAGGCGTGATCCGGCAGGCCGGGGGTGACGAAATCCCAGTGGTACCGGCTGGAGTCCGAGTCCACCAGGTTCGGCGTCATTCCTGCCTCCTCCGCTGCCACCACCCCATGGCATCGGTTCATCCTCCCACCACCTGCACCGTCTCCGCGATCTGGCCCGGCCAGAGGCGCCGCTGCCGCTGCAGCCAGTCGGCCCGGGCCCCATCGATCCGCTCCCCCGGGATCAGCAGGGGGATGCCGGGGGGATAGGGACAGAGGGGTTCGGCGGCGATGCGGCCGCAGCAGTGCTCCAGCGGCACCGTCTCCTGCGGCGCACGCCAGGCCTCCCCCAGGGGCAGTTCCGGTGCGGCCAAGGGCGGCAGGGGCGGCCGCTCGAAGGGGGGCAGGGGATCGCCCCCCAGGCGCCGGCGCAGCTCCAGCAGCTGGCCGGGAAGCCGGGCCAGCCCGCGCGGCGGCGCCGTACCCAGGCAGAAGGTGAGCGTGCCCGGCTCCGGCAGCTCCGCCACCACGCCCCGGGCCTGCAGCCATTCGTCCGCCTCGAGGCCGTTCACCCCGAAGGCGGCGGTGGAGAGCACCAGCCGCAGGGGATCGTCGCTGGCCACCAGGGGCAGGTCCCGCTGCAGCAGGGCATGGCGCAGCCGCCCCGCCACCCGCAGCGCCCGCTGATGCTGCCGCTCCCCCCGGTGGATCTGGCCCAGGGCCGCGGCCGCCGAGGCGAGCAGCAGGGCGCTGGGGCTCGAGGTGGAAAGCCACAGCAGGGCCCGCTCGATCGCCGCGGCCGGCACCCGCTCGCCGCGGCTGAACAGGGCGGCGCTCTGGGCCAGACCGCCGGCGCTCTTCTGCAGGGAGAGCACCTCCAGATCGGCCCCGGTGGCGATCGCCTCGCCGCGGCCGTGGGCACCGTCCACCAGCACCGGCAGGTCGGCGGCGGCCGCCAGGGCCAGCAGCGGCTCCAGCCGGGCCCGGAAGCCCTGGTAGGTGGGGCTCACCAGCACCAGGGCCGCCACCGGCCCGGCGGCCTGCAGCAGGGGCTCCAGGTGCTCGGCGGTGGGCGGGCGCCAGAGGCCCGTGGCCGGATCGAAGGGCAGGTCGTAGAGCAGGGGCTCGATCCCGCCCAGCAGGCAGCCGTGCAGCAGGCTGCGGTGCAGGTTGCGGGGGAGCAGCACCCGCTGCCCCGGGGAGGCCAGCGCCAGGAGCGCCACCTGCAGCAGGCCGCTGGCACCGTTCACACCGAACCAGCAGCGCTCGGCCCCGAAGAGGGCTGCGGCGGCGGCCTGGGCCTCGGCCACGGCTCCGCCGGGCTCCAGCGGCCCCCCGATCCGGGGCAGTTCCGGCAGATCCCAGCGCCCCGGCGCCCAGCGCAGCAGCCCGGCCAGTTCGGGGGCCAGGCCGCGGCCGCGGCCATGGGCGGGCAGGTGCAGCGCCAGCTCGCGGCGGCCCTGCCGCAGCGCCCTCAGCAGCGGCGCGGCGGGGCTGGCCGGATCGGCCGGACCGCCCGAGGGGCGCGGCAGGGCGGGGAAGGGGCTCACGGCAGCAGGGCAGGCCCCGGCGGGGACCCAGGCCGAGGTTTCTAGAGTTTCCTCTCCCCAGGGGCCGCGGCCCAGGAGCTCCCGCCATCAGCACCTCCCTCCCCCCGGACACCACCGCCGCTGCGCCGGCCCCCGCTCCGGCAGCCCCAGCCCAGGCCCCCGCGGAGCCCCCCCTGCGCTACGACCCCCGCGCCGACCGGCGCTGGCTGCTGCGCCGGCCCTGGGTGCTGATCGGCCGGCTCCTGGTGGTGCTCGGCCAGCTCGGGGGCCTGGCGCTGGCGCTGGTTGTACAGGGCAACAGCCGCGACCGGGGCGTGCAGCAGCGCCTGGCGCGCCGGATCCTCACCACCCTCACGGCCCTGGGGCCCTGCTTCATCAAGGTGGGCCAGGCCCTTTCCACCCGCCCCGATCTGGTGCGGCGTGACTGGCTGGAGCAGCTCACCCAGCTGCAGGACAACCTGCCCGCCTTCCCCCACGAGACCGCCCTGGCCCTGATCGAGGCGGAGCTGGGCGGGCCCGTGGAGCAGCTGTTCGAGGAATTCCCCCACTACCCGGTGGCGGCGGCCAGCCTCGGCCAGGTGTACCGGGCCCGGCTGCGCAACGGCCACTGGGTGGCGGTGAAGGTGCAGCGGCCCAACCTCCCCTACCTGCTCCGCCGCGATCTGGCGATCATCCGTCTGCTCGGCGTGCTCACGGCCCCGCTGCTGCCCCTCAACCTGGGCTTCGGGCTGGCGGAGATCATCGACGAGTTCGGCCGCACCCTGTTCGAGGAGATCGACTACCGCCGCGAGGCGGACAACGCCGAGCGCTTCGCCGATCTCTTCGCCGACCATCCCGAGGTGATCGTGCCGCGGGTGGAGCGGCAGCTCTCCAGCCGCCGGGTGCTCACCACCCAGTGGATCAACGGCGTGAAGCTGCAGAACCGCCAGGAACTCGAGGCCCATCACCTCGATCCCGCCGCCCTGATCCGCACCGGCGTGATCTCGGGCCTGCAGCAG
>JBMLOS010000201.1:0-3870 GCA_049242845.1 Prochlorococcaceae cyanobacterium
TGCTCGATCACCATCACGCTCGCCTCCGGCACATCCACCCCCACCTCCACCACGGTGGTGCTCACCAGCACCTGGCACTCCCCCCGCGCAAAGGCGCCGATCACCGCCTGCTTCTCCTCGCTGGCCAGGCGCCCGTGCAGCAGCCCCACCCGCAGCTCCGGGAACACCTCCTCCTGCAGCTGCTTATGCACGGCCACGGCCGAGCGCAGATCGAGCGACTCCGATTCCTCCACCAGCGGCAGCACCACATAGGCCCTCTGGCCGAGCTCCACCTGTTCGCGGATCAGCTCATGGGCCTGCTCCCGCTGGCTGGAGCGCAGCAGCCGCGTGCGGATCGGCTGGCGACCGGGGGGCAGCTCATCGATCTGGCTCACGTCCAGATCGCCGTGCAGCGAGAGGGCCAGGGTGCGGGGGATGGGGGTGGCGGTCATGGTGAGCAGGTGGGGCTGCAGCCCCTTGGCGAGCAGGCGGTTGCGCTGCCGCACCCCGAAGCGGTGCTGCTCGTCCACCACCACCAGCCCCAGACGGTCGAACTGCACCGGGTCTTCCAGCAGGGCATGGGTGCCCACCAGCAGATGCAGCTGGCCATTGGCGAGGTCCTGCAGGAGCTGACGCCGCCGCGGCGCCGGCGTGGAGCCCGTGAGCAGGGCGCTGCTGAGGTGCAGCTGGGGAAGCCAGGCGGCCACCTTGGCGTAGTGCTGCTCGGCCAGCACCTCCGTGGGAGCCATGAGCGCGCCCTGGCAGCCGGCCTCGATCGCGGTGAGCAGGGCCGCCAGGGCCACCACGGTCTTGCCGCTGCCCACATCCCCCTGCACCAGCCGCGCCATGGGCTGCGGGCGCCCCAGATCGCCGCGGATCTCCGCCAGCACCCGCTGCTGCGCCCCGGTGAGGCCGAAGGGCAGCAGAGCGAGGAAGCGCTCCACCAGCGAAGCGGCCCGTTCGGGGCCCGCACTCCGGAGCGGCGGGGGCAGCAGCACCGGGGCACTGCGGCGGCGGAACTCGAGCCGGCGGCGGCAGAGGGCCAGCTGCAGCAGCAGGAACTCCTCGAACACCAGCCGGCGCCGCGCCGCGTGGAGCTGATCGGGATCCTGGGGCCGGTGGATCGCCACGAGGGCATCGGGGAGGGCCATCAGCCTGTGACGGGTGCGGATCGCCTCGGGCAGGGGATCACGCTCCCGGACCGCCAGGGGCAGCACCTGGGCCACCACCTGCCGGAGGCGGTCGGCCCCCAGGCCCTCGGTGAGGGCATAGACGGGCACCATGCGGCCGATCTGCTCGGAGCGCACGGTGGCGCGGGGATGCTCGAGCACCTCCAGCAGCGGATCCTGCACCGAGGGGCCGTAGGGACCCTCCTTCACCAGGCCGCTCACCGCCACGCAGCTGCCGGGGGGGTAGAGCCGCTGCTGGCTCTTCAGCCAGGCCGGCGAAGCGAAGCGGCGGCCCGCGAAGAAGCGCGACACCCGCAGACGGCCGGTGGGGTCCTGCAGATGCAGCTCCAGGATCGAGAGATTCGGGTTACGGGGGCTCTGGAACGCGTGGCAGCGCCGCACCGTGGCCACGATCGTGGCGGTGCGGCCGGGCTCCAGCTGGGCGATCCGCACCAGTCGGGAGTAATCCACGTAGTCGCGCGGATAGTGGCGCAGCAGATCCCGCGCCACCAGCAGCCCCAGGGCCGCCAGGCGGGTGGCGGTGCGCGGGCCCACGCCGGGCAGCTCCCCAAGGGGAGTGTCGAGGCCGGCCAGCGGCCGGGTGCCGGGGGGGGAGGAAGCTGGCTCCTCGGGGGTGGCCAGGCGCAGGCGCGGCGGCGCCATCGGCGCAGGGGGACGCTGGCGGCTCTTCCAGGCCTGCAGCCACTCGCGGGAGCGGCGGATCAGGTTCTGGCGGCGCGCCAGGCTGAGGTCGCCGTAGCCGGCGAAGGCCCGGGCAAACTCCTCCGCCTCCCGGCGCTCCTCGGGCGAGAGAGCAGGCGGCGCCTCCTGCCAGCGGGCCGCCGCAAAGGCGCTGAACCGCTGGGCGCGGCCCATCAGATCCCCGAAGCCCTTTTCCGCCTCCAGCCGCAGGGCCTGGGTGAGCGGATCCGCCCAGGCGGAAGCGCTCAGGGAGCCGGCGGCGTCTGGGCCGGGTCGTCGAGCCTGCTGTCCTCCAGCCACAGCGCCTCGGCTTCGAGCACCTGAACCCGTCGCTCCAGGCGACGGAACTGTTCCGCCATTCTGCGATCCTCCTGGCGCAACTGCTGCAGGCGCCGCCGGCAGGTGCGCAGGGCGGGCAGCTCGAGCTCCAGGTCTGCAACCCGCAGCAGCAGGGCGATCGATTCGAGGCTGCCCCCTCCGGCGGGGCTCGGCACCGGCAGGGCCAGCCGGACCAGATTCGGACTCGCCGGCAGGGTGTCCACCTGACCCCGCAGGATCGCATCCAGCAGCCCCAGCGGCAGCAGGCTGCGGGTGAGCCCGATGCGCAGCAGATCCACGTTGATGGCGTGGGAGAGGTTGCGCAGCCGCCGCTCCAGGGCCGCCTCGATCCCGTCGAACCAGAGCAGCAGCGCCAGGGGATCGGAGGGGATGCGCCCCTGGTTCCAGAGCGAGGCGGTGTCGAAGGCGCCGCCCGGGGCGAAGGGATCGGCGGTACCACCAGGCCCGCGATCGGCATCGCCGCTGAGATCCTCGGGCGGATCACTGTCTTCGGACTCCGCGGACCCCGGGGAGTCCTGCGCGGAAGCCTGGGCATCGCCCTCCTGGTGACCCTGGAGGGCGCCGCCGTCCCGCAGGGAGGCCTCCAGCAGTTCACTGAAGGCGGAGAGCAGATCCATGCCCTCAGGCTCCCCCTCCCGGGGGGATCCGGTCTGCGATCCCTCGGAGGGTTCGTTGCCGGAGGCGGGATCCGGCAGCAGGGAAGCCAGGGCCGTCTGGAAGGGATCGTCGCCCTCACCCAGGGGGGTGCGCAGCGGCAGATCGAGATCGAGCCGGATGGATCCCTCGGGCAGGAGGGGTTCAGGCGGGGCGGAGGAACCGTGCTCCTCGGGGTCGGGCTGGCCCGCAGGGGCCTGCAGGGTCTGGAGCAGGCGGCGCTGGCGGCGCTCACTGCTCGCGATGCGATCGCGGGCCTGCTGGTGGGCCAGGGCGGCCAGCTGCTCCACCGTGAGCAGGGAGCCGCAGCGGTGCACCAGCCGCCGCAGACGGGCGTGCAGTTCGTGCCGCTGGCGCTCGGGCAGGGCGCCGTAGCGCTGCGGGTACACCTGGGTGGCCAGATGAAAACATGCCTGCTGCACACGGCACAGCAGGCCATCCCGCAACACCTGGAGATAGAGGGCCAGGGCGCGGTAGCGCTGGCCGTTGCCGCCCTCCACCTGTTCGATCAGGGCCAGACGGGCCCGCCTGGCCTCGAGCAGGGTCATGGACGGCGGTGGACTCAGGCGGCCTTGCCGGACATGGCAGCGACCTCGGCGGCGAAGTCGCTCTGCTCCACTTCGATGCCCTCGCCGAGGGTGTAGCGGGTGAAGCGACGCACCTGGATGTTCTCGCCCACCTTGCCGGCCACCTGCTTCACCAGCTCACCCACGCTGATGCTGCTGTCCTTGATGAAGGGCTGGTCGAGCAGGGCCATCTCCTTGAGGCGCTTGCCGATGCGGCCCTCGACGATCTTCATCTTCATCTCCTCCTTCTTGCCGGCGAGGTCGTCGCGGCCCATCTCGATCGCCTTCTCGCGCTCGGCCACCTCGGCGGGGATCTGATCCACGCTCACGTACTCCACACCGGGGCAGGCAGCGATCTGCATGGCCACGTTGCGCAGCAACTCCTGGAACACCTCACCGCGGGCGACGAAGTCGGTCTCGCAGTTCACCTCCACCAGCACACCCACCCGGGCGCCGGTGTG
>JBMLOS010000202.1:0-4056 GCA_049242845.1 Prochlorococcaceae cyanobacterium
CATGACGGTGCACGACGAGACCTCCGGCGGCGAATACCGCTTCGTGGGCGAGGGCCCGCAGGTGCAGCCGGCGGAGATCGAGGCGGTGGCGACCGCGCTGGCGCAGGAAGATGCCGACTGGCTGGTGATCTCCGGCAGCCTGCCGCGCGGCATCGCCAGCGATATGCTGGCCCGCCTGGTGGGCGTGGCGCATGCGGCCGGGCGGCGCGTGGTGCTGGACACCTCCGGCCCAGCCCTGCGCGCCTGCCTGGGGCGACTCGGCGTCGGGATGCTCGACAACCTGGCGGTGCACGGCCTCAACACCCCCGAGCACCTGGCCTGGAGCCTGCGGGGGGAAGGGGCGGAGCTGCTGGCCTGGGCCGAGGGGGAAGGTCTGGTGCAGCAGGTGGGATTCTCCAGCCATGGCGACGACGCCTTGATCGCCGCGGCCCTGGAGAGCCGGCGCTTCGGGTTCTGCAGCCTGCATCTGCACCTGTTCGATCCCCAGCGGCTGCCGCTGGCCCGCGCCGCCCTGGCCGACGGGATGGGCGTGATGGCGATCTCCCCCGCCGACAAGGGAGGACGGCTCTACGACCCGCCACCGGAGCTTCAGGAGGACTGCACCCCGTTCCAGCCGCTCGAGCTGGCCTACCGGTTCCTGCTGGCGCAGGGGATCAGCACCCTCACCCTCGGAGCCGCCCAACCGGGCGACCTGGTGTGGGCCGAGCGGCTGGCCCGGGCCGACGGCCCGCTCACGGCGGCGGAACGGCAGGCGCTGGAGCGGCTGGAGGAGGCCGGAAGACAACGGCTGGGCAGCAATCGCTGCGGCCAGTGCCGGGCCTGCCTGCCCTGCCCCTCCGAGGTGCCGATCCCGGCGCTGCTGCGCCTGCGCAACCTGGCGGTGGGGCACGGGATGGAGGCCTTCGCCGGCGAGCGCTACAACCTCATCGGCCGGGCCGGCCACTGGTGGGAGCAGCACGATGCCTCGGCCTGCCTCCGCTGCGGTGAATGCCTGCCGCGCTGTCCGCTGGAACTGCCGATTCCCGATCTGCTGGCGGACACCCACCACCGGCTGGTAGCCGCGCCGCGGCGGCGGCTATGGGGCTAGCCGGGAGGCGGGGCCGCCGCATCCCAGAGCTGCTGCAGGGCCAAGCGTTCCGGGGCCGGCAGGGGCGGCAGATCCCGCCAGCGCTCCTGCACGGAAGCGGGCGGGAGCAGCAGGTCGGCCACGGCGGAGGGAAACCCCCGCAGCGCCTGCTCGAGCAGCGGGCGCGGCAGGGGGGGCACCCAGCCCGCCGCCAGCAGCCGTGGCAGCAGGGGCGGCTCAAGGATTTCCGCCAGCCACTCGATGGGGGGAACGGGCCCGGCGCCGGCAGGGCGGAGCAGCAGGTTCCAGGTGAGGGGCGCGCCCTCCGCCGGCAGCACCACCTGCAGGCGCGGATCGCTGCGCAGCAGGGGCACCACCCGGTGCCGCGGCAGAACGGCCGCCTGGGCGGGGCCGCTCAGCAGCAGGCTGAGGCCATCGCGATCGTCGCTGGCCGCGGCCTGGGCCCGCAGACGGCGCAGCCGGGTGGGATCCCGCTCCATCAGGGCGATCGTCACCCGGGGACTGGAGGGAAGGACCACTTTTCCGGCGAGGCTGGGATCGAGCAGCAGATCCCAGCCGTCGGCGGCGCGGGCGGCGAGATCGGGCCGGTCCTTCAACACCAGCACCCAGGGGGAAACGGACCAGGGCCAGGCCAGGACCGGCGAACCCTCAGGAGCGAACAGGCGCTGAACGGGGGCGGAGAAGGGGGCGAGCCGGGCCAGGAGGGCCGGGGTGCCGATGGGCTGTAGGGAGGGGCGGGGAAGGGTGGTGGCCCAGCCGTCGCCCAGCTGGACCAGAGCGGGCCTGCTGCCGGCGGACCTGGCGGGTCGAGCCACCGGCTGCAGCGCCGCCCGCACAGCGGCCGGACCATCCAGCTGACGGAGTCGCCAGGGACGGGGCAGGCGCCTGGCCCAGCCGGCCGGCAGCTCCCCCCGGACCGCGAGCAGTTCGGCGCCGTCGGCCCCGCAGCCTCCCAGCAGGGAGAGGGCCGGCAGCCCGAGGCCCGTGGAGGCGGCCAGGCGCAGCAGGGCGCGGCGGGGAAGGAGGCGCTCAGCCATCCGGGGACGGTAGACCGGAGCGCTCCAGGGCCCGGCAGGCCTGGTCACAGGCCCGGGCCAGGTCGGCGGGAGAGCGGCCGCTCAGCTGCCAGAGCAGGGCCAGCCCCCCCCCCCCCCCACCCACCATCACGTAGCCCCGCTCGTAGTCCGCCAGGGCGGGCGGGATCGGATCGGGGAAGCGCAGATCGGCCGCAAAGGCGAGGGGCTCCACCCCCCAGCGCGCCCCGAGGCGCCGCAGCAGCAGGGGCAGGTCGCTGCCGGCCTCGTCCGCCACCCAGGCCGTGGTGCCAACGGCCGCCGCGTCTGCGAGGGCGGACCGGAGCGTCGGCGGGGCCAGGGCCAGAGCCAGAGCCAGCACCGCGGCCATCTGGCTGCCCCCGGCCAGCATCACCGGCAAGCCGGCAGCAGCGGCGGCGAGCAGCAGGCCGGCGGCAAGCGGCTGCATCGGATCGCCCACCGCCGCCACCACGGCCAGGGGATCGGCGGGGCGGCCGGCCGCCACGCCCCCCCCCACCACTTCGGCCTTGTGGGCATGGGCAGGGGCGTGAAGGCTGCCGCTCACCAGCCCGTCAGCCTCCACGCCGAGCCCCCGAAGCAGGGCCAGCGCCGTGGTGGTGCCCCCCGGCACGCACTCGGCCAGCAGCAGCGGCTGCGATCCGGAACGCTGGGCGAGCCGCTCCCCCCAGCGCCGGCCCAGGGCCAGCAGATGGTCCACCCGCCGGGGCGCCATCGCCGCGCCCCCGCTCAGGCAGGCGGCCGGTCCATCGCCGGCGGGGGACCCCGGCCGCAGGTGGGGCACGGCGGGGGCCACGGGACAGCCCAGATCCACCACCAGGGGCGCCAGCCCCAGCTCCCTCACCACCACATGCGCGATCAGGGCCGGCGACACCCCCGCCGGCAACGGCGGCAGGGCATGGGGCAGATCCGCCTCCGGACCGAGGAGCAGCAGTTCGGCATCGGCGGCGGCAGTGCGCCGCCGCGACTCCGGCGTTGCCCCCGCGGCCGAGATCCCGGGAACCTCGGCGGTGAGGGTGGCGGCCAGCAGCAGCAGCACCCGGGTGTCCGCCCATGCGCGCGACCAGCTCTCCTGCCAGGCCGCCGCGGCGCCTGCATCACCGGCCAGGCGACGGAGGGGTTTCAAAGGGGATCGAGAGCCACCAGCGAGCGCAGCAGGGGAGGGGGTTCGCTGATCGGCGCCTTCAGACGCGGGAAGATCCAGTAGGCCACCGCATGCAGACAGAGCACCACGAGCAGGTTCTGGATCAGCACCAGCAGCAGGGCCGCCATCTGCACCTGGGGCAGGTCGAGGCCGGGCCCCAGGCCCAGCAGGCCCGCCAGACGATCCAGCAGGCCCGCGGCGGCCGTGGTGATCACCACCCAGAGGTTGTCGCCCACCAGCACCGACAGCACCGCTACCCGCACCAGGAACCCGGCAGCCCCGATCAGCGCCCCCAGCGGCAGGGTGATCCACCAGCTGAGACGCCGACGCCAGCCCCACCCCAGCCAGAGGGCCAGCAGGCCGTAGGGGAAGAGCACCAGCGGACCGCGGATCGGCCCCATCAGGGCCACCAGCAGCAGGGTGGCGACCACCATGCCCTCCAGGGCACAGCGGCCGCCGTGGCGGAGCTGCAGCAGGGCGAGCGGCAGGGGCAGGGCCAGCCGGAACAGGGGGCTGCCCACCGGCAGGTAGTAGAGGGCCACCCACAGCAGGGCGGTGGAGGCCGCCAGATAGGCCGTGTCCGTGAGCTGGCGGGCCTGGCGCTGACTGAGGGGAGGGGAGGACATCAGCCGCTCAGCGGGGAGGCGGCGCCGGCCGCACCGCCGGGACGCCGCCCGAGGGAGCTTCCGTGGCTGCGGGTGAGCTGGCGCCATTCATGCGCTCGATCGTCTCCACCTCGAACGGCACACCGGCGGCCCTCAGAGCCTGGGTCA
>JBMLOS010000203.1:0-3542 GCA_049242845.1 Prochlorococcaceae cyanobacterium
CTGGCTGGCCGAGCAGGAGGCGAGCGAGCGCCGCGCTAGCGGCAACGCCAACCTGCGGCTCCAGTACCACCGCAGCTTTGGCTACTTCTTGGCAGTGAGCCGGGCCCGGGCCGCCACCGTGCCCGACCACTGGATCCGCCGCCAGACCCTGGCCAACGAGGAGCGCTTCGTGACCCCGGAGCTGCGCAACCGGGAGGGAAGGATCCTGCAGCTGCGGGCCCGGGCCTCCCAGCGGGAATATGAGCTCTTCTGCGCCCTGCGGGAGCAGGTGGGGGAGCGGGCCGCGCCGATCCGGGCCGCGGCCCGGCTGGTGGCCGAGCTCGATGTGATCGCCTCCCTGGCGGAGGTGGCCGCCACCGGCGGCTACTGCCGGCCTGAGCTCTGCGACGGCCGCGAGCTCCTCATCGAGCAGGGGCGCCACCCGGTGGTGGAGCAGCTCCTGGTGGAGCAGAGCTTCACCGCCAACGATCTGCGGCTCGGGGAGCCGGCCCCGGATCTGCTCGTGCTCACCGGGCCGAATGCCAGCGGCAAGAGCTGCTATCTGCGCCAGAGCGGTCTGCTGCAGCTGATGGCCCAGATCGGTAGCTGGATCCCGGCCCGCTCGGCGCGCCTGGGGATCGCGGATCGGATCTTCACCCGGGTGGGCGCCGTGGACGACCTGGCGGCCGGGCAGTCCACCTTCATGGTGGAGATGGCCGAGACGGCCAACATCCTCCACCACGCCACCGACCGCTCCCTGGTGCTGCTTGATGAGATCGGCCGCGGCACCGCCACCTTCGACGGTCTGTCGATCGCCTGGGCCGTGGCTGAGCACCTGGCCCGGGACATCCGCGCCCGCACGATCTTCGCCACCCACTATCACGAACTCAACGAGCTGGCCGAGCTGCTGCCGAACGTGGCCAATGCCCGGGTGCTGGTGGAGGAGACCGGTGAGGATCTGCTCTTCCTGCACCGTGTTGTTCTCGGCGGGGCCAGTCGCAGCTACGGCATCGAAGCGGCGCGTCTGGCCGGGGTGCCGCCCGCGGTGGTGAACCGGGCCCGCCAGGTGCTCGACCGGATCGAGGCCAACAGCCACGTGGCGGTGGGGCTGTCGGGGGAGATCCCCTGAAGGAGAGCCCCTAACGGCTCCGCAGCCAGAGGTGCCGCAGCAGGGTGTTGGCCGCGGCGCCCACCAGGCCGGCCCCGCCGCGGCTGCCCTCCAGCCGGATCTGGGCCAGCGGGCTGCGGGCCAGGCGGCGCTTGCTCTCCAGCACCCCCACGAAACCCACCGGCATGCCGATCACCAGGGCCGGCGGGGGGGTACCGGCGTTCACCGCATCGAGCAGGCACTCCAGGGCCGTGGGGGCACTGCCGATCAGCACCACCGCGCCCGGGTGCTCCGCCAGGGCCCGCTCCATCCCCGCCGCGGCCCGGGTGCCCCCAGGCGGCGCCACCGCAGGCGCCCAGCGCAGCACGTTCCGCACCGGAGTGCCCAGGGTGCGCCGGGCCATCGGCTCCACTGCCGCGGCCGCCATGGTGGTGTCGGTGAGCAGGGGGGCACCGGCTGCCAGGGCCGTCAGGCCGGCCTCACAGGCCCCCGGACTGAAGCGCAGCAGGGGGGCGAGGCCCGGATCGCCGCTGCTGTGCACCAGGCGCTCGAGCACCTCCTGCTCCACGCCCGCCAGGCCCGTATCCCCCAGCCAGAGGCGGATGCGCCGCACGCTCTCGGTGAAGATCGGATGATCGAGTGCCGAGCCGGGGCTGGTCGCTCCGCTCGGATCCGCCTCGCGCTCCATCCGGTTCCCCGCCGCACCGATGCCGATCCATCTCTACTGGGGCGACGATGAGGCCGCCCGCCAGCGGGCGGTGGAAGCCCTGGTGGCCGAGCGGGTGGATCCGGCCTGGGCCTCGATCAATCTCAGCCGCCTGGACGGCAACGATCCGGTCCAGGCGGCCCGGGCGCTCGAGGAGGCCCGCACGCCTCCCTTCGGCAGCGGCTGCCGGGTGGTGGTGCTGCAGCGCAGCCCCTTCACCTCCGCCTGTCCGGCGGATCTGGCGGAGCGGCTGGAGAGCAGCCTGGAGCTGATCCCGGAGCACTGCCATCTGCTGCTGGTGAGCCCGGCCCGGCCCGATGCCCGGCTGCGCACCACCAAGGCCCTGCGGCAGGTGGCCGAGGAGCGCAGCTTCGCCCTGCCCGCCGTCTGGGATGGGGCCGGCCAGGTGGATCTGGTGGGCCGCACCGCCCAGGAGCTGGGGCTGCGGCTGGAGCCGGCGGCGGCCGAGGCCCTGGCGGCGGCGATCGGCTCGGACAGCGCCCGCCTGGCCAGCGAACTCGAGAAGCTCTCGCTCCATGCCGGTGCCCAGGCCGCGGCGGGTGCCCCGGCGAGTGCCGGGGCCGCGGTGATCGGCCTGGCGGCGGTGCAGGCGCTGGTGGGGGGGCAGAGCACCACCAGCCTGGCGGTGGGCGATGCCCTGCTGGCGGGCTGCACGGTGGAGGCGATCGGTCTGCTGGACACGCTGCTGGCGGCGAACGAGCCGGCCCTGCGGATCGTGGCGGCCCTCAGCAGTCAGATCCGCGGCTGGCTGTGGGTCTGCCTGCTGGAGAAGGCCGGCGAAACCGATGTGAACGTGATCGCCAGGGCCGCGGGGATCGGCAACCCCAAGCGCATCTACGTGCTGCGCAAGCAGCTGCGCCGCCGCAGCCCCGAGCGGCTGCTGCAGCTGCTCAGCCAGCTGCTGGAGGTGGAGGCCTTGCTCAAGCGGGGCGTTCCTCCGGGGGAGGCCTTCCGCGACGGCTTCCTCTGCGGGGCCTCTGCGGGCTGATAATCGCCCGTTCCCGCTGCCTTGCCCCAGCCGATGGCCCTGCTCGTTCAGAAGTTCGGGGGTACCTCGGTGGCCGATGTGGAGCGGATCCAGGCCGTGGCCCGCCGGGTGGCCGCCTGCCGGGAGGAGGGGCACGACGTGGTGGTGGTGGTCTCGGCGATGGGCCACACCACCGATGAGCTCACCAGCCTGGCCCGGGCGATCACCAGCGAGCCGCCCCAGCGGGAGATGGACATGCTCCTGGCCACCGGGGAGCAGGTGTCGATCGCCCTGCTATCGATGGCCCTCCATGCCGCCGGCGTTCCGGCGGTGTCGATGACCGGCACCCAGGCTGGCATCGTCACGGAGTCGTCCCATGGGCGGGCCCGCATCCTCGAGATCCGTACGGAGCGGCTGCGGCGCCTGCTGGCCGACGGCAAGGTGGTGGTGGTGGCCGGCTTCCAGGGCACCAGCAGCGGCCAGGCCGGCACGCCGGAGATCACCACCCTGGGCCGCGGCGGCTCCGACACCTCGGCCGTGGCCCTCGCCGCCGCCCTGGGCGCCGATGCCTGCGAGATCTACACCGATGTGCCCGGGGTGCTCACCACCGATCCGCGCAAGGTGGCGGATGCCCAGCTGATGGACACCGTGACCTGCGACGAGATGCTGGAGCTGGCCAGTCTCGGGGCGGCGGTGCTCCATCCCAGGGCCGTGGAGATCGCCCGCAACTACGGCGTGCCGCTGGTGGTGCGCTCCAGCTG
>JBMLOS010000204.1:0-25784 GCA_049242845.1 Prochlorococcaceae cyanobacterium
TGTTCTCCCACACCAACATTCCTGAGGCCCCATGGTTCACCGTGGAGGCTGACGACAAGCGCAGGGCCCGGCTGAACACGATTCACCACCTGCTCAGCAAGGTGCCGTACACCGATGTGACCCCGCCCCGGATCAAACTGCCCCCCCGCAAGGAGGCGCCCGCGATCTACCGCCCGCCGATCAACGAGCAGTTCTTCGTGCCCAATTGCTACCCCTAGCCGCCCGCGGCTGGCTTACCCGTGCAGGCGCTCCAGCCAGAAACCGGCCAGCTGCCACGACGACCAGAGGAACATCAGCAGGAAGAGCCAGTTGAGCCAGGCGGGCCGCTGGCGGGGTTCGGGATTCATCGGAGTCAGGGTTCGGCGGTGGTGTCGCCCTGGCGCTGCAGCAGGTCCCAGGGGCGCTCGATGCCCCCGGGGGTGCTCCACACCCCGAGCCGGCGCTGGCGGGCCTGGGCCTCGAGTGCCTCGTAGCCGAGGTCGTGGCAGAGGCCCAGGTAGCCGTCGAAGCGGAACAGGGCGCCGCGCCGCAGCAGGGCGGCGGCGAGGTCCTGACCGTTGCGGCGCACCACGGCCACCTCCCGGGCGAACACGTCGCGGCCGCGCAGTTCCACGCTCACCGGGCTGCCGGAGGGGCTCAGGGCCAGCAGGTCGGTGCGGGCCTGGCGGGCCCAGGGCTGCTGTTCGGGGCGGGGGGCCTGCACGCAGGCGAGGCGAACGCGCCGCTCCTCGCCGTTCACGCGCACCAGCAGTTCCTGGCCGTTGGGCACGTGCAGCACCACCCCCTGGGAAAGCGGACCCTGGGTGACGGGCGCCGGGGACCCGGCCAGAGCTGGGGCCACCGGCACGAGCGAGCCGCTGGCCCCGGCCAGGACTCCACCCAGCACCCCCGCCGCCAGCACGGCGGCGGGCCATCTCCGGCGCGGGCGCGGCAGGCGGTGATGCAGCGGGCGAAGGCTGGAGCGGGGAGCGGAGCCCAAACCTGCGGGGCGGTTCGCTGGACTTTACGCAGCCCCGCCCCGGCTGGCCAGGCGATCAGGCCGCCAGCGCCCGCCACTGCTCCAGGAGTGCAGGCGGCACCCGGCGGGGCTGGTAGTCGCGTGGATCGTTGGGGCCATGGCGCAGCACGGCGTTCACCACCAGGGCGGGCTGGCGGCCGCGGTTGATGGCCCCGTGGGGCACCCCCGGCGGGATGCGCACCAGGGCGGGTTCGTCCTCCCGCAGGGTGATGCGGTGCAGCCGCCTCTGCTGCAGCACCACCAGATCGATGCTGCCGCGCAGCACCATCAGCTGATCGGTCTGATGGCGATGACAGAACAGTTCATCAATTCTTTCGGTGCCCACCTCGGCGATCAGGGTTTCATCGCTCGCCTGCGGTTCGCAGAAGAGGGTGTGACCGGAGAAGGAGCGCGGCAGCGGAAGGAGCTCGACGGTACGGGCCAGGCCCATGGTCTGGAGGCAAGTGGTGTGAAGACTTGCAACACCATTGAGGGGGCTGCGTGTCTTCGGCTACGGCCTTCTTCCCCTGTCAGCATTCCCACGCGCCGGCGCTCCCACCGGTCTGCCGGTTCCGCGCTCAGGCCCCCGTTCAGGCCCCGTGGCGGTGGCCCTCCATCCAGCAGCGCGGCAGCGCCTCTCCGGAGGGGAACATCAGGTTGCTCTTGGCGAAGGATTCGCTCTCCTGCATCTCCTCTCCCACATGCAGCCTGCCCTGCACGTGGCTGGCGAAGGGATCGAAGAGCTGTTTCAGGTCCTGCACTTCCAGCAGGGCCTGATCCTCATGGCGCACCTTCAGGAACATGGCGACCTCCAGACCGGGACGGTCCTGGTTTTCCTTCAGTCTGGATTCGGTAACCGACTCTGGGTAGCGACCGACACCATTGTTCCCCGAACCGCGCACCCGGCCGCTGTATTTCCGCCATCCCGTGACGCTTGGTGGACTCGGCCCCGGAACGCGGGTAGATCAGGGCCAGCGACATTGCCGGCCTCCCCATGGCCCATCACCAGATCCTGATCGTGGGCGGCGGCGCCGCGGGCCTCACGGCGGCGAGCCAGCTGCAGCGGGCGCGGCCGGAGCTGAACCTCACGATCCTGGAGCCCTCCGCCGATCACTACTACCAGCCGGGCTGGACCCTGGTGGGCGGGGGGGTGTCACCCTGGAGCAGACCCGCCGCAACGAAGCGGGCCTGATCCCCTCGGGGGTCACCTGGATTCAGGACAGCGTGACCGCGTTCGATCCGGATTCGAACCGCCTCACCACCGCCGGCGGTGACACCCTCACCTACGACGTGCTGGTGGTGGCCACCGGCATCAAGCTCTGCTGGGATCGCATCCCCGGCCTGCCGGAGGCCCTGGGCCGCAACGGGATCACCAGCAACTATTCCCGGGAGCATGTGGCCTACACCTGGGAGACGATCCAGAACTTCCGCGGCGGCAATGCGGTGTTCACCTTCCCGGAAACACCGATCAAGTGCGCCGGTGCGCCGCAGAAGATCATGTACCTGGCCGATGATGTGTTCCATCGATCGGCCGAGGTGGCAGCGCGCACCAAGGTGATCTATGCCACCGCCACTCCCGGCATCTTCGCCATCCCCATCTATGCCGAGCCCCTCAAGAAGGTGGTGGCCCGCCGCGGCATCGATGCCCGCTACCAGCACACCCTGCGTGAGGTGCGAGCCGACAGCCGCGAGGCCGTGTTCCAGGTGAAGAAGGGCGAGCAGACCTTCGAGGAGGTGATCCCCTTCGACATGCTGCATGTCACCCCGCCGATGTCCGCGCCGGATGTGGTGGCCCAGAGCCCCCTGGCGGTGTCCACCCCCGGAGGCTGGGTGGAGGTGGACAAGTTCACCACCCAGCATGTGCGCTATCCGAATGTGTTCTCGCTCGGGGATGTGTCCTCCCTGCCGAACTCGAAGACCGCCGCCGCCGTGCGCGGCCAGGCCCCCGTGCTGGTGGCCAACCTGCTGGCCCACCTCGACGGCAAGCCTCTGAAGGCTCGCTACGACGGCTATGCCTGCTGCCCGCTGATCACCGGCTACGGGCGCGTGATCATGGCCGAGTTCGATTACGACGGCAATCCGAAACCCTCGTTCCCCCTGGATCCCACCCAGGAGCGCTGGAGCATGTGGGTGGTGAAGACCAAGCTGCTGCCCTGGCTCTACTGGAACCGGATGCTGCAGGGCTTCGGCCACGAACGCCAGTTCATGCCGGTTCCCCGCTGACCCTTCCGCTTGCGTTCCCGGTGCCGCCGCCGGCCTCCTGCTGGCGGCGGTAGTTCTCCGCCCGCAATCGCTGCTCCAGGGCATAGAGCGGGATCCGCCGGCTGGGATCCTCCGGGTCGCTCACCTGGGCACACCAGTGGCGCAGGGTGGCCTGGTGAATCGAGCAGGCGCGCGGATGGGGATCGTCCATGCCCCCTTCGAGTACAGACCTGGCCTGTTTGTGGTGCTTGGGGGGAGTCATGGCGCGGTGGCCTCCACAGTGGACAGGGCTGGTTGCGGCAGCAGGAAGAGCCCCTGCAGTTCCCGGCGGCGCTCCTCCTGCAGGAGCACAGGCGCCAGGCTGCACCAGCGCCGCCAGCAGCGCTCCAGGCAGGTGTCCAGTGCCTGGCGCAGGGGCAGAAGAGCGGATCTGTCCCGGCGGCCGGCCTGCTGAGCGATCACCGTGCCGAGCACCTGCAGGTCGTGCAGTTCCCCGAGCACGTCCTGGCTGGCCTTGAGGTCGTGAATCCAGCGCTCACCCGCCTCCGGCAGGAAGGCCGCAAGGTTCTCGTGGCCGTAGCGCACCCCCTTGAGCCGCTTGCGCAGCTCGTGCAGGCACTCCGCCTGCGGATCCTGGGTGCGCCAGCCCTCCTCCAGGAAGATGCCCGCGAGCACCGCGCCCTGCCAGTCCGCCAGCCAGGGGCCGATCGGCTCCTCCCCCAGGGCGGTGTAGGCCGGCTGCTCCAGCCACTGCTCCAGGGGATCGAGCAGCTCCCGCAGCCGACCGGCCTCGAGGGCTCCGGCCAGCTGGCCGAAGGCCTTGCGCCGGCGCTTCTGCAGCCCCTGATCCAGCTGCCGCAGCGGCAGTTCCTGGCTCGAGCCGAGCAGGGGGAGCAGATCCTGGTGGAGCCGCTCGCGCAGCACATCGAGGTCGCGGCACAGGCCGGTGCTCCGGGTGATCCGGGCCAGCCGGCGCTCGCTGAGTCGCTGCGGCAGGTGCAGGGCCGGGGCGAACTGGTGCAGCAGAGTGCGCAGCCGCCGCAGACTCACCCGCAGCTGATGCAGATCCTCGGGGTCGCGATCGCTCAGCACCTCATCGTGCAGGGCCCGAAGCCGCCGCTGCTGGCTGCGGATGAGGCCGCTGGCGTGGTCGCCGGCGGTGGTGGTGGGGCTGGATGGCATGGCGTGCATCCCGGGATCGCGGCGCGGAGGGGCGACCCTGTTTCACGGTAGATCCGGGGCCGCCGGGCAGCGGGGGGCCAGCAGGGCGATGTGGTTCTGCTGCAGGGGATTGAAGTTGTCATCGCTCAGCAGCAGCAGGCTGCGCCGGCCATCGGCCAGCACCGGCCCCGGGGTGATCGCCTCCCAGTTGTCGGCGGGCAGACCGGCGGCCAGCAGATCCCAGCGGCCCCGCTCCCGCCACCCGGCGGCGCCGAGCTCCAGCAGGCTCAGTTCCGCCCGCCAGCGCGCCGGCGCCTCGAAGCCCCGCCACAGCGCCAGCAGCCTGCCGCCGCCCTGCGGCTGGGGCGGCAGGCTGAGCAGATCGGTGAGGCCGAGCGCGGGAGTGCCGGGGGGAATCGGCAGGGGCGGCAGCTGGTGCTCGGCAACCTCGGCACCCCCGGGCTGCAGCGCCCAGAGCAGGGTGCGCAGGGTGCGCTTCGGCCTGTCCTGCTGCAGGGGATGTTCGGCGGCCAGCAGCAGCTGCGTCGCTGCCTGGCCCGGCAGGGGAAAGACGGGCCAGAGGGTGAGGGATTCCGGGCCGCCGTTCGGCTCCAGGCCCCTGTGGGGGCGGGGTTGCCAGTTTGCCGGCAGGGGCAGGGAGCCCTGCAGCTCGCCGCTGCGGGCATCGAAGCGCAGCAGCAAGGCCGCTCGGGAGGGCTCGAGCCTCCCTTCGCTCACCACCCACACCGCGCCGTCGCCCAGCACCAGGGCCTCGCCATCGATCGCTTCGGGCAGGGGCTGCACCGGGCTGCCGCGCAGGGGAATCCGCGCCAGCAGCTCCGGATCCGCCGGGTCGCCGGCCGCGAGCTGCTTCAGGCCGCGCCACACCAGCAGCTCCCCCTGCGGCGCATCGCTCACCACCCAGAGCGCATCCTCCTCCGGGCGGTAGGTGGCCCCGGAGAAACCGCCCGCGTCGCGGGGCAGAGGGCGGGTGTGGATCAGCTCCCAGCGAAGCGGGACCGGGCAGGCAGGCAGGGGCAGCGCCGGGGGCGGAGCTGCCGGGATCATGGCTCCAGGTTCTGGAGCAGCGACTTCTTGCTGTCGCGCAGATCGTTCCAGATCCGGCGGATCTCGGCGTAGGCGTTTTCCTGGGTGATCTTGCCGTTGCTCTGCAGGCCCACGATCAGCCCCACCCGCTCGGCGAAGGATTCGAGGTTCTGGTGGAACATCAGCCGCTCCGGCGACCAGTCGGGTCCCCGGTAGCCGCCGTGGGCTTCGATCGGGGAATGGGTCGCCTCCGTACCGGATCCGTCCCGGCTGCCAGGCTGCTCTGGTCGCGGATCGCCCAAGGCCACTGGCGGAACCTAGGTGAAGCAGCACCATAGAAAGGCAGGGGTGGCCCGGCTGGTTAAGAGCTGGTCAAGGGTGGTGGAGCGCACATCCCCCCCCGCTGGCCTGCGCCTGGAATGGGGCGCCCATTCCCCTCTGGCCATGGCCTCCCTGTGGCGCCCCTGGATCAGGCCCCTGTGTGTCTGTCTGCTGCTCCAGGCCCTTTTGGCGGCGGGCGGTGGGATGGTGCATCGATGGCTCACCCCGGAGGTTCGATGCTGCGGCTCACCCCTGGAGCTCTGACCTCCCAGCGGCTCGAGGAGCGGCCCGCCAACCTGCCCACGCACCTCTACGTGCATGGGGGCCTGCGCCCCACCCAGCTCTCGGCGGTGGTGTTCCACCCCACCGGCCCCCTGGCCCATGCCCCCGTCTGCGGCGAGGATCTGCGGCGCTGGCGCCACCAGGGGCTGCCCCTCTGGCTGCGGGTGCACGGTCTGCGCCACCGCCGCGGCATCGAGCAGGTGCTTGCAGATCTGGAGGTGCCCGAAGTGCTGTATCCGCCCCTGCTGGAAACCCCCCAGCGGCCCCGGGTGGACTGCTTCGCCGAGGCCGTGCTGGTGGTGCTGCACCGATTGAACTTCGCCCAGGATCCGGCCCACCTGATCAGCGACCAGGTGGGGCTGCTGCTGCTGCCGGACCTGCTGGTGACGATCGAGGAATCGAGCAGCGGAGATCCCTTTCCGGAACTCACCGACTGGGTGGTGTCCCAGGCGGGGGCCCTGGAGCACCGCGATCTGGATGATCTGCTCCATTTCCTGATCGATGATCTGATCGATGCCTGCTTCCCGATGCTGGAGCGCATCGCCAACCGCCTCGACGACCTGGAGGAGGCGGTGCTGCGCTCTCCCCGCCCGAAGCTGCTGAGCCGCACCAGCCAGTTCCGCAGCGGCGTGCGCACGATCCGCGCCCAGATCTGGCCGCTGCGCCATCAGCTTCGGGCCCTGCTGCGCCAGCGGCAGCAGCTGCTCGGACCGGAGGCCCTGGGGGGCTTCCAGGAGATGGCGGACCTGGTGGACATGCTCTTCGCCCAGTGCGAACTGCTGCGCTCCCAGTGCGATGCGATCACGCAGTCCTATGCCGCCAGCGTGGGCAACCGCATGAACCAGGTGATGAAGACCCTCACGATTCTCACCAGCATCTTCGCGCCGCTCACCTTCATCGCCGGCATCTACGGCATGAACTTCGATCACATGCCGGAGCTGCACTGGCGCTACGGTTATCTCGGCGTGCTGCTGCTGATGGGCGCCATCGCCGCGGGCCAGGCCGTGTGGCTGTGGCGGCGCGGCTGGTTCGAGGACTGGACGGCGCCGCGCTGATCCCTGTATCCCTTGGCGCCCCCGGTGGTTTCCGCCGGCTGTGCGTTTGGATACAACCTTCCCTTAACCCCTGCACAGCCTCTCCGCGGCCATCGTGGGCTGGAAGCCTTCCTGGGATGATCTTCTCCCTCCGCCCATCGGGCCGCCCCGGCCGTGCGTTCGCCTGTGCCTCGCTGCTGCTGATCAGCGCCCCGATCGCCGCGGCTGCGGCCTCCCCCCCCGTGCGGGTGGGCGGATCGAGCACGGTGTACCCCCTCCTGCGCCGGGCTATCGCACAGCTCCCAGCAGATGTGAGGTCGTCGGTGGACCTCACCGAGAGCGGCCACCAGCGCCGGTTTCCGTGCCTTCTGCGATGGCCGCCTGGCGATCGCCAACGCCTCCAGACCGATCGATGCCGCCGAACTCGAGGCCTGCCGCCGCCGCGGTGTGGTGTTCTCGGAGCTGCCGGTCGCCTTCGATGCCATCACCGTGGTGGTGCCGGCGGGCAATACCTGGCTGCGTTCCCTTTCCCTGGCCCAGCTGGCCCGGCTCTGGGGCCCCGCTGCCCAGGGCAAGGTGACCCACTGGAACCAGATCGATCCGGCCTGGCCGAAACGCCGGATCAAGCTCTGCGGCCCGGGGAAGGACTCGGGTACTTTCGACTACTTCAATGAAGTGGTGAATGGATCATCCTCGAAGTCGAGGATGGATTACACCGCCAGCGAAGATGACGCTGTGCTCGTGAAGTGTGTGGCCTCCCACCCCGATGCTCTCGGCTACTTCGGTTTCTCCTACTACGCCTCAAATCGCTCCCGTCTTCGCGCGGTTCCCCTGAGCACCTCCGGCGGCAAGGCGGTGGCTCCTTCGCTGGCATCGGTGCAGAACGGGTCCTATCGGCCCCTCTCGCGGCTGCTGTTCGTGTATGTGAACGATGCCGAGATGCGGCGCCGGGATCTCGTGCGCCAGCTGGTGACCAGCCTGCTGCGCCAGGCTCCCCAGATCGCCAAAGCGGAGGGAGTAATTCCTCTTTCGAAGGACACGTATCGGCTGATTGAAACTAAGTTCTATCGCCATGTTCTCGGCACCTCCTTCTCGGGCACCCTCCCCGTGGGGATGACGATCGATCAGGCCCTGCAGAAGAGCCTGGAGAGCGTGCGACGCCCGGAGTACCGCTGAAGGTCACGGGCAACACCGGTGGCCCTGCTCTTAACCGGTGGATAACGACCCGGGTTCACGCCGCTTGCTAACCAAGGTGGGCCCACCCAAAGGCTTTTCAATGACCTTCGTGAAGAAGGCCCTGATCGTCGGAACCCTGGCGTCCCTCGGAGCCGGCGCCACTGCTTCCGCCCAGTCCACCCTCAACGGAGCCGGCGCCACCTTCCCTGCTCCCTTCTACCTGCGCGCCTTCGACGGCCTGGCCAAGTCCGGTGTGCGCGTGAACTACCAGTCCGTGGGCTCCGGCGCCGGTGTGCGCCAGTTCGTGGCCGGCACCGTGGATTTCGGCGCCACCGATGAGCCGATCAAGCCGGAGGAGGCCGCCAAGGTGTCCCGGGGTGTCGTTCAGTTCCCCGCCATCGGCGGCACCATCGCGATCGCCTACAACAACCCCAGCTGCCCGTCGCTGAAGCTCACCCAGAAGCAGGCGGCCGACATCTTCCTGGGCACCATCAAGACCTGGGATCAGCTGAAGTGCGGCAAGGGCCCGATCACCGTGGTGCACCGCTCCGACGGCTCCGGCACCACCTTCGCCTTCACCAATTCGCTCTCCGCCTTCTCCCCCGCCTGGAAGAGCAAGGTGGGTGAAGGCAAGACCGTGAAGTGGCCCGTGGGCGTGGGCGGCAAGGGCAACGAGGGTGTGGCCGGCACGATCAGCAACACCAGCGGCTCGATCGGTTACCTCAACCAGGCCTTCGTGAAGGGCAAGATCAAGGCTGCCGCCCTGCAGAACAAGGCCGGCAAGTTCGTGATGCCCAACCTGGCCGGTGGTGCCGCCGCCCTGAACAACATCCGCCTCGATGCCAACCTCGCCGGAGAGGATCCCAATCCCGCCGGTGCGGCCAGCTACCCGATCTCCACGCTCACCTGGATCCTGGCCTACCAGAAGGGCAATGGTGCCAAGGCGCCCACCATCCAGAAGGCCATGAACCACCTGCTCAGCCCCGCAGCCCAGGACCTGGCCGACAACCTCGGCTACGTGCCCCTCAAGGGCAACATCCTCGCTGCTTCCCGCAAGGCGGTGGCCCGGATCGGCAAGTGATCCCCTCCGGGCCCTTGGGCCCGGACCCTGGCAGCGGAGGCCCGGGGGAACGCCATCGTTCTCCCGGGCCCTTTTTTTGCGCCTGCCTGCCTCAGAGGAGGTTGGGACAGGGCACTTTCTACGATCGGGCTGCCGGCGATCATTCGTTCTTTTTCTTTCTCGCTTCCGATGCCTTTCCTTCCTTCCCCGCGTCGCCTTCCCACCGTGCTGGCGGCCGCCTCGTTCACGGCCCTGGGCCTGGCAGGCTGCGGCGGCGGTGGCGGAGGGGGAGGGGGAGGCACCACCACCATCAGCGGCGCCGGCGCCACCTTCCCCGCGGCCGCCTACCAGCGCTGGAGCAGCGACTACGCCGCGGCCACCGGCAACCAGGTGAACTACCAGTCGGTGGGCTCCGGCGCCGGGGTGCGCCAGTTCACGGCCGGCACGGTGGATTTCGGTGCCACCGATGAGCAGCTCAGTGAGGAGGAGTTCAAGGCCGGTGAGGCCGGCAAGCGCGGCGCCGTGCAGATCCCCATGCTCGGCGGCACGGTGACCCCCGCTTACAACAAGGAGAACTGCCCCAACCTCAAGCTCACCCAGGCCCAGCTGGCGGGCATCTTCCTCGGCAGGATCCGCGACTGGAAGGAGCTGGGCTGCCCGGCCGGTCCGATCACGGTGGCCCACCGCTCCGACGGCTCCGGCACCACCTACGCCTTCACCAATTCCCTCAGCTGCTTCTCGCCGGAGTGGGAGAAGCAGGTGGGCAAGGGCAAGAGCGTGAACTGGCCCGTGGGCGTGGGCGGCAAGGGCAACGAGGGCGTGGCCGGCCTGCTCGCCAACACCCCCGGCTCGATCGGCTACGTGAACCTCGCCTACGTGAAGGCGCCCCTGCAGCCGGTGGCGCTGCAGAACAAGGCAGGTCAGTTCGTGGTGGCCTCGAAGGAAAGTGGCGCCGAAGCGCTCAACAACGTGGTGCTGAACGAGCGCCTCGGTGGGGAAGACTGCAATCCCGCCGGCGAGGGCAGCTTCCCGATCTCGGCCTTCACCTGGATCCTGGCCTACGAGGGCGGCTATCCGGCCGGAAAGGCCGAGGCCGTGCGTAAGTTCCTCACCTGGGCCCTGGGCCCCGAGCCGCAGCAGCAGGCGGCGCAACTGGGGTATGTCCCCCTCACCGGGGAGGTGCTCGGCAAGGCCCGTGACGCGGTGCAGAAGATCGCTGACTGAGCCACCCTGGCCGCAGCGCAGTCTGCGCTCTTAACTGATGCTTAACCGTCACACCATCACCCCTTGGTGGGATGTGCCGGTTGTGCTCCATACACTGACGCGCAATACGCAGCACGCCATCGTCATGGTGTTCACGCCCTCCCCGGAAGCCGGCCGCAGCGACGGCTTCCGGGCCGTGCTGGAGGAAAGTTTCCAGAAACGCAGCCTCGTTCACGTCAACGCCGGCAGCAGCGTTCCTCTCCTCCGTCACACCGTCTGGCTGGTGGTGCGCGGCATGGTCAAGCTCGGGGCCGTCTCCATCCACGGCGATGAGCTCCTGCTCGGCCTGGCGGGTCCGAACGAGCCCTTCGGCGAACCCCTCAGCGACGTGCAGGCCTACCAGGCCGTCGCCCTCAGCGACACCGACCTGCTCTGTCTGAGCTGCAAGGAGATCCAGAGCGATCCCCAGCTGGCCCTGGGCATCCTGCAGGCCGTGGCCTCCCGCCAGCGCCAGAGCGAGGCGATGCTGGCCCTGCTGGGCCTGCGCCGCATCGAAGATCGCCTGCGCGGCTTCCTCGAGCTGCTGGCCGAGCACTACGGCCAGCCCTGCCCCCTCGGCCTGCGGCTCAACCTGCGGCTCACCCATCAGGACCTGGCCAGCGCCCTGAGCACCACACGGGTCACGGTGACCCGCATCCTCGGTGCCCTGCGTGAGGAGGGCTGGCTGCAGCTCGATGAGGAGCGGCGGCTGGTGATCAGCTTCTCTCCCAGCCGGCCGTCCCGCCGATGAGCGCCGGCTTGGCCCTGCTCCCTGCGCCGGAGGAGCTGACCGACAATCGGGAGATGGCTCCCTCCCTGCTGGTCGTCGAGGACGACGACACGATCCGTGAGACCGTCTGCGAGGCCCTGGAGCTGGAGGGCTACCAGGTGACGCCCTGCCGGGACGGCCGGGTGGCGCTCGATCTGCTGCAGGCCGCCGACGCCGGCCAGGAGAGCGGCCGCTACTCCCTGGTGGTACTGGATCTGATGCTGCCCGGCATGGCCGGCCTCGACCTCTGCCGCCGCCTGCGGCAGGTGCAGAACCACACGCCCATCTTGGTGGTGAGCGCCCGCGACAGCGAGACCGACCGGGTGCTGGGCCTGGAGGTGGGTGCCGACGACTATCTCGTCAAACCCTTCGGCATGCGCGAACTCGTGGCCCGCTGCCGCGCCCTGCTGCGCCGCAGCAGCGTTTTGCGGGAGGAGCGCCAGGTGCTGGAGCACGCCAATCTGCGCCTGTTCCCCGAGGAATGCCGCGTGACCCGCGATGGGCTGGAGGTGAACCTCTCCCCCAGGGAATTCCGCCTGCTGGAGCTGTTCATGCAGCACCCCCGCCGGGTGTGGAGCCGCGACAAGCTGCTGGAGCGCCTCTGGGGGATCGATTACTTCGGCGACCCCAAGACCGTGGATGTGCATATCCGCTGGCTGCGGGAGAAGATCGAGGACGATCCCTCCGCCCCCCGCCATGTGCAGACCGTTCGAGGCTTCGGCTATCGCTTCGGTTGAGGGCGTGCGGCAGGTCTGATCGATGCGGGAGGCAGGGGCGTTGCTGCTGGGCCTCGGGCTCGGGGCCCTGGGGGGATGGATCGCCGCGCGGCGCAGTGTGCTCACCAGGCTGGCGCGGCGGCGGCGGCGGCCGCTGCGGCGGCCGGAGCGTCAGCAGCTGCAGCGCTGGATCGATGACGCCCCCTTCGGCTGGCTTGCGGTGGATGGGGAGGGCGTGATCCGCGGCCTCAATCCCCGGGCGGAGCGCCTGCTGCAGCTGCGCCAGGACGGTCTGCACCGGGGGGAGCCGCTCGAGCGGGTCTGCCGGGCCCCGGAGCTGCGCAGTGCCATCACCAGTGCCCGCAGCCAGCAGCGGCTGCAGCGTCTGGAGTGGGATTTCGGCGACGAGGACCTCGAGATCCACGCCCTCCCCGGTGAGGAGGGCTGGGTGGCGGTGTTCCTGCAGAACCGTCGCTCGCTCGAAGCCCAGCTGCAGCAGCAGGAGCGCTGGGTGAGCGATGTGGCCCATGAACTGCGCACGCCGCTCACCGCCCTGCTGCTGGTGGGGGACAGCCTGGCCGGCCAGGTCCACAGCCGCCATGCCGTGCTGGTGGAGCGCCTGCAGCGGGAGCTGCTGCGGCTGCAGCAGCTGGTGGGGGATCTGCTGGAACTCTCCCGGCTCGAGAACGTGCTTCCGGGCGAGGCGGCGCGGGCGGCCGTGGTGGATCTCCCTGCTCTGGTGGAGCAGGTGTGGATGGGACTCCGTCCCCTGGCCGAGTCCAGCGGGGTGACGCTGCAGCTGCGCCGCGCGCCGGCGCTGCTGCCGCGGGTGCAGGGGGAGGATTCACGCCTGCACCGCGCCCTGCTCAACCTGCTGGACAACGCCATCCGCTTCAGCCCCGAGGGCCAGCCGGTGGAGGTGGATCTGATCGGCAGCGGTGCCTGGATCCTGCTCGAGGTGCGCGACCACGGCCCCGGCCTCAGCGAGGAGGATCTGCTGCACATGTTCGATCGCTTCTACCGCGGTGATCCCTCGCGGGTGCGCACCCGCCGCGCCGGCAGCGGCCTCGGCCTGGCGATCGTGCAGCAGATCGCCGCCGCCCATGGGGGCAGGGTGCAGGCCCGCAACCATGAGGAGGGCGGAGCGGTGCTCGAACTCTGGCTGCCCCGGGCCCCCCGGGCGGTGGCCTCCGCTGGCGCCCGGCCCTGAGGGGCCCAGGTTCCAGCTGCCGCCGCAGCGCAGCCTGCGGATCCGCCCTGGCGATGTCAAGGAAGGCGAGCGCCTCCGTCATCGGACCGGTGGGGGCCGGAGGCCGCGCACCGCAGGCCAGCGCCCTCGGCAGGGCGATCACCGCGGCGGTGACACCACCGCCCAGATCCCCTGTGATGGATTGCGTGCCTGAGGTTGTACAGCCGGAGGGCCTCAGGAAGCCGGTTTGCGGGCAACCTGCTGTGCATCACGCACAGACGGACCCTCTTCCTTGGCTTCTGGCCACGCCTCTTCACCCTGCCCCACACTCCGGACAGCCCGGCCAGGCCTGCCTAGGTGTTGTGTCTGAGCAGGTTGATGCTCCCATGCATCGTCAACCCCGCTGGCGAGGCTGGTCAAGGAAACAGGGTGCTTGCGACTGATGGCATGCTGATGGCTTGCAGAACGTGACCAGAGATTCACCTCCTCTTGAAAGATTAAAACCCATGAGAAGACCAAAGATGCTTTGTCATTTCCGTGGTTCCATGCGCCGCCCCGCCGCCACTGCCCTGTCTGTCGCCTTCATCTCCGCCGGCTGGGTGACTCCTGCGTTTGCCGAATTCAAGCCCACCCCATTCAAGCCAGAGGTGCGCTACGCGCAGGTGGGCGATATCAAACTGGCCTATTCCATTCGCGGCGAGGGCGAGCCGCTGGTCATGATCAATGACTTTCTCGCCACGATGAGCCTTTGAGATCCGGCTTTGGTGGAGGCATTGGCGAAGCAGAACAAACTGATTCCGTTTGACAATCGTGGCGTCGGGCTATCAACAGATACCAAGGAGAACCAGACCACCATGGCCCAGATGGCTGACGATACGGCCGGACTGACCAAGGCGCTGGGATTCAAGAAAGTAAATGTTCTGACCTACTCCATGGGTGCGCGGATTGGCCAGCAGTTGATCATTCGCCATCCTCTACTCATCAACAAGGCTGTGCTGGCGGGTTCTAACCCAGGCGGCAAATACCAGGATCCAGCCGCCAAAGACGTGGAATCTGAATTGAACAACTCGAATGTTCCCGACAGTGAGAAGATGGGGCTCACCTTCCCCGATCATACTGAGGGATGCAAAGCGCAGCAGGAGTTGCTGGCTCGCATCCGAGCTGCCGCAAAGGCGGGAACAGCGCTTGATGATTTCAAGACTTCACCGCAGACCGTCAGGCGCCTCGACCGTATTCGCACAACATTGTGGAACAACAGCAACAGCAACAGCAACAGCAATTATGAAGACCTTAAAAACGTGAGGATTCCAGTGCTGATCACCAACGGGCGCGATGATCAGATTGATCCTCCCAGGAACTCACTGATCATTGCCAATCAGATACCCTTTTCCTGACTTGCGCATTAAAAGGGTGGCCATGCTTTTCCGTTTCAGTCCCACCAGAATTTCTCCGAGGTTGTGAACACGTTTTTTTGCAGTAGAGCTTCGCAAGTCTTTTGCTCGGGAGTGATGACGTCCAAATCGCGAACGTCTACCAAAGAGTGTGATGAGCCTTCCTGGTCTGATGATCGCCGCTGCCGATCTGATTCTCCACGGAGGTCCCATCCTCACGATGGAGGCCTCCCAGTCCCGGGCTGAGGCGATTGCCATCGCTGGCGGGCAGATCGTGGCTGTGGGTGCCAAAGCCGACGTGATGGCCCATGCCGGGCCAGAGACCAAGCAGATCGATCTGGCCGGCCACACCCTGCTGCCGGGCTTCATTGATGCCCATGGCCACTTCGCCAACGCCCTGCAGGTGGTGGGCTGGGCCAACATTCAGCGGCCGCCGGCTGGGCCCGTCACCAGCATTGCCGAACTGCAGCAGGTGCTACGCGAGCACGTGGCGCGCCAATCCGTCGCCAAGGGCGAGTGGGTGATCGCCTACGGCTAAGACCCGGACGGTTTTTCAGACGGCCGCCCGCTCGACAAGGCCGATCTCGATCCGCTGTTTCCGGACAACCCGGTGATGGTGATCCACAACTCCAACCATGGCGCCGTGCTCAACAGCGCCGCCCTGGCCCTGGCGGGTTACGACGCCAGCACCCCCGATCCGGCGGGCGGGGTGATCGTGCGCCGGCCCGGCAGCACTGAGCCGGCGGGCCTGGTGATGGAGAGCGCCTTCATCCCACTGTTTTTGCACATGCCCAACCCTCGTACGGGGAGCGGCTGGCGCAGTTTGAGGCAGCCCAGCGGCTCTACACCTCCAAGGGCATCACCACCGTGCAGGACGGCGCCACGGTGGCCGGAGATCTGACGCTGTTTAACGGGCCGCCCGCGAGGGCCGCCTCTGCGTCGACCTGGTGCTGCTGCCGCTGGTGCTCGATGTGTCATCAATGCTGCGCGAGCGGTTTCCCGGCTTCCAGGGCCAACCCCTGGAGATGCCCCAGCCGGCACGTGAGGCTTTCGGTGTCTACCGCGATCGCCTCAAGCTGCAGGGCATCAAGCTGCTGGTGGATGTCTCACCCCAGGGCAAGACCGCCTTCTGGGGCGAACCGCTGCTCACCCCCGGTCCCAACGGCGAAGCCAACTGGCGCGGCCAGCCGGTGTGCGCTCCCGAGCAGCTGAGGGAGGCGGTGGCGCAGCTCTCCAGCCAAGGCATTCAGCTGTTCTCGCACTGCAACGGCGATGCCGCGATCGACCTGATGATCGAGGCCTGCCGCCGCGCTGGCCTCAAGAGCGAACAGGACCACGGCACCGTGATCATCCACTCCCAGTTCATGGCACCCGGCCAGCTGAAGCAGTACGTGGAGCTGGGCCTGCACCCCAGCTTCTTCACGGTGCATGCCTTCTTTTTCGGCGATGTTCACCTCTCCAACCTTGGACCCGAGAGGGCCGGGCGCATGAGCCCAATGGCCAGCGCCATGGCTCTGGGGCTGCATTGTTCGAATCACAACGATTTCTCGGTGAGGCCGATCGAGCCGATGCGCATGGTGCAAAACGCCATGACCCGCCGCACCCGTAGCGACGGGGTGTTGGGCCCCTCGGAGTGCGTGAGTGCCGACGCAGCCCTCTGCGCCCTCACGATCGAAGCAGCCTGGCAGATCCGTGAAGAAGCCAGCAAGGGCAGCCTGGCTCCGGGCAAGCGCGCCGACCTGGTGATCCTCGATGCCGACCCCACCGCCACTGCACCCGAACAGCTCAACGACATCGCTGTGGTGGCCACCCTCAAAGACGGGGCGTGCGTGTACGGCTCTCTGGAGGGAAACACCCCATGAGCACCCTCTCGATCGGCCTTTCGCCCCAGGAGTCATTGCACGAGGTACCGGCCACCGTGGTGGGTGGATACCTGGGCTCCGGCAAGAGCACCCTGATCAAAGTCCCGCTGCAGGCCGGCGCCTGCCAGGGCTGGGCCCTGCTGGTGAACGATCTCGGCAGCATCAATGTGGATGCCGAGCGCCTGCGCCAGGGCGAAGGCCGGGTGCTCTAGCTCGGCGACGGCTGCGTGTGCTGCACCCTCCGCGATGGCCTGGGGGCGGCGCTGCTGGAGCTGGCCAAGCGTGACCAGCCCCCAGCGCATGTGCTGCTCGCAACCAGCGGCATGGCCCTGCCTGAGCGGGTGGCCAGCCAGCTGCAGCTCCGCGGCCTGGCCCTGGCGCGGGTGCTGCTGGTGGTGGTCTGGAGCGCATCGAGGCGCTGCGGCAAGGCCGCTGGGTGGGCTAGCTGGTGAGGCAGCAGTTCGATGGCGTTGATCTGCTGCATTTCAGCAAGGGTGATCTGCTGTCCCCAGGCAAGGCCGAGCGCCGTCAGCAGTGGCTATGCCAGCAGCTCGAGACCCGCGCGCAGCATTCCGCCCCGCCGTTCCACAGCGAACGGCAGCTGGTGCGCAGTGATGCCTGGCTGCAGCTCGAGCCGCTGGAGCGCCGTCAGGTGCTGGCCTGGGCCGCCCAGCTGGGCCCCGAGGTGCTCCGCGCCAAGGGTGAGGTCTGGCTCGTCGATGCCCAGTCGTCCCTGGAGCCGCCCGCTGCAGCGGCGCGGTCACCTGGTGGCGATCAGTCGCGCCGACGCGCCGGCTCCCCGCTGGCCCTCCACCTTCTGGCAGGCAACTGCTGCTCCCTCTGCATCGTTGATCCCCGCATGAGCGACAAATCCACGGGTGCCCTGGCGGTGCCCTTTCTGGGGGTGCTGGCCAGCCTGCAGTTGATCGATCCCACGGTGGCCAACACGGCCCTGGTG
Source organism: Prochlorococcaceae cyanobacterium (assembly GCA_049242845.1). GTDB lineage: Bacteria > Cyanobacteriota > Cyanobacteriia > PCC-6307 > Cyanobiaceae > CBW1002. The sequence continues at coordinate 17,408 of JBMLOS010000204.1, forward strand.
AAGGCGGAGGCGGCCTTGCACATGCAGGGCGCCACCCTCGCCCAGGCCGCCACCGTGCTGCTGATGGGCTTTCTGGGCGATCGCCTGGGCCGTCGCAGGGTGCTGATGGGCAACTTGCTGCTCTCGATCGCCGGGGATGGCATAGCCCTGGCGGCCCCCGGCGCGCCCCTGTTTCTGCTGGGGCGCGCCCTGGTGGGCATCGGCGTGGGCGCCATACTGGCACTCACCTTTGCCTCGGCCCGCTCCGTGAGCCGGCCCGACCAGCTGGGCAAGGCCCTGGACACGTGGAACCTGCTGATCATTGCGGGCTTCATCGGCGGATCGCTGCTGGGGGGTGTGCTGACCGACAGCAGCTGGCGCCTGGCCCTGGGGCTGGTGCCCCTGATCGCGCTGCTGTGCCTGCCGCTGGTGCCGCTGCTGCTGCCCGAAATGCCCGCCAACGCGGCGCTGCGCGCCGACTGGCCGGGCCTGGTCAGCATCGCTCTGGCGATGGTGCTGTTTCTCATTGGGGTCAGCCATGCGGTCAGCGGGTTGACGGCGCCGCAGTTCCTCTTCCCGACCCTGGGCGGTGTGGCGGTGTTCGGCGCGCACGTGTGGATCGAGCGGGGCCGCCAGGAGCCGATCTTTCCGTGGGGCTCTACGGCCGCGGCTGCTTTGCCGCCGCCATCGTGAGCGGGATCGCCTGGGACTTCGCCCAGGCGGTGGTGCAGCTGCAGACCAGCAACTTCTGGCAGACAGTGCAGCGCTACAGCACCAGCCAGGTGGCTCTGGCTCAGCTGCCGCTGTTGATCTGCTTTGCCGCCGGCCGTGTGGTGGCGGGCAGGCTGATGGCGCCGGGGCGTCGCACCACCCAGCTGATAGCGGGCCGCATCCTCGTTCTCGTGCTGGGGCTTTTATGGCTGGCGGGAGTGCGTGCGGACACTCCCTACGCCTCGTTCGTCCTGCCCTTGCTGCTGGTGGGTACCGGTCTGGCCTTCCTGTCGGTGCCCGAGTCGGCCCTGTTCGTGCAGGAGGCGCCGCAGCGCTATTTCGGATCGGTGACCGCCTTTCGCACCACCACCGATCAGCTGGGTTTTGCCCTGGGCTTTGCCGCCAACGGGGCCCTGGTCAATGGCTTTGGCTTTGCCAGCCTGCAGGACCGCTTGCTCCAGCTGGGCGCCACGCCGGAGCAGATCCCCGCTGTGGAAGCCAAGGTGCGGGCAGCCCTGAGCAGCGGCGTGCTCACCCACAGCCATGGGGCCCCGTCGAAGGCCATCGAGGTGATCACCAGCTCCTACGCCAGCGGCCTGGCGGGCACGATGCTCGTGGTGGCGCTGCTGGTGGAGTTGTTGGGGGCGATCAGCCTGCTGCTCCTGGTGATCGGCAACCAGCAGCAGCAGCTTGCGGGCTGAAGGCTGAGCGCGGTGCGGCCTCAGGGGCGGATCGTGACCGGAGTACCCACCGGGGTGTGCTCGAACAGCCAGCGGGCATGGGGAGTGGGCACCCGCACGCAGCCGTGGCTGCGGGGCACCCCGAAGCTCTGACCCGCGGCCTCCTGCCAGGGGGCACCGTGCAGGCAGATCACCTGGTCGGGGGTGATGCACAGGGCCCAGGGCACGTTCGGCGCCACGAAGCCGGTGCCCCGCATGGTCACGCTGCGGTGCTTGCCGTACACCTGTCCCTCGCCGGTGGGGGTGGGGCTGGAGGGCTTGCCGGTGCTCACGGGCACGGTGCGCAGCAGCGCCGCTTCGGCGTCGTAGGCATAGAGCTTCTGCTCGGAGAGGTCGACCACGATCGCGGCGATCAACTCCACCATCAGCCGAGGGCGCCCCAGGCACCGCAGGAGGGGACATTTCCGCGCTAGCTCCGCCCGTGTAGGGCGGGACAGGGCGCACGGGAAGGCTTCAGGGTTGAGGGTGATGCGGCCGGTCCACCGCTCTGTAGTGTCAGGAAACGCAATGTCGCTGAGATAAGTCGCTTTGGCGCTTCCTGTCGTCGCCATCATCGGGCGACCCAATGTGGGCAAATCCACCCTCGTGAACCGCCTGTGCCGCAGCCGGGAGGCGATCGTGCACGACGAGCCGGGCGTGACCCGCGACCGCACCTATCAGGAGGGCTTCTGGGGGGATCGCACCTTCCGGGTGGTGGACACCGGCGGCCTGGTGTTCGATGACGACAGCGAGTTCCTGCCGGAGATCCGCGAGCAGGCCAATCTCGCTCTGGCCGAGGCCTCGGTGGCGGTGGTGATCGTGGACGGCCAGCAGGGCTGCACCGCCGCCGATGAATCGATCGCCGAGTGGCTGCGCGGCCAGACCGTGCCGGTGCTGCTGGCGGTGAACAAGTGCGAATCGCCCGAGGCCGGCCTGTCGATGGCCGCTGAGTTCTGGGGTCTGGGCCTCGGGGAACCCCATCCGATCTCGGCGATCCACGGGGCCGGCACCGGCGATCTGCTCGATCAGGTGATCGGCTTCCTCCCGGCCAGCAGCGAGGAGGAGGGGGAGGAGCCGATCCAGCTGGCGATCATCGGCCGCCCCAACGTGGGCAAGTCGAGCCTGCTCAATGCCATCTGCGGCGAGAAGCGGGCGATCGTGAGCCCGATCCGCGGCACCACCCGCGACACGATCGACACCACGATCGAGCGCGAGGGCCACACCTGGAAGATCCTCGACACCGCCGGCATCCGCCGCAAGCGTTCGGTGAACTACGGGCCGGAGTTCTTCGGCATCAACCGCAGCTTCAAGGCGATCGAGCGCAGCGATGTGTGCGTGCTGGTGATCGATGCCCTCGATGGCGTCACCGAGCAGGATCAGCGCCTGGCGGGCCGCATCGAGGAGGACGGCCGCGCCTGCGTGGTGGTGGTGAACAAGTGGGACGCGATCGAGAAGGACTCCCACACCATGCCGGCGATGGAGAAGGAGCTGCGCGCCAAGCTCTATTTCCTCGACTGGGCGCCGATGCTGTTCACCTCCGCCCTCACCGGCCAGCGGGTGCAGAGCCTCTTCGCGATCGCGGCGGTGGCGGTGGAGCAGCACCGCCGCCGGGTGAGCACCTCGGTGGTGAATGAGGTGCTCACCGAAGCCCTCAGCTGGCGCACGCCGCCCACCAGCCGGGGCGGCCGCCAGGGCAAGCTGTATTACGGCACCCAGGTGGCCACCCGGCCCCCCAGCTTCACCCTGTTCGTGAACGAACCCAAGCTGTTCGGCGACACCTACCGCCGCTACGTGGAGCGGCAGATCCGCGAGGGTCTCGGCTTCGAGGGCACACCGATCCGCCTGTTCTGGCGCGGCAAGCAGCAGCGCGACGCCGAGCGGGATCTGGCCCGTCAGCAGAGCCGCGGCCGCTGAGTGGACTGGCTGCGGCAGATGCCGATCGGCCAGTACGTGGCCGACGACGGAACCGGCGAGGGCAGCGGCGGCGCGGAGGGATCCTCCAGCTGGCTGAAGCGGCTGGATCCGCGCCTCAAGATCGGCTGGACGGTGGCCTTCCTGGTGACGCCGATCCTGGCCGGCCCCCTCTGGCGCCTGGCCCTGGTGGGCCTGCTGCTGCTGATCACCGCCACCTGCGGACTGCCCTGGCGCCTCTGGCGCCGCAGCCTGCCGCTGCTGCTGGCCCTGGCGCTGCTGGTGGGTGTGCTGGCGGCCCTGCTGCCGGCCGGCAGCGTGCCACCGGCGCCGCTGCAGCGTCCCGCCGATGAGGTGCGGCTCGAGCCCGGTCCCCCCGGGAGCCCGGCTCCGGAGCGCTCCGGCCGCAGCTGGGAGCTGCTGCGCTGGGGACCGGTCTCCCTCGGGCCGCTGCCCCTAGGCCCCCTGGTGGTGAGCCGCCGCTCGGCGGAACTCGGACTCAACGGCGCCACCCTGCTCTTCACCCTGGTGCACAGCGCCAACCTGCTGCTGCTCAGCACCAGCCCGGAGGAGCTGGTCTGGGCGATCGACTGGTTCCTTCGACCCCTCGGGCGACTCGGCTGGCCGGTGGAGCGCCTCGGCTTCACCCTGCTGCTGGCCCTGCGTTTCCTGCCGCTGGTCCAGGAGGAGCTGCAGAACCTGCTGCGAGCCATCGCCACCCGGGCGGTGAACCTGCGCCAGCTGGGCTGGAAGGGAGGGCTGGCGCTGGTGCTGGCCGTGGGCGAGCGGCTGCTGGCGAACGTGCTGCTGCGGGCCGAGCAGGGGGCCGAGGCACTGATGGCCCGCGGCGGGATGTGGCTGCCGCCCGAGCGCCTCCACACCCAGCCGCCCGCCAAGGGGGCGGCAGGCCCGGTGGCCGGAGTAGCCCTTGTGACCCTTCTGGTGCTCCGCTGGCGGGTCGGTGCCCTTTAATGGCGCCAGTCCGGCGGACCACGTGAGCGCAGAGCGTTATCTCAACCATCCCACCTTCGGGATGCTCTACCGGGTGGCACCGGCAGGAGAGAGCTGCGATCTCTACGCCACCCTCTATGCCCAGAGGATCTTCTTCCTGGTGACCCTGCAGACCAGAGGCGCCAGTTTCGAGGTGATTCCACTCATGGACGCGCGCCATTACGCCGAACAGAACCTGGTCCGTTCCCGCCGGGAGGGCCCGGAGGTGCATGCCCGCTGGCGGCAGCTCTTCGACCAGACCTTCCTCTGACCCCTGCGCTTGCGCCCATGGCCGCGGCATCCCCGCCGGAGGAGCTGCAGGCACGGGTGGAGGAGATCCGCCGTGCACTGCCCTCCTCCACCCGTCTGCTGGCGGTGAGCAAGGGGCAGCCGGCCGAGAGGATCCGGGAGGCGGCCGCCGCCGGCCTGCGCAGCTTCGGCGAGAGCCGTCTGCAGGAGGCGATGGCCAAGCAGGAGGAGCTCCACGATCTCAAGGGCCTGGAGCCGCCCCTCGACTGGCACTTCATCGGGCGGCTGCAGGCCAACAAGGCCCGGGGCGTGGTGCGGCACTTCGGCACGATCCACTCGGTGGACAGCCTGGCGCTGGCCGAACGGCTGGAGCGCATCGCCGCCGAGGAGGGGCGGCGGCCGGTGGTGTTCCTGCAGGTGAAGCTGCGGCCGGATCCGGCCAAGGGCGGCTTCGATCCCCTCGAACTTCGGCAGGCCTGGCCCCGGCTGCAGGCCCTGGAGGCTCTGCAGGTGCTGGGCCTGATGACGATCGCTCCGCTGGGGCTCGATCAGGCTGAGCGCAGCGCCCTGTTCCGCGACTGCGCGGCCCTGGCGGGGGAGCTGGAGCTGAGCGAACTGTCGATGGGAATGAGCGGCGACTGGCGGGAGGCGGTGGCGGCCGGCAGCACCTGGGTGCGCCTCGGCAGCGGCCTGTTCGGGGCGCGGCCCTGAGCCGGTGCGCTTGCAACCCTTTTCGTGAGACGCTATTCAGGTGCCAAGCATCACAACTGAGGCTCCATCCGTGTCGTTGTTCTCCCGCCTGCGTGCCGTCGTGTCCGGCGATGATTACCTCGATGGCGGGTATGAAGACGAGCTCGAATACGACGACGGTGACACCGCGGCCAGCCATGCCTCCGCCAGCCGCCCCGCCAGCAGCGCCCTCACCCTCACCAGTGGGGCCTTCGGAGGGGAGGATCCCTTCAGCGGCAGCAATGTGATCGGCATGCCCGGCCTCTCCTCCTCGGCCGCGGAGGTGACCCTGATGGAGCCCCGCAGCTTCGATGAGATGCCCCGCGCGATCCAGGCCCTGCGGGAGCGCAAGACCGTGATCCTCAATCTCACGATGATGGAGCCCGATCAGGCCCAGCGCGCCGTGGATTTCGTGGCGGGCGGCACCTTCGCGATCGACGGCCACCAGGAGCGGGTGGGCGAGAGCATCTTCCTGTTCGCCCCCTCCTGCGTCACGGTGACCACCACCGGCGGCGAGGAGTCGTCGTCGCCCACGATCGTGAGCACCCGCGAGAGCAGCTCCGACCTCGAGGCCGCCCCCAGCCCCGCCTGGGGCCGGCAGGATGTGGCGATCTGATCGCCCCCTGCCCTTGAGCTCCCTCGACGGTTCCCGCTTCGGCGTGGTTGGCCTGGGCCGCATGGCCCAGGCCTTGCTGTTTCCGCTGCTCGAGAGCGGCGTGATCGAGCGCTCCGGCGTGCGGGCGGCCGTGGCCCATGCCGCCTCGGCCGAGCGCCTGGCCCGGGAGCAGCAGCTGGCGGTGAGCACCGATCCCCGGGAGGCCTGGAAGGCGCCGGTGGTGCTTCTGGCGGTGAAACCGCAGCAGCTGGAGGAGGCCGCCGTCGCCGCCCGCGGCGCCGATGGCGGCGGTCTGCTGCTCTCGGTGCTGGCGGGCGTGACCCTGGAGCGGCTGCAGCGCCTCTTCCCGGATCGCCTCTGCGTGCGGGCCGTGCCGAACACTCCCTGTCTGGTGCGCCAGGGCCTCACGGGCCTGGCCTGGGGGGAAGGGATCGGAGCCGAGGAGTGCCGCTGGGTGCGCGGCCTGTTCGAGCCGGTGGGGGAGGTGCTGGAACTGCCCGAGGGCCAGCTCGATGCCTTCCTGGCCCTCACCTCCTCGGGTCCGGCCTTTGTGGCCCTGGTGGCGGAGGGCCTCTCCGATGGCGCCGTGGGGGCGGGGCTGCCCCGGCCCCTGGCCCACCACCTGGCCCACCGCACCCTGGCCGGCACCGCGGCACTGCTGCAGGAGCAGGCACTCCACCCCGGCCAGCTCAAGGACATGGTGACCAGCCCGGGGGGCACCACGATCGCGGGGCTGCGGCAGCTGGAGCGCTCCGGGGTGCGCTCGGCCCTGATCGAGGCGGTGATCGCCGCCGCCGAGCGCAGCCGCGCCCTGGCCTGAGCCGCTCCCGCCCCGGCCCGCCGCCGATCAGCTACCGATCAGCTGGGCTTCTTCTCGCCCAGGCGCGGCTCGGTGCCGGCCAGGATCCGCTGCAGATTGCTGCGGTGGCGCCACACCACCAGCACGGTGGTGACCACCGCCAGCACGAGGTAGGGAAGCCGCAGGCCCATGCCGTGGTCGGCAAACCAGCCGAGCATCAGCAGCGGCAGCGACAGGGCCGCCACCACGCTCGCCAGGGAGACGATCCGGCTGAAGCTGAGCACCGCCAGGAAGATGCCGAAGCAGGCGATGCCCACGGGCCAGGCCAGGCCGATCAGCATGCCGAGGCCGGTGGCCACGGCCTTGCCGCCCTTCCAGCCGAGCCAGAGCGGCCAGATGTGGCCAGCGAGGGACGCCAGCCCCGCCCCCACCACGCCGCTGTCGATCAGCCAGGCGCCGGGGCCCAGGGGCTCGCCGAGGGGCTCCAGTAGCACTCGTGCCAGCAGCACGGCCGCCACCCCCTTGCCCACGTCGAGCAGGAACACCACCAGGGCCGGCCCCTTGCCCACCACCCGCAGCACGTTGGTGGCGCCGGTGGAGCCGGAGCCGTACTCCCGCAGGTCGATGCCCTTGCACCAGCGGCCGGCCAGGTAGCCGAAGGGCAGCGAACCGAGCAGGTAGCCGAGAAGCAGCGCGGCGGGCAGAAGCACGGGGAGCATGGGGGCGGGGATCAGTAGGAGAGGTCTTCGTCGATCACTTCGCCGGGGCCGGCGGCGAAGGCCAGCCAGAGGGGGAACTGCAGGATCGGCACCTCCACGGCCCGCTCCGCCGCATCCACCACGATGAAGGGCAGTTCGCCCTGCTCCTCGAGGCGATCCGCCCGCTCGATCAGAGCCTCGGGACGCTCGAACAGCACGATGCCGCTGTTGGGGCCGAAGTCCTCCCGGCCGAGGCCGAGGCAGTCCTGCAGGCCGCGGCGCCATTCCCCCAGCCGCTCCGGCTGGCCGGCCAGCACCAGGGTCTGGAAACGCTCGCCGTAGAGCTCCCCCAGGATCGAGATGGCGGCGCCGGCCGTGAGGGCGTTGCGGCTGCGGCTGCCGGCGCTGGCCTGGGCCCCCCGACCGCCCTGGGCCAGGAACCAGTCCTCCAGGGAGGCCGTCTGGGGGGGCTCGAGGGTGCGGCGCAGGATCCAGGGATCGGCGTAGAAATCGGGCTGGCCGCCGAACTGGCGCAGCCGCTCCCGGATCAGCTCCTCGTCCTGGGCGAAGGGGCCGCCCGCCACCACGGGCTCCGGAGGAGCGCTGGGCGGCGGCGCCGCCGCCTGGTCGAGGGGGGAGGGCTGCACCACCAGGGGCTGCACCACCAGGTCCACCTGTTCGGCCGCCACCACCAGGTCCTGCAGGGCCCCCACCAGGTACTCCTGGAAGCCTTTCAGGCGCCGGGCGATCGCATCCGACTGGCCGCTGAAGCTGCTGGTGATCTCCCGCTCGATCTGCTCCCGCCGGCGCTCCAGCTGCGCGATCTCCTCCTCCAGGGCGGCGCGGCGACGGCGCAGCTCCTCGGTGGCCAGCTCCAGCAGGGCAGGGGGCAGGGATTGCTCCGCAGCCGGAGCCTCGGGAAGCGGCTCCTGCGGAGGGGCCTCGGCCAAAGGCTCGGAGACAGGGGATTGCGGGG
>JBMLOS010000205.1:0-10222 GCA_049242845.1 Prochlorococcaceae cyanobacterium
CGTTCCACCTCGGCTTCCGCCTTGGCGTCCCGCGCAGTCCAAAACCTTACCACCTCTTTCGCCCAGCCCGCTAGAGGGCGGCACTGGCGGCTCAGTCGAGCAGGGCCTCGCCCCAGGGGAGAAAGCGCTCCAGGGTCTCCTCGCTGTCCGCCGCCAGCACCGGATAGTCGAGATCCGACTGGTCTCCCCCCACCTCCAGAACCCCCGGGTCGCGGGCCAGCCAGCGCAGCGGGCAGGCCAGTTCCTGCAGCACCAACCAGGCCGCTGACAGGTCCCAGATCTTGGGCGTGGCCTCCAGGGCAGCGACCGTCTGGCCCATGGCCACGCTCACGAGATTGAGACTGGCCACGCCGAGCAGACGGATCTTTCCCGGGAAGCGGCGATCCGGCAGCTTCTGGAGCACACCGATCGAGCGGCTGCACAGAGATGCGCAGCCAGCGGTGCGCGCCTGCTGGGAGGGGGGGTGAAGTTTCTTGCCGTTGCGCCAGGCGCCCCGGTTCCGGATCGCCACGATCCGCTGCCGCAGCGGGGGCACATCGAGCACCGCCAGCACCGGGCGTCCCTGCTCATAGCGGGCCAGGGAGATCGCCCAGTAGGGAATGCCGGCGGCGAAGTTGGTGGTGCCATCGAGGGGATCCACCACCCAGAAGGAGGGGGTGGAGGGCACCAGCCGGCGTCCCTCCTCGCTCAGGACCCCGTCGCCGGGATAGAGCCGCTGCAGACCCTCCACCAGGGTGGCGTCGCTCCAGCGATCACAGGCCGTGATCAGGGTGCCGTCGGCCTTCACATCGGAGGCCATGTGGCCGAAATCGTGTCTCTGCCGTTCCGCCACCTGATCCACCAGAGCCGCCAGGGCGGATTCGAGAAGAGGGTCCAGGACAGGCGAATCGATCATCCGAGCTCCAGAGCGAGCACCCTGCTCAGGCTGCGCCCCGTATCCTCCCTGAACTGGCGCAGGTTGACGCGGCTCAGCAACACGATCGCGGCAAAGGCAACCAGCGCTTCGATCCCGAACACCAGGGCATAGGCGGCCAGGGGAGGAGCTCCGGGGAACAGCAGCCTGCCCAGATCCAGCAGGCCCCCTCCGATCAGTTTCCCGAGGGCCCGCGAGAGGGCCTGGGCCAGACCCCAAACCCCCACGAAGGTGCCAGCCGCCTGGGGCAGGGTGAGATCCAGCATCAGACAGAGGGCGCTGTTGGTGGCGATGCCGGAGGCCAGGCCGAACAGCAGCATCACACCCTTGAGCAGGGGCACCTGTCCCACCAGGCCGCACACCACGAGCAGCAGCAGGCTCGCCAGGATCAGCTGACAGCCGAGCCGGGCCGTGGGGAGCTTACCCAGCCGCGGCACCACCCAGAGGCCGGCGGCGACCAGGCCCAGCAGGGTGCCCACCCCCCAGAAGGCAGTAAGCGAGGCGGTGGCGGAGATGGGCATGCCGAACACCTCGCCGCCGAAGCTCTCGAGGATGGGGTCCTGAATGAACAGGGCCAGGGTGAACAGCACCAGGAAGCCGAAGAACACGGCCACCTGACGGCTGGAGCTGACCAGCGCCCAGGACTGGCCCAGGGTGATGGCGTCGTCCCGGCGGGGGGGACCCGCCTTGGGGACCACCGCATCAGAAGAAACGCTGCGGGAGCTTCTGGCCGGCTCCATGCCGGCGAGGGCCACGACCGTGAGGGCCAGCACCACGAGCACCAGCCGCTGCATGAATCCCGTGAGCACCGGTTCGAGCAGGGCCGGATCGGTGACCCCGTCGAGAGAGCGCAGCGAGATCTGGACGGCGATCGAGGCCACGATGATGCCCACCGTGAGCATGCACCAGAGCAGGCTCACGGCCCGTGGCCGCTGGGTTTCGGTGGTGCGGTCGATCACCAGGGCCAGGTAGGGCGTGGTGGCCATGGACACCGCCAGGCCGTAGAGGGCGAACAGGCCCGCCAGGGCGGCCGCCGAGAGCACCGAGACCGGGGCGATGCCGCCCTGCAGCAGGCGGGCGGTGTGGAACACCAGCGGCACCGACAGCAGCGCCAGCAGACAGAAGAGCACCGCCCCCAGCAGAACGTACGGAACCCGGTGGCGACCGGCGAGAGGGTGATTGTCGGAGAGGTGGCCGAACAGCACCCTGCTGGGGGCCACGAACTGCTCACAGGCGAGGGCTCCGCCCACCAGCAGGGCCGGCAGGGCCAGCTCGGTGATCATCACCCGGTTGAGCATGCCCACGAACACAGCGGCTAGGGCACCGACGCAGCCCTGGAAGAGGCTCAGCCGCAGCACGTCGATCCAGCGGAGGGGCAGGAGAGGCGACGGGGCCGGGGCCATGGCTCAGATCGGCGGACTCAGTTGACCGGATTGGCGTTGAAGGAACAGGCGGGCTCGAGCGGCTGGGGCTCCACGGGCACCAAGGTCTCGGCGGCGTTGACCGGCCTTTCTGCCGGGAGCGACTGGGGCTTGCAGAGGGCGATCTGGTCAAGGCCCGTGCGGCGGCGCATCTCGGCGAGTCTGCGGTTGTACTCGCTGATGGCGCTTGCGTAGCGCACCTCGGCCTGGGTGAGGTCACGTTGGTTATCCACCACCTCCCGCTGGGTGGTCACCCCGGCCTGGAAGCGGAGGCGGGCTAAGCGGAGAGCCTCCCGGGCAGAGACCACCTCGCGTGTGGTTGTGAGGATATTGCGGTTGTTCTTCTGCAATTCGTAGAAGCTCGTCTCCACTTCCTGGCGGATTGCGTCGCGCTGTGCGGCAAATAGGAAGCGGTTCTCCTCTGCCCGCTGCTTCTGTTGACGGTACAGGGCCTTGGCACGACCGCCGTCGAACAGGTTCCAACTGAGGTTGAGGCCAATCGTGTTGTCCAGGTTCCAGCCGATCTCATCGTCGATCGGCTGCTGCACGAATTCGTATCCTTGAGAGCGCCCCACTCTTAGGGTATTTACAATGTTGAGGAATGGCTGCACCTCACCGAGCTGGGTGTTTGCCTGGCTGTTGGCGATCGAAATGTCCAGCAGGGCGTTGTCAAGCTCCTCCCGGAAGGCGTAGGCCGCGATGATGCTCTCCTGCAGGGAAGGCAGCCAGGTGCCGAGCACCCGGGCCGGATCCTTGGCGGTGGGGGTGACGGTCTGGGGGAGATCGAGAAGGGCTGCCAGGGTGCGGCGGGCGATCGACTGAGCTGCCAGGGAGGTGGTGAGCAGCTGCTGGTCGCGGGCGAGCTGGGTTTCGGCCTCCAGCACCTCCAGTTTGGTGGCCACACCGGCCTGGAAGCGGGCGCGGGCATCCCGCAGGCTCACCACCGAAGCGCGCACCGACTCCTGACCGATGCGGACCTGTTCGTCGGATTCCTGGAGATCGAAATAGGCCTGGGCCGCCTGGAGGCGCAGATCCCGCAGACCGATCAGGTACTGGTTCTTGGCCTGCTCGAACTGATCACGTGCGGCGGCGATCTGCGGGACCCGCGTGGGGTTGATCAACGACCAGGTCGCCTGGAGGTTGGCCTCCATGTTCCAGATGCTCGTGATCGTGTTGCCCACCTCCTGACCCGTGCCGGTGATGGAGGAGCTGTACTGCTGGCCGCCCGTATAGGAGGGCAGGGCGGCCGCGTTGAGATTGATGTTCGGGTACCAGAGGGCGATCTGGGCCCGCAGGTTCGACTGGGCCTGCTGGACCTGGCTGGCCAGCGACTTGAGATTGGGGTTGTTGAATTCCGCCAGCTGCTCGACATCCGAGAGGCCGAGGGGGCGGAGCTCCTTGATCCGCACCTGCTCCGGCCTGATCGGCAGACCGAGGGAGGCGGGGGCCGTGAGGGGCCGGAGATCGGGATTCAGCTGGGTGGCAGCAGGCGGGAGCACGGAAGGATCCGACTTGGGCCGGGGCCCGACCACATCGGGAGCGAGCGGCAACGGTTCGGGCTGGAACTGCAGCAACTCCTCCACCTGGGCGGCGGTGGGAGCAGCACCTGGAGCGGCCGCCGGGGCTGGGGCAGGCTCAGCCTGTGCGGTGAGGGGCGCCGAAAAGGGGGCACTGGGAGGACTTTCTTCGGCCAGGGCGGTGGCCGCGCCGGCAGGAAGACCCACCATGGCGATCAGAGCTGCACGCAGGAGCAGGGAGCACTTCACGCCGAACCTTGCCAATCAGAACGTTGGCGGCAGCTTAAACAGCGTCAACCGGTTTGCCGAGGGAGACGGCCACCAGATCGTCCGCCCCTTCCAGCGGCACCACCGGCACCGGCAGCCGGGCCTCCAGTTCCGCCAGGGTGAGGTCGTCGAGGAAGACCGGTTCCCCCTGGCGCAGCATCACCCTGGGGAGCAGCAGGGCCTGCCCGAGCGGGCGATCGGCCAGTCCGGTGAGCAGATCCTCACCGGTGAGCAGCCCCGTGACCACCTGGTCCTGCCCCCAGTAGGGGCTGGGCAGGCCGTGCAGGGTGAGGGTGAGGCCCTCGACCGCATTCAGCCGGTTCACCACGGGCTGGAGGGCCTCGGCCACGAGCTTGCCCACCACCCAGCTGTAGTGCCGCGCCGGCGCCACCGCCGCCGGCAGGGCCTCGGTGGCCGTCTCCAGCTGCTCGAGAAAGGCGCGGATGCTGCCGACACCGTTCTCCTGCTGGGGCAGATCCTCGTAACTGCCGCGGGGCGGCAGGGGAAGCCCGGCGATCAGGTACCACTCATCCGAGAGCCAGGCGAAGCGGCTGCCGAGGCGATCGGCGAACTCCTGCTGCAGCGGTTCGACCCGCTCGATCACGGCCCGGGCGCAGGCGCGGTCCACGGGGACCAGGGCATCGTCCACCGGACGGAAGCGGGTCAGCCCCACCGGCACCACGGCGGCGGAAAGCACGGCCGGCCAGTCGCCTGCGGCAAAGCCCGCCAGGTCCCGCAGGGTGCACTCAAGGGCGTCGCCGTCGTTGAGGCCGGGGCAGACCACCACCTGGGCATGGATCTGCAGCTGCCGCTCGGCGAACCAGGCCAGCTGCTCCAGCAGGAGGCCGGCCCGGGGATTCACCAGCAGCCTGCTGCGGAGCTCGGGGTCGGTGGCGTGCACCGACACATACAGTGGAGAGAGACGCTGCTGCTCGATCCGCTGCCAGTCGGCGGCGGTGAGGTTGGTGAGGGTGAGATAGGAGCCGTAGAGGAAACTGAGGCGGTAGTCGTCGTCCTTGAGGTAAAGGCTGCGACGCCGGCCCGGGGGCTGCTGGTCGATGAAGCAGAAGGGGCAGTGGTTGTTGCACTGGCGCAGGCCATCGAAGAGCGCCTCGGTGAAGCCGAGCCCCAGACCCTCGTCGGCGTCCTTCTCTAGCTCCACCCGGTGCAGCGTGCCCTGGGCATCGAGCACCTCCAGGCTGAGTTCCTCCTCTCCGCAGAGGAACTGCACATCGATCAGGTCGCGGGGACGCACCCCGTTGATGCTCACCAGCCGATCGCCCACCTCGAAGCCGAGCTCCTCGCCGATCGAGCCGCTCTCCACGCTGGCCACCTCGGCGGGCTGGGGCTGGCGGCCTGCGGCGGCCTGGGCATCCTCGGCGAGCTGGGCGCTCGGTTCATTCCACACGGTTCACTCCCCCAGCGCAGCCCCTCGATCCTGCCTGGCGGAAAGCGCCGCCGCCGGATCCCCTCAGCCGGGGGTGCGGGCGACCCACTGGAGCAGCAGCAGGCCGAACAGCAGCCGGTAGCCCACGAAGATCCAGGTGCTGTGGCGCTGCAGGAAGCGCAGCAGCCAGGCGATCGCCAGCCACGACACCACGGCGGCGGAGAGGATGCCGAGCAGCATCGGCACCAGTCCTCCGCCCGCAGGGCTGGAGAAGGCGCTGGAGAGCTCGGCCAGGCCGGCCAGGGTGATCGCTGGAATGCCGAGGAGAAAGGAGAAGCGGGCGGCGGCCGGGCGCTGCCAGCCATCGAAGAGGGCGGCGGTGAGGGTGCTGCCGGAGCGGGAGACACCGGGGATCAGCGCCAGCGCCTGGGCCAGCCCCACCAGCAGCCCGTCCCGGGGTCGGGTGTCTTCCAGGGTGCGGCGGCGGCGGCCCACCAGTTCGGCCACGGCCAGCAGCAGGGCCATCACGATCGACACCACCGCGATGGCGGTGAGGCTGCGCAGGGGCGAATCCTCGTAGCCGGGCCAGAAGCGCTTGATCGCCAGGCCCGCCAGCAGGATCGGCACGGTGCCCACCACGATCGCGAAGCCCAGGCGGGCGGCCGGATCACTGCCGTCGCGGCGGCGGAGGGCGTCGGCCACGGCCGAGAGCACCTCCGCCAGATCGCGGCGGAAATAGGCGATCACAGCCGCGATGCTGCCCAGCTGGATCACTGCGGTGACCGCCACGCCGGGATCGCCCCAGCCGAGCAGCACCGGCACCACCTTCAGATGGGCCGTGCTGCTGATCGGCAGGAACTCGGTGAGGCCCTGCACCACCCCCAGCACCACCGCATGCCAGGAGGCGGTCCAGAGATCCAGGGTGCCTCCCGCGGAGGTGGCGGCGGCGGCGAAGGCCATGGGGGAAGCGAGTGCACCGGCCCAAACCTATGGCGGCCGCGGCAGCTGCCCCACGGCTCCCTCCGGACCGCCCCGCCCCCTTAAGGTTGGCCAACTTTCTTCACATCCTTGGTGATCGGGGTTCCCTCTGGCCTGCGGCCCTCCTCCAGCGTGGAAGCCCTCACCCTGGCCCCGTCGCAGGGCCTGAGCGGGATCACGGCCCTGCTCCCCGGCCGAAGGCTGCGCCAGGGGTGGATCGCCCTGCCGGCCCTGGCGGCCCTGCTGGTGAGCCTGCCAGTGTTTCTGCAGGCCCCCTGGGTGCGCTTCGATCCGGTGGGCTCGGCCCTGTTCACGGCCCTGCTCGTGCTCGCCGGTGTACTGCTGCAGGGGCAGCGGCAGGAGCACTGGCGCCAGAGCGGCAGTGTGCTGGTGGGCTTCAGCGGCAGCTGGCTGGCGGGATCGCTCTTCTGGGGCTGGTGCCGGCTTCATCCCCTGTGGCACCTGCCGATCGAGGCCTTCGCCCTCCCCCTGGCCCTGGGAGGCCTCACCATGGCCCGCTGGCGCCTGGGCTGCGCCTTCTATCTGGGCTCCCTGGCGGGCACGGCCTGCACCGATGCGGTGATGGCCCTCACCGGAGTGATGCAGCAGTGGCCCCTGGTGCTGCAGGCATCTGCCGCGCAGGCGCCGCTGCTGCTGCAGGCCGCGGCCCTGCAGGTGCTGCAGCCCCTCCCCTTCACCACGGTGCTGCTGGCGGCCGGTGGGCTCACCCTGCTCTGCCGCCGCCTCTGGAGCCTGGGCCCGGCCTGGCGGCTGGGGGCCGCCAGCCTGCTCACCACGCTGGTGGTGGATGGCCTGTTCCTGCTGGCCGCCCTGCTGGCCCCGCGGCTATCCGGTCTGATCTGAGGCCGCACAGGCTCGCCGCCAAAGCTGAAGTTCTGCAAAAGGCCGAGCGGCTGCCGGGGAGCGTTGCGGCAGTGCTCTGTAACGTTGATGGCCTTGCGGCACCCTGCCGCCTCATGTCCCGGATTCAATGACCCGTATTCGAGGGAAAGTGGAGATGAAACGGCTGGTTGCCTGGCTGCTCGGCGGGGTTGCCATGTTCGGTCTGCTGGCTTCGCTGCTGCTGCCGGCACCGGCGTGGGCGGAGGAATTCCGCAACGTGGCCGACGAGAAGATCGCAGAGACCGCCGGCAAGGTGGATCTCAACAACGCCTCCGTGCGCCGCTTCCAGCAGTATCCGGGCATGTACCCCACCCTCGCGGGCAAGATCGTGCTGGGGGGCCCCTATGAGAACGTCGATGACGTTCTGAAGCTTGATCTCACCGAGCGGCAGAAGGAGCTGTTCGAGAAGTACAAGGACAACTTCACAGTGACCCCGCCTTCGATCGCCCTCAATGAAGGCTTCGACCGGATCAACGACGGGGTCTATCGCTGAGCCCTTACCGAGCCTTAACATCCTTTCTCGGTGAAAGCCGTCGGGCCCTCCCGGCGGCTTTTTTCATGGGCGGGGGACTCCCGGGGCGACGACGATGACGCAGACGGTGCAGTCGGACTCCGGAGCGGCCGCGGAGGGAATGCCCTTCGGGCAGTGCTGGGATGTGGTGGTGGTGGGGGGCGGAGCCGCCGGCCTGATGGCCTGCCTGGAGCTGCCCGCCGGCCTGCGGGTGCTGCTGCTGAGCAAGGACAGCGAACCCCGCTCCGCCAGCCGCTGGGCCCAGGGGGGCATCGCCGCGGTGACCCGCGCCGACGACAGCTTCGAGAGCCACATCCAGGACACCCTGCGGGCCGGAGCAGGTCTGTGCGACCCGGCGGCGGTGGAGCTGCTGGTGCGCCAGGCCCCCGCCTGCGTGGAGCGGCTGCTGCAGCTCGACATGGCCTTCGACCGCCAGGGGGAGCAGCTGAGCACCACCCTCGAGGCGGCCCACAGCCAGCGCAGGGTGCTGCATGTGCAGGACCGCACCGGCGGCGCCCTGGTGGAGGCCCTGGAACGGCGGGTGCTGCAGAGGCCAGCCCTCCGTTGCCTCAAGGGCGCCCTCGCCCTGCAGCTCTGGATGGAGGGGGGACACTGCACGGGCCTGCAGATGCTCCACCGGGGCGTGCTGGGCTGGATCCGGGCCGGGGCGGTGGTGCTGGCCTGCGGCGGGGGCGGACACCTCTTCGCCCACACCACCAACCCCTCCCAGTCGAGCGGCGACGGCGTGGCGATGGCCTGGCGGGCCGGAGCCGAGCTGCGGGACCTGGAATTCGTGCAGTTCCACCCCACGGCCCTGATGCTGCCGGGGGCCCCCCACTTCCTGATCTCGGAGGCGGTGCGGGGCGAGGGCGCGCGTCTGCGCGACGAGCGGGGAGGCAGCCCGGTGGCCCACCTGGCGGGGGGGGATCTGGCGCCCCGGGATCAGGTGAGCCGGGCCCTGGCACGGCGGATGCGCGAGAGCGGCACCGACCACCTCTGGCTCGACCTGCGGCCGGTGGGCCAGGAGCGGCTGGAGCGGCAGTTCCCCACCATCCTGCGGCGCTGCCGCGAACTGGGGCTCGATCCGGTGGCCGCGCCGATCCCGGTTGCCCCCGCCGCCCACTACTGGATGGGCGGGGTGGCCACCGATCTGGAGGCGGCCACGAGCGTGCCGGGCCTCTACGCCGTGGGGGAGGTGGCCTGCACCGGCGTGCACGGCGCCAACCGGCTGGCCAGCAACTCACTGATGGAGTGTCTGGTGTTCGCGCGGCAGCTGCGGCACCTCCAGCCGGCGGCCGTGGCGGACCCCACCGGGCCCGGCGAAGGGCCGCAGCGCAGCCTCGCGGAGCTGGCCCCGGGGCTGCAACTGCCCACCCCGGAGGTGCTGCTGGCCCGCATCGCGGAGCTGCGCCAGCTCTGCTGGCGGGAGGCCGGAGTGGAGCGCAGCGGCGCCGGTCTGCGGCAGGCCCTGGCCTGGGTGCAGGAACGCGCCGCCCGCTGGCCCTCCGGATCGATGGCCACCACTCTGCAGAAGCTCGATCCGCGGGAGCGGCTCAGCCTGGCCCCGGCGGAAGCCGCAGCACTGGAACGCTGCCAGAACCTCCAGCAGCGGCTGGTGCTGGCCGAGCGGCTGATCGAGGCCGCATGGTTCCGCCAGGAAAGCCGCGGCGGCCACTTCCGCACCGATGCCCCTGCCCCCCAGCCGTTCTGGCAGCGCCACAGCGCCCAGCGGCTGGATCAGGCGGTGCATACGGTGCCGGTGGGTGAGCCGGTGCGGCCGCGCCGGAGCTGAGCCCCAGGCGGCCGCGGCCGCAGGATCAGGAGGGAGCGCCGCCCTGGAAGCCGCTCAGCACCCGCAGCTGCTCCAGGGTCTTGACCCCGGAATCGAGCTTGCCGTTGATCTCCCAGGTGGGGAAGCCCTCTAGCTTCTTGGTGTCGCAGAGCTCCTTCTGGCTGTCGCGGCCATCGGCGGCGCACTCGATCACCTTGAGCCGGGCCGTGGCCTCCTTGCCGAACAGCTCCTTCTGCTCATGGCAGTGGGGGCACCAGTACGCGGTGTACATCACGGCGCCGCTGCGGGTGAGGTGATCCGCCAGGGCCAGGGCCTCCGGGGAACTGGTGCTGGTCACCGGCGGCGGGGTGCCGCGGGTGTCGCTCACCGCCGGCCGGTCGACCGACGCGGCCCAGCCCAGACCCAGCAGGGCCACCAGCAGCAGCACCAGCACGCCGCGGAAGAACAGCTGGCCGCGGTCTTCCCAGCCCCCCTGCAGGAGGCTGAGCACGAACAGCGCAAGGCTGAGGGTGGCGGAGAGAACGCAGAAGAAG
>JBMLOS010000206.1:0-5955 GCA_049242845.1 Prochlorococcaceae cyanobacterium
GAAGCTGATCCCGGGCATGAACAAGATCGACGACGGCATGCTCAAGCAGGGCGAGGAGCAGCTCAGGAAGATCGAGGCGATGATCGGCTCGATGACCCAGGCGGAGCGGGAGAACCCCGATCTGCTCGCCGCCCAGCCCTCCCGCCGGCGGCGCATCGCCAGCGGCAGCGGCCACACCCCGGCGGATGTGGACAAGGTGCTGCAGAACTTCCAGCAGATGCGCGGCTTCATGCAGCAGATGACCCGTGGCGGCGGCATGCCGGGGATGCCCGGCATGGGCGGGGGCTTCCCCGGGATGGGCGGTTTCCCCGGCATGGGGGGCATGGGCGGGTTTCCAGGCGGTGGCATGCCAGGAGGCCGGCCGGCTGCCGGCCGCGGCGGTGGGGCCCCGAAGCCGCCCCGGCCGGCCAAGAAGCGCAAGGGCTTCGGCGAACTGTGAGGGGGGTGACCCCCCACCAGCTACATTGGTTGTTTGGACACTTAGCGGCTAAGCCACGATGATCAAGCTCCGCCTGAAGCGGTTTGGCAAGAAGCGGGAAGCGAGCTTCCGCCTCGTGGCCGTCAACAGCACCTCACGCCGCGACGGCCGTCCGCTCGAGGAGCTGGGCTTCTACAACCCCCGCACCAAGGAGACCCGCCTGGACACCGAGGCCATCCGGGCCCGCCTCGCCCAGGGCGCCCAGCCCACCGACACCGTGCTGAGCCTGCTCGAGCGCGGCGGCCTGGTGGAGAAGAGCGTGCGTCCCTCCGTGCTCGTGGGCCAGAAGAAGCAGGCTGCCGCCCGCGACGCCGCTGCCAAGAAGGCGGCGAAGGAGGCCGCCGAGGCCGCAGCCGCTGAGGCTGCCGCTGCTGCCGCCGCCGCTGAAGCTGCCGCCGCCGAGGGCGAGAGCGCCAAGGCTTGAGCCCCGCCACGACGGCCGAGCCCGACGGGCTCGCCTTCTCCACCATCTCCCTGCCTTCTCCCGCCTCGGCCCTGGCCCTGGCCGGAGAAGGGGAAGCGACCCTGCGACGCCTGGAGGCCCTCACCGGGGCTTCCCTGGTGCTGCGGGGTCTTGATCTTTGTGTGCGGGCCCGCCCCGCCCAGATCGAGCGCGTCGCGGCCGTGGTGGAACTGCTGCGGCCGTTCTGGGAGGAGGGGCAGAGCATCACGCCGGTGGATCTCACCACCGCCCTGCAGGCCCTCGACAGCGGCCGGGCCGACGAGCACCGCGCCCTGGGCGACCAGGTGCTGGCCCGCAGCCAGAGCGGCAAGCTCCTGCGCCCCCGCACCCTGCGCCAGAAGGCCTTCGTGCAGGCGATGGAGCGCCACGATCTCACCCTGGCCCTGGGGCCGGCCGGCACCGGCAAGACCTTCCTGGCCACCGTGCTGGCGGTGCGGATGCTGCAGGAACGCAAGGTGGAGCGGCTGATCCTCACCCGTCCGGCGGTGGAGGCCGGCGAGCGCCTCGGCTTCCTGCCCGGCGACCTGCAGCAGAAGGTGGACCCCTACCTGCGCCCCCTCTACGACGCGCTGCACACCCTGTTGGGTCAGGAGCGCACCACCGCCCTGATCGAAAAGAACGTGATCGAGGTG
Source organism: Prochlorococcaceae cyanobacterium (assembly GCA_049242845.1). Classification (GTDB taxonomy): domain Bacteria; phylum Cyanobacteriota; class Cyanobacteriia; order PCC-6307; family Cyanobiaceae; genus CBW1002. Next base: position 1,574 of record JBMLOS010000206.1, read on the forward strand.
GCACCGCTGGCCTACATGCGCGGCCGCACCCTGGCCGATGCCTTCGTGATCCTCGACGAGGCCCAGAACACCACCCCTGCCCAGATGCGGATGGTGCTCACCCGCCTGGGGGAGAACTCCCGCATGGTGGTCACCGGCGATCCCACCCAGGTGGACCTGCCGCCGGGCATGCTCAGCGGCCTCACGGAGGCCGCCCAGGTGCTCGAGGGGGTGGAGGGGGTGGCGATCTGCCGCCTCAGCGCCGCCGATGTGGTGCGCCACCCGCTGGTGCAGCGGCTGGTCACCGCCTACGCCGAGCGCGACCGCCGCCAGCAGCCGCGCGGGCGCTGAGCGGCCCTGCCGCACGTGCCCCGGGACGGTCGAGAGAGGGAGATCCGCACCACTACAGCCTCCCCACCCGGCCACCAGCGACCGGAGAGCGCTGGCAGGATGGTTCCAGTTCGCAGTTCTGGTGCGCCATGCCGGCCAGCAGCAATTTCCAGGAGGCCATCCGCGAGGCGCAATCCAGCGCCCTCGTGGGGCCCAACGTCATCAACAAGGCCCTGCCCGTCGTGGGCGGCGGCATGGTGCTCACCGCCGGTGGGGTGGCAGGCGGCCTGGCCCTGATGGCCAGCAATCCGCCCCTGTTCATGCCCCTGTTCTGGGTGGCGTTGATCGGCAACTTCATCCTCTTCTTCGTGGCCCAGAACGTTGCCCTCAAGGGCAACAACAGCACCGCCCTGCCGCTGCTGGCCACCTACAGCCTGATCACCGGCTTCACCCTCAGCGGCATCGTCGCCATGGCGATCGGCACCGCCGGCATCGGGGCGATCGGCACCGCCGCCCTGGCCACCGGGGTGACCTTCGTGGCCGCCTCGGTGATGGGCCGCCGCATGAGCGACAACGTTGGCCAGGCCCTCGGCAGTGTGGTGGGTCTGGGCCTGCTCGGCCTGATCGTGGCGATGCTGGTCCAGGTGGTGGGCAGCCTGTTCGTGCCTGGCATGTTCGGCGGCAACGGCTTCGAGCTGCTGATCGCCGGCTTCGGCACCGTGCTCTTCGTGGGCGCCGCCTTCGTGGACTTCTACACGATGCCCCGCACCTACCGGGACGACCAGTACCTGGCCGGTGCCCTGGGCATGTACCTCACCTACATCAACCTCTTCATCTTCATCCTGCGGCTCATCATCGCCCTCCAGGGCGGCGGCCGTCGCGACTGAAGAAGCTCCCCAGGGGGGATCATCCCCCCACCATTTTCTCGAGGGCGCCCATGCGGGCGCCCTTTTCTTTTGGCTGCTGGAGGGATGGGCGGGCCTCCCGGAGCAGCACTTCCAGGAGCAGGGCGTCAGGAGACAACCCTGCTCCCCCGCTGCGTCTCAGCGTTTCCCGCCCTTGTCGTCGCCCTTGGACTCGCTCTTCTGCTTCTTGCCGTTGGTTCGGATCCGGTCCACGCGCACCTCGCTACTACCCACATCGGTGCTGACCGTGCCGTTCGGAGTTCTCACGGTCACGGTGCCGCCGTTGGGCTGAAGGTAGGTGGTGTCGATCGTCACCGGCGTGGTCTGGGTGACGGGGCCGACGCCCGGCAGATTGACCCTGGTGCTCACCGTCAGAGTGCAGTTCACGATGTCCGTGCCCGAGGTGGGGCAGCTCTGGGCCCGTGCGGGGGGCAGTGGTTCCGCCGAGGAGAGGGGAAAGGCTTCCCACCCCGAAGAGCACAGGGGCAAAGGAGCGGATCAGGGGGCGAGCGAACCAGGAGGACAGGCCTTGGCAGAAGGCTTGGACGCGCCAACACCCAGTAATCCGGGAGATTTCACGGTGCGGGGCGCCCCGGCGGAAACCGATCAACCCCGCTGATGGCCCGCATATGGGATTCTGCAGGAATCCCGCGCCAATTTTCAGGACTTCACCTGTAGCTTATCGGGCCTCGGCATGGCTGGCCCCGCGGGCTCACCTCTGCCGGCTCCCTTGTCCTTCCCCTCCCCCCTGGATCATGACGGAGTCCTGCTTTCTCGCCGAATCCTTTCTGCGTTCGCTGCCCGTCACGGCCAGGCATCCCTTCGACGACAGCTCCCCGGCCCGGATCCGGCTGACGCTGCTGGCCGGTCAGTCCCTGCCCCTGGAGGTGGCCTGGTGCATCGAGGATGGCTATGTGCGCTCCACCGTGCCGGCGGACGGGCAGGGCGGTGCCGCCACCCTCGGGTTCTGGGGGCCGGGCGAAACCGTGTTCTCCACCCGCAGCGGCTGGATGCCGGGTCAGCTGGTGGGCCATTCGCCGGTGGTGCTGGTGGAGTGCATGCCTCGCCAGGAGGAGGTGCAGCTGTTCCTGCGCAGCCAGCTGGAGCAGGCAGCGGACCTGCTGCGCATCAGCCAGGTGCGGCCGGCGGAGGATCGCCTGATGTTGCTGCTGCAGTGGATCGGGCAGCGCTTCGGGAGAGTGAACAGCCGCGGCATCAGTCTTTCCCTGGAGGACATGAACCTCACCCACCGGGATCTGGCCGAGATCTCCGGCATGACCCGCGTGACCGTGACCAAGCTGCTCACCCGCTTCCGCCAGAAGGGCCAGATCCTCAGGTGCGGCGAGGCGGACTGGTTGCTGCCCGCTCCCGCCAGTGCGCCCGCCCCGGCGCGGTTCACTCAGCCACCGCTTCGATCGATCGCCTGATGGCCTGCTTCTGCTCCTGGTCGTAGCCCCAGCGCTCCAGGAAGGCCACTTCCTCTCCCTGGCCGTCGCGGGCTGCCTGCAGGAGAGTCTCGAGGCGCTGCTTCACGGCGCCGGGCTCCAGCAGCCGCAGCAGCTCGAGGCAGCGGGCCGTCACCCGCTCGGAGGCGGCCTGCTGGTCGCTGTCGCCGCCGCGGCCGTGGTGCACCGCCATGGCCGTGCTCATCGCCAGGTTGCGGGCGGTGAGGTCCACCACCTCCGCGCCCGCGGCCCGCAGCTGCAGCACCACCGGCTCAGGCAGCCGGTCCATCAGGGGACAGTCCCCCGCCAGGCTCACCACGAAGAACCCCCGGGCCCCGTCGCGGCTGGCCACCAGTTCGGCGATCCGATCCGCCAGCACCTCGTCGCTCAGTTCGCCGCTTTCCCACAGGCCCAGCCACTGGGCGGTGATCTCCATCGCCTGGGGAAAACTCGGTTCGACGGGCAGGTCCATGGCGCCGGGGCAGACCCTGCCGAGGCTATGCAGCCATCCAGCCGTGCCGCGGCCCTGCCGGCCAGCCCACCGAGGTGGCCGGCGGACTGGCAGTGTTGAGCCATGGAGTCCCCCACCCCGTCCCCCAGTTCCGCCGGCGAGGGCCAGCTGCTGCCGATTCCCGATCCGGAGGAGTCGGCCCGGCTGCTGGGCCGCAGCCTTTCTGCGCCGGGCGGCGGCCCGGGGCCTGAGGGGGAGAGCGCGGCCGGATGCGCCGGGTTCCGCTCCGGTTTCGTGGCCCTGATCGGTCGCCCCAACGTGGGCAAATCCACCCTGCTCAACCAGCTGGTGGGCCAGAAGGTGGCGATCACCTCCCCGGTGGCCCAGACCACCCGCAACCGGCTGCGGGCGATCCTCACCACCGAGGCCGCCCAGCTGGTGCTGCTCGACACCCCCGGCATCCACAAGCCGCACCATCTCCTCGGCGAGCGGCTGGTGCAGAGCGCCCGCGGCGCCATCGGTGAGGTGGATGTGGTGCTGCTGCTGGTGGACGGCAGCCAGCCGGCCGGGCGGGGCGATGGCTTCATCGTGGAGCTGCTTCGCCAGGCGCGGGTGCCCGTGCATGTGGGGCTGAACCAGTGGGACAAGGTTCCCCCCGAGCGGGCGGAGGAACTGCTGGCCAGTTATCAGGAGCTGCTGGATCCCGCCCTGGCCTGGCCCCTCCATCCGCTCAGCGCCCTCACCGGTGAGGGCACGGGCACCCTGGTGGAGGCGCTGGCGGCGGACCTGCCCGAGGGGCCGCCCCTCTATCCACCCGATGCGATCAGCGATCAGCCCGAGCATCTGCTGCTGGCGGAGCTGATCCGCGAGCAGGTGCTCACCCACACCCGTGAGGAGGTGCCCCACTCGGTGGCGGTGCAGATCGATCGCATCACCGACGACGGCCCGCGCACCGCCGTGCTGGCCACCGTGCTGGTGGAGCGCACCAGCCAGAAGGGGATCCTGATCGGCCGCGGGGGCAGCATGCTGCGCCAGATCGGCCAGGGGGCGCGGCTGCAGATGCAGAAGGTGTTCGCCGGCCCCGTGTACCTGGAGCTGTTCGTGAAGGTGGTGCCCAACTGGCGCCGCAGCGCCGCCCGGCTGGCGGAGCTGGGCTACCGCGGCGACTGAGCCCCGCCGGCCCGTTGACAGGCAGCCAGCTCGCATCAGGCCGGCTGAGAGGATGCTGCCAGCCTCACCGTTCCTCCTTGGACGCAGCCAGCCTGGGCGCCG
>JBMLOS010000207.1:0-3643 GCA_049242845.1 Prochlorococcaceae cyanobacterium
ATGCGGGCCTTCGTGCTGATCCCCGATGGCTACGTGGCCCAGGGCAAGCTGGCCCAGGCTCTGCTGTACGGGGCGGAGGTGCTGGCGGTGCAGGGAAATTTCGACCGGGCCCTGGCGATCGTGCGCGACGTGGCCGACCGTTACCCGGTCACCCTGGTGAACTCCCTCAACCCCTACCGGCTGCAGGGACAGAAGACGGCGGCCTTCGAGGTGGTCGACGCCCTCGGCGAGGCCCCCGACTGGCTCTGCATCCCGGTGGGCAACGCCGGCAACATCAGCGCCTACTGGATGGGGTTCAAGGAGTACCGCCAGGCGGGCCGCAGCTGGAAGCTGCCGCGGATGATGGGCTTCCAGGCCGCCGGAGCCGCGCCGCTGGTGCTGGGGCACACGGTGGAGCAGCCCGACACGATCGCCACGGCGATCCGGATCGGCAACCCCGTGAACCGGGAGAACGCGCTCCAGGCCCGCAGCGAAAGCAACGGCGATTTCATGGCGGTGACCGACGCTGAGATCCTCGAGGCCTACAAGCTGCTCGGCGCCGGCGAGGGGGTGTTCTGCGAGCCGGCCAGTGCCGCCTCGGTGGCGGGTCTGCTGAAGCGCAGGGAAGAGGTGCCCGAGGGCGCCACGGTGGTCTGTGTGCTCACGGGCAACGGCCTCAAGGACCCCACCACGGCGATCGAGCACAACGAGGCCCGCTTCCACACCGGCATCGACCCCGACACCGCCACGGTGGCGCGGGTGATGGGCTTCTGAGGCCTGCACCGGGCTTTCCTCTCCCTTCCCACCTGAAACGCGCAGGTCTGAGGGCCCGCACCCAGCCCCCTCCGGGGGCTTTTTTCATGGCCGTCGATCGCCGCGGCAGCCCGTGGGCAGCCATGGACCATGAAGAAACCGTCTGACGAAAACAACGGGAAAACCCAATCCCCAGGCAGGGGAAAAAGAAGCCGGAATCGCCATGCCCTCACCACCGGTTTTTCCACTGCCGCGGGAATCAGCGGAAAACGCAGATTCAGCCTCTGCTGCGGAAAATTTTTCCTCAGGCCTGTTGAAGGAGAACTCCTGCCACGACAGGAGCATGAGGCAGTTTTCCACGCTTTCCCCAGCCCCTGCTACTACGGGTTTTGTCTTTTTATCTGGATTGGATTAATCCTGATCGTCGTAGGGCTGGGGAAAGGTCCGGGGAAATCGGAAATCCGGCCTGGCGTTGCGTTGCGCTTGGCGCCGCCCTGTGGAACGGTGGAATGGCCGATCCGCCGGCCTGCCGGCCTCCCGACCTCCCCATGAAGCTGGTCTGCTCCCAGGCTGAACTCAGCGCCAGCCTTCAGTTGGTCAGCCGGGCCGTCTCCGCACGCCCCACCCATCCGGTGCTGGCCAACGTGCTGCTCACCGCGGATGCCGGCACCGGCCGCCTCAGCCTCACCGGCTTCGATCTCAGCCTCGGCATCCAGACCAGCCTGCCGGCCGTGGTGGAGGAGAGCGGCGCGATCACCCTGCCGGCCCGGTTGTTCGGTGAGATCGTGTCCCGCCTCTCCTCCGACAGCCCCATCACCCTCCACTGCGGCGATGGGCATGAGCAGGTGGATCTCACCTCCCTCTCCGGCAGCTATCACATGCGTGGCATGCCCGCCGAGGACTTCCCCGATCTGCCCCTCGTGCAGGCCGGAACGCCGATCCGGCTCGATGCCGAGGCTCTGGTGCGCGGTCTGCGCGCCACCCTGTTCGCCAGCAGCGGCGACGAGGCCAAGCAGCTGCTCACCGGGGTGCACCTGCGCCTGGAGGAGGGCGGCCTGGAGTGCGCCGCCACCGATGGCCACCGCCTCGCCGTGCTCCGCTTTGCTCAGGCGCTGCGGGGGGAGGGAGAGCGCGGATCCGAGGGTGAACCCTTCGCCGTGACCGTGCCGGCCCGCTCCCTGCGCGAACTGGAGCGGCTGCTCTCCGGCCGTGCCTCCGAGGATGCCCTCAGCCTCTTCTGCGAGCGGGGCCAGGTGGTGTTCCTCTGGGCCGACCAGGTGCTCACCAGCCGCACCCTCGACGGCACCTACCCGAACTACCGCCAGCTGATCCCCGAGAGCTTCGTGCGCTCGATCGAGATGGACCGCCGTGCCTTCACCTCCGCCCTCGAACGGGTGGCCGTGCTGGCCGATCAGCACAACAACGTGGTGAAGATCAGCACCGAGCCGGCCGCCGGACAGGTGCAGATTCGCGCCGACGCCCAGGACGTGGGCAGCGGCTCCGAGACCCTGGCGGCCCGCCTCAGCGGCGAGCCGATCGAGATCGCCTTCAACGTGCGCTACGTGCTCGATGGCCTCAAGGTGATCAACAGCGAGCGGGTCACCCTGCAGTGCAACGGGCCCACCACCCCGGCGGTGCTCACGCCGCTCGAGGAGGGAAACTTCACCTACCTGGTGATGCCCGTGCAGATCCGCGCCTGATCCCGTGGCCCTTCCCGAGCAGCTGTTGCTCAGCGATCTGCTGCGCCGCCGCGTGCGCTGCGACCAGGGCATCGACCACGGCCCCGGCCTGCTCGCCTGGATGCATCCACCGGTGCACCGGCTGCTGGGCTGGGCCAGCCGGCCCTCCAGCTTCGGCACGGCCCGCAGGGTTTGGCGCCTGGATCAGCTGCGCGGCCTCAGCGAAACCGAGGTGTTCGTGGAGGGGGAACCGGCCGACACCGATGCCGCCACCCTCGAGCGGCTGCCCACCCTGTTCGAAGCCACCCTGCAGGGGGCCCGGGAGCAGACCCTCGGCCGGGTGGTGGATGCCGCCGTGGAGCTGCGCACCGGTGCCATCCGCCACTACCTGATCGCCCGCAGCGATCCGCGCCTGCCCGGCAGCAGCCGCTGGCGCCTGGCGCCGGATCGGATCGTGGATCAGCAGCCCGGTCTGGTGCGCACTGCCCTCACCGACCTGGAGGATCTCCCCCTGGCCCGGGCCAGCGTGCGGCAGGAACTGGTGCGCCGCTCCCGCCGCTGGAAGGAACAGCTCGAGGAGGAGACCGGCCGCTGGCGCGAACAGATCGAGCAGGCGGGTGAGCGCTTCGAAGGGCGGCTGGAGGGGTGGCTGGAGGAGCCGCCCTGGGATGCCGAGGAACCGGAGGACGAGCCCCCGCTGCGCTCCCGCCGCAACGACGGGCCGCCGCCGCGGGACGACATCTGGGACCACTGGGACAGCCCCGCCGAGCCGCCGCGGCCGCCCCGCTACCGCCGCGACCAGGACCGGGGCGATGATCCCTGGATCTGAGCGGCGGGAGCGCGCTCGGCAAGACTGGAGCTTCCCGCCCCCCTCCCCGTGGTTGCCGCTCCTGCGTACTCCGTTCCTGAGGCCCTCAAGAAGGAGAACCTGAGCCAGGCCGACTACGACGAGATCTGCCGTCGCCTCGGCCGCGCCCCCAACCGGGCCGAACTGGGCATGTTCGGGGTGATGTGGTCGGAGCACTGCTGCTACCGCAATTCGCGCCCCCTGCTCAGCCAGTTCCCCACCAGCGGCCCGCGCATCCTGGTGGGCCCCGGTGAGAACGCCGGCGTGGTGGATCTGGGCGAGGGGCAGCGCCTGGCGTTCAAGATCGAGAGCCACAACCACCCCTCGGCTGTGGAGCCGTTCCAGGGGGCGGCCACGGGCGTGGGCGGCATCCTGCGCGACATCT
>JBMLOS010000208.1:0-3797 GCA_049242845.1 Prochlorococcaceae cyanobacterium
CGGCTCTCCTACGCCGATGCCGATGAACTGATCGAGCTGGCGCCGCCCCAGGAAGACCAGCTGCTCACCCTGCACGAGCTGCTCGGCCGCCGCCGCCAGTGGCGCCAGCAGCGCGGTGCCCTGCTGATGGACCAGCCGGAGGGGCGGGTGCGGGCCGTGGACGGGGAACCGCTGCTGGAGATCGTGGAGCCGGGAGCCTCGCGCCTGCTGGTGGCCGAGGCGATGATCCTGGCCGGTGCGGTGGTGGCCAGCTTCGGTGCCCGCAGCGGCCTGGCGCTTCCCTACCGCAGCCAGCTGCCCAGCGAGCTGCCCTCCACCGCCGAACTGGAGGCCCTGCCGTGCGGCCCTGTGCGCCACGCAGCCCTCAAGCGCTGTCTCAGCCGCAGCCACACCGGTACCCAGCCGGCGGTGCACTTCAGCCTCGGGCTCGAGGGCTACGCCCAGGCCACCTCCCCGATCCGCCGCTACGGGGATCTGCTGGTGCAGCGCCAGCTCCAGGCCGCCTTCGATGAGGACGCCGAGCCCATGGATGAGGCCGCCGTGGCGGAGCTGCTGCAGGAGCTGGAGGACCCGATCCGCCAGGGCATCCAGATCAGCCGGGAGGACCAGCGCCACTGGCAGGAGGTGTGGTTCGAGACCCATCAGCGCCAGCAGTGGCCCGGGGTGTTCCTGCGCTGGCTGCGGCCCCAGGAGCGGATCGCCCTGGTGCACGTGGAGGAGCTGGCCATGGACCTGGCGGCGGAGTGCCAGGAGGGCTCCGAGCCGGGCGATGCCCTGCTCCTGCGGGTGCTGCAGGTGGATCCCCTGCGGGACCAGCTCCGCCTCCAGGCCCGGCCCTCAGTCGGCCAGGCGTGACACCCGCAGCCAGGGCCCCCAGGGATTGGCCTGCCCGATCAGGGTCGCCGGACGCGGCCGATCCAGAGCCAAAAGCCACCGGTGAAGCGCGGGCTCGAGCGTGATCACGGGCCACTCCTGCTGTCCCTCGCCCCTCCAGAGCCTGTAGCCCCCCTGGCCGTCGGGGCGGAGCTCACCGCTCCAGGCCTGCTCGTGGGGGGAAGGCGGCACCGCGGCGGCAGCGGGTGGCTCGCCGGCCAGGGTGCCGCGGGCCGTGAGCAGGGAGGGATCCTGCAGCAGGCGCTTCTGGCGATCCGCCCGCTCGGGATGGTGCCAGGGGGTGTCCCAGAGCGGCAGGGGGGAGGCGGGCGCCTGCGGATCGTCGATCAGGGCCTCCTGCAGCGCCTGCACCGGCAGCTCCGCCGGCAGGCAGCCGCGCTGCACGCACAGGGCGGCGGCCAGACCGGCCGCCTGGCCCAGGTTCAGCACCAGGGGCTGCAGCCGGGTGGCGCCATTGGCCATGTGGCTCACGCTGAGGCACTTGTCCGCGGCGAGCAGGTTGGCCACGCCGGCGCTCACCAGGGCGCCGTAGGGCAGGGCGAAGGGGGTGCCGCTCCAGCGGCCGCCCCAGCGGCAGCTCTTGGGGGCAAGGGGCCAGTCGCCGCCGGGGTAGTGGTGGTCGTTGGCGTAGTTGCCCACGGCGATGGCCTCGCAGCGGCCCTGGGCATCGGTGGGAATGGGGGCGATCGATTCCCCCTCCCCCTGGGGCAGCAGGTGCTGCTCCAGCACCAGGGCGCGGCCCACCAGCCGCCGCCCCTCGCGCCAGTAGGGCATGCGAGCCAGGGCCCCGGGGAAGGCATCACCAGCCTGCAGGGCGCCTCCGCTGCAGGATTCGAGCGCCGCGAGGAAGGCGAGGCTGTGGGCGCGCATGTCCTGCTCGAGTGCTTCCTGCACGGCCGGATCCGGATCGAAGGCCCGGCCCAGCTCGCCATGCCAGTCGTTGCCGTGCAGCGGCCAGTTGAGCATCACCAGATCCCCGGGCAGCCGCCCGTAGGTGAGGGTGCGGGCCAGGCCGAACGCTTCGCAGGCCCGCTCGTAGGGGGCCGCCGGCTCAGGTGCGGCTGCGTCGGGGGGCAGGCGATCGGCATCCAGCTGGCCGAACACCACCCAGGTGGGCGACTGCACCGGCTGCTGCCGGAAGAACGGCTCGCTCTCCAGCCGCTCCCTGGAGGGGGCACTCGGTTCCCCATGGGTTTCGGCGGCCTCCCAGCCCAGCCGGAAGGGTGCCTCCGCCAGGGGGAACAGATCGCCGCGGTCGCTGCCGTCGATCACGATCTGCGGGCTGATCCAGTGCACTTCGCCCTCCGGGTTCCCCTCGGGGCTGCGGCGCTCCAGCCGCACACCCTCGATCAGATCGCCGCGGCGCCGCACCTCCAGCAGCCGGCAGCCCGGCCACCACTGCAGCGTCTCGGCCGCCGCCACCCATTCCTGCAGGATCGTCTCCGCCGTGCGGGGATGGAAGCCGAAGCAGCTCACCCAGTTGTGGTCGAGGCCGCCGGGCTGGCGACGCTCCAGGGCCCGCAGCAGCGCCCCCCAGAGGCCGCTCTGCCAGGGGGTGAGCTCATTGCCGTCCGGAGCGCAGACCCCGGCAGCCGAGAGCATTCCCCCCAGCCAGCCATCCGGCGTGAGCAGCAGGGTGCGCGCGCCGCTGCGGGCCGCCTGCAGGGCTGCGGCCACTCCACCCGTGCCGCCGCCCCACACCAGCACATCCACGGCGGTGCCGTCCGGGGAGTCAGCCATCGAGCAGGGAATCAGCCATCGGCGGAATCCTGCCCCATGGTCTCCAAGCGGCAGAGGCAACGGAAGCGCAGGGCCACCAGCTGGTCGTAGAGGGGGTTGATCTGGCACATCGGAGGGATGTGCACGATCTTGTGGCCGAACAGCACCACATCCCGCTCGAAGGGGCACTGGGCCGGGATCAGCCGCACCAGGAAACGGGCCACCGCCGGATCGTCCGGCTCGATGCCGTCGAGCCAGCGGCGCACCTGATCGAGCGCCTGGGGATGGGGCAGGCCGCAGGCATCCGCCTGCAGGCTCGCCACCACCTCCTGGCCCACCTGCAGCTCCCGGCTCCAGCGCTCGAGCAGCTCCAGCTCCGGCGGGCTGATGTGGCCGTCCGCCAGGGCCACCATCACGGCGCTGCGCAGAAACTGCTCCGCCAGGTGGGTGCCCACACCGAAGCGATGCACCAGGGCGCCGTCGCCGGGGCGATGCAGATCCTCCAGGTTTTCGCCCGGCAGCTCGGCCTCCATCTCATGCAGCAGCAGGTGGTGCTCCTGCTCGGAGAAATCACCGTCGGCCAGGGCGAGCTGGTGCAGCGCCCCGAGCCAGATGTGGCGGCAGGCGGGCGTGAGGCCGGGCTCGAGGCTGCAGATGCCGTTGCCGTTGGCAGGCTTCGCTGCGTCACCGCCTTCGGCGCCGGAGGAGGACAGGGAGGGCGAGGAGGAACCTGCGGTCATGGCGGCCAGGGGGTGCAGGGCGGTTCGGCGGCGCTGGGTAGGATCCGGCCCCGGCGCAGGGCCGCGGGCGCAGGTCTGAGAGGGCGGCGCAGCGGGGGTGGTCCCGGCGGGGTTTCCCGGACAGGCCCGTCCCTCCAGTCCGCCTCCCGCCACTCGACACCGGCCGATGACCTACACCCTTACGACGCCCCTCTATTACGTCAACGACCGGGCCCACCTGGGGAGCACCTACACCACCCTGGCCTGCGACGCCATCGCCCGGCACCGCCGGCTGCGGGGGGAGGCGGTGCGGTTCGTCACCGGCTGCGATGAGCATGGCCAGAAGATCCAGCGCACCGCCGAGGCCGCCGGTCTCACCCCGCAGGACCACTGCGACCGGGTGAGCGAGAACTACCGCGACCTCTGGGCGCGCTGGCAGATCAGCAACGACCGCTTCATCCGCAC
>JBMLOS010000209.1:0-3719 GCA_049242845.1 Prochlorococcaceae cyanobacterium
CGCACGATCGCGGCCGAGATCCAGGCGGCCATCCCCGGTGCCGAGGTGCGCCTGTTCGGTTCCCGCGCCCGCGGCACCGAGCGGCCCGATTCCGACCTGGACCTCCTGGTCACCGTGCCGGATGAATGGCTGGCGACCCACTCGCGTTTTGAGGAAACAGGAGATTTGGGCTGGAAGTTGGCCCATCACCGGATCCCGATCGATCTGCTCCTGTATTCACACCAGGAAGTGCAGGATCGCCTCCAGCACAGACAGCACGTTGTTGTGGAGGCCTATCGCCACGGCAGAGAGCTCCATGCCTGCTGATCGTCAACGCGATGCAGCACTCATGCTGCGCATAGCCCAGCGGGATCTCAAAGCCGCCCGAGCGATGCTCGATGGTGATGCCTTTGAGGAGCCCACCTGGGGGAACCAGATTCAGCAGGCTACGGAGAAGGCTCTGAAAGCATGGATTTCCGCGCTTGACCACGACTATCCCCGCACCCATGACCTGTCCCTGCTCTGCCGTCTGGTCAGGGATTTCGGCGGCGATCCAGGCCGCTATCAAACGCTGGAGAACTTCACTCCCTTTGGGGCCAGGCTTCGTTATGAGGACGACCAGGAGCCGCTGAATCTTGATCGAGCTGTTTGGAACCAGCTCTGTGTGGATTTGCTCAATCACGTGGGAAGCCTGCTGCCATGAACGAGGCCGAAACCCGCGCTGAGTTGATCGATCCGCTGCTGGTGGCGGCCGGTTGGGGCGTGGTGGAGGGCAGCCGCATTCGCCGCGAGTTTCCGATCGCTCCCGGGCGCATCGAGGGCGGCGGTCGTCGCGGCAAATCCCTCAGCGCCGACTACGTGCTCAGCTACCGCAACACCGCCCTGGCGGTGGTGGAGGCCAAGGCCGATTCCCTGCCGCTCACCGAGGGGGTGGGCCAGGCCAAGGAATACGCCGCCAAGCTCCAGCTGCGCTTCACCAACGCCAGCAACGGCAAGGGCATCTACGCCATTGACAGGGAAACGGGCGAGGAGGGGGAGGCCGAAGGCTTCCCCAGCCCCCAGGAGCTGTGGGCGCGCACCTTCGCCGAAGAGAACGCCTGGCGTGATCGCTTCGCCGCCATCCCCTACCCCGACAAGGGCGGCAGCTGGCAGATCCGCTTCTACCAGGAGATCGCCGTGACCCAGGTGCTGGAGGCGATCGCCGCCGGTCGCACCCGCATCCTGCTCACCCTGGCCACCGGCACCGGCAAAACCTCGATCGCCTTCCAGATCCTCTGGAAGCTGTTTGCCGCCCGCTGGAACCTCTCCGGCGAACCCAGCCGCCGGCCCCGCATCCTCTTTCTGGCCGATCGCAACAACCTCGCCGATCAGGCCTTCAACGACTTCACCGCCTTCGCCGCGTTTGAGGAGAACGCCCTGGCGCGGATCGAACCCGATGACCTGCGCAAAAAGGGTCGGGTGCCCACCAACGCCAGCGTGTTCCTCACCATCTTCCAGACCTTCATGAGCGGCCCGGGGCCAGATGGCAGGCCTTCTCCCTGGTTCGGCCAGTACCCGTCCGATTTCTTCGACTTCATCGTGATCGATGAGTGCCATCGCGGCGGCGCCAACAACGAATCCACCTGGCGCGGCATCCTCGAGTACTTCGCTCCCGCCGTGCAGCTGGGCCTCACCGCCACCCCCCGCCGCGCCGGCAACATCGACACCTACGCCTACTTCGGCGATCCGGTGTTCACTTACTCCCTCAAGGAGGGCATCAACGACGGCTTCCTCACCCCCTTCCGCGTCAAGCAGATCACCACCACCCTCGATGAATACGTCTACACCCCCGATGACACGGTGGTGGAAGGTGAGATCGAAGCCGGCAAGCTCTACAAGGAAGCCGACTTCAACAAAATCATCGAGATCAAACAGCGCGAACAGCAGCGCGTGGAGATCTTTCTGAACCAGATCGATCAACACCAGAAAACCCTGGTGTTCTGTGCCACCCAAGACCATGCCCTGGCGATCCGCGACCTGATCAACCAGCTCAAGACCAGCACCGATCCCAACTACTGCCAGCGGGTCACCGCCAACGACGGCGAACTGGGCAACACCTGGCTGCGGGCCTTCCAGGACAACGAAAAGACGATCCCCACCATCCTCACCACCTCGCAGAAACTCTCCACGGGGGTGGATGCCCGCAACGTGCGCAACATCGTGCTGCTGCGGCCGGTGAACTCGATGATCGAGTTCAAGCAGATCATTGGCCGTGGCACCCGCCTCTACGACGGCAAGGAGTACTTCACCATCTACGACTTCGTGAAGGCCCACCATCACTTCAGTGATCCAGAGTGGGATGGCGAACCCCAGGAGCCCGAACCCGTTGGCCCCGGGCAAGCTCTGCCCCCACCTGACCCCCCGGAACCCAAGGTCCCCGACGGGGATGACGACACCAGCGGCCAGCCCCAACGCCAAAAGGCTCGCATCAAGCTGGGCGACGGCAAGGAACGCTCCATCCAGCACATGATGGTGACCAGCTTCTGGCACCCAGACGGCACACCGATGAGTTCCCAGCAGTTCCTGGAACTGCTCTATGGAAAACTGCCGGAGTTCGTGAAAGACGAAGCCGAGCTGCGGGAACTCTGGAGTTCCCCAGACACCCGCCGCAAGCTGCTGCAGGGCCTCGAGGAGAAGGGGTTTGGTGCAGCCCAGCTGGCCGAGATGCAGATGATCATCAATGCCGCGAACAGTGATCTTTTCGACGTGCTGGCCCATGTGGCCTATGCCCTGCAGCCCATCCCCCGTGAGGAGCGCGCTGCGCATGCACGTCTTTACATCCATTCCAAATGCACGAGCAAGCAGCAGCTCTTCCTGAATTTTGTTCTCCAGCACTACGTGACGCTGGGTGTGCAGGAGCTGGCTCTGGAAAAGCTCACGCCATTGCTGCAGCTCCGCTACCAGAACTCCATCGCTGATGCCGTCGCCGATCTGGGCAGACCAGAAGACATCGGCCAGCTCTTTTCAGGCTTCCAGAGGTATCTCTATGAGGCATCTGCCTGATTCCTGCTTCGTTCTTGAAGGCCTGTAGCCGCGAAAAGAAAGTGCCGAACAATCCATTGCACCTGACCCGCCACCTAAGACTTGCTGGCACACCCACCAGCTCATGGCGGGCTGGTGACCGGAAGCGTTCGAAGGATCGGGAAGAGCGGGCTAAAATTCCCTGCTGATGGACCGATTTCACTGCTCATGAGCTGACCCCTGACCTGTTGCGTGAGGGGTCGGCCAAAACCCGCAGTAATACCCCTTGACGGCAGGTATGATGTGGGTTGCTAATGGGGTTCATGCCATGGCGGTAATCTCGCTCAAGTTGACCGAAGCTCTAGATGCGCAGCTCACAGAGCAAGCTCATCGACGTCGGCTGAGTAAGTCTGAGCTGGTTCGACGAGCATTGACAGCGTTCCTCCAATCTTCGGAGCTGGATGTAGAAGGGGGTTCACCACAATCAGCTGCTGATCTTTTGGCTGATTTGGTTGGTTGTTGTGAAGGCGCGCCAGCCGATCTATCATCCAACCCTGCTTACCTATCCGACTTCGGCGCTATCTAATTATGACGGTACTGCTTGATACAGGCCCTTGGGTTGCGCTACTGAGTCGTAACGATACGCATCACCAATGGGCTATTGAACAGTTCCGTTTGCTACCGTCTCCAATGCTTAGCTGTGAAGCAGTGGTTGCTGAGACTTGCTTCCTGCTGAAGCG
>JBMLOS010000210.1:0-3895 GCA_049242845.1 Prochlorococcaceae cyanobacterium
GCAAGGAGGGGCAGCTGGAGCTGGTGGAGAACCGCCGCACCTGGCTCTGCCTGGAGCTGGAGGATGAGGAGGGCTACCTGGGCCAGGTGCGCTTCCCGATGGAGAAGAAGCACCAGGGGATCCGCCGCGGGATGGTGGTGCGCACCCTGGTGCTGAGCGAGCGGCGCGACTTCTCCCGCATCGGCGCGATCACCGATGCCTGGCTGCCGCAGCCGAAGCTCTGGGTGGGCGAATACCCCTACCTGCTGCGGCCGGCCTTTGAGGAACTGTGCCTGCGGCGACTGCGCTGAGGGCCGGATGCCACCCCGCTCCTGCGTTCAGGGCGGCCGATTTCCTGACAGATCCGAAACATTGCGTTACAGTCTTCGTAACACCCCGTTACGAGCTCCCCATGGCCCAGGCCACCACTTCCGCTCCCGCCCCCGCCGTGATCCGCGGCGCCACCGTGACCACCGAGGACGGCGGCCGCCTCAACGCCTTCGCCACCGAGCCCCGCATGGAAGTGGTGAGCGCCGAGAGCGGCTGGGGCTTCCACGAGCGCGCCGAGAAGCTGAACGGCCGCATGGCCATGCTCGGCTTCATCGCCCTGATCGCCACCGAGATCGCCCTCGGCGGTGAGGCCTTCACCCGCGGCCTGCTCGGCATCGGCTGATCCTCCGGCGCCCTCGGGGCGCCGCACTACCGTGCCCCTCCTTCGAGCACCGCAGTGGACCTATTCCATTGCGGTGTTCCGCGTTCAGACCCCCCTTCGATGACCGTGGCGCTGCAGGCGCAGGTGAACGGCGCCGGGCCCACCGGCGCCCTGGCGGCCCTGGCCCTGGCCGATGCCGGCTGGCGCGTGCGGCTCTGCGATCCCCTCGGCCGGCCGCAGCTGCTGGCTCGCAGCCGCGCCTATGCCTTCACCCACTCCAGCCGCCGGCTGCTGCAGAAGCTCGGGCTCTGGGATGCCCTGGCTGCTTCCCTGGTGCCCTTCACGGATCTGCAGCTGCTCGACATCGCCCTCGATCCCCAGGGCCGCTTCGGCGTGCCCTTCCGCCCTGGCGATCTGCCTGCTCCCGATCGCGCCGCCTCGCCGGCCGTGGGCTGGATCGCCCTGCACGGACCCCTGATGGAGCTGCTGCTGCAGCGGCTGGAGGTCCACCCCGCCCTGGAGCTCCGCCTGGGTGATGGCGCCGCTGCGGCGCAGAGCCCCTCGGGGCTTGATCTGCTGGTGGCGGCCGATGGGCCCGCCTCCCCCACCCGCCAGCAGCACGGCATCGGCGTGTGGCGACTGCCCTACCGCCAGGCCTGTCTCACGGCCCAGGTGAGCCTGCGCGGCAGCGCCCCCGACCAGGCCTGGGAGCTGCTGCGGCCCGAGGGGCCCTTCGCCCTGCTGCCCCTGGGGGGGGAGCGGGTGCAGGTGGTGTGGAGTGCGCCGCAGCGCCGCTGCCGTCAGCTGGAGCAGGCCGGCGGCGCCGCTCTTCTCGACGCCCTGGCCGGCGCCCTGCCCGATCGCTTCCAGCCCCACGCTCTGGTGGATACCCCCCGTTCCTTTCCGGTGGAGCTGCTGCTGGCCCGGCGGCTGCAGCGCGGTGCGCTGGTGCTGGTGGGGGAGAGCGCCCACCGCTGCCATCCGGTGGGGGGGCAGGGCTTGAATCTCTGCTGGCGTGATGTGGAGGTGCTGCACCGCCTGGCGGGCCGGGTCCGCTCCGGCCGCCTGCCGGCCGCCCGCCTGCCGGCGGCCTACGCCTGCCGCCGCTGGCCCGATCTGCTCATCACCCTGCTGATCACCGATCTGCTGGTGCGCCTCTTCTCCAACCGTTCGGCCCTGCTGCTGCCGCCGCGGCGCCTGGCCCGGGCGCTGCTGCGCCGTTCGGCGCTGCTGCGGCGTCTGCTGCTGTCGCAGATGACGAACGGGCGTTGCGTTCCCGTGCGGGCCTGACAGCATGTCGCCATGGTGATCAGCACCACACCCCAGCCCACCCCGTCCACCGCCCTGGTGCAGTACCTGCGCCAGCAGGTGGGGCTGAGCGAGCGCGCCCTCTCCCTGGGCCTGCGCCAGGCCAGCCTGGAGCAGGCGCCGCTGCCGGTGGTGCTCTGGCGCTTCGGGCTGATCAGCCTGGAGCAGTTCGACCAGGTGCTCGCCTGGCAGAGCCGCCAGCTCTAGGGAATCAGCTGTGGATCATCAGCTGTAGATGATCAGCGACTCCACCGGGTGGTCTCCAGGCAGGCGGCTGCGGCCCTGCAGGTCGGCCAGTTCCGCCACGAACGCATAGCCGCACAGCTGCCCGCCGGCGGTGAGCACCAGCTCGGCGCAGGCGGCGGCGGTGCCGCCGGTGGCCAGCAGGTCGTCCACGATCAGCACCCGCTCGCCGCCGGCGAGGGCATCGGTGTGGATCTCGAGCCGGTCGGTGCCGTACTCCAGGGCGTAGTCCACCCCGGTCACGGCACCGGGCAGCTTGCCGGGTTTGCGCACCGGCACGAAGCCCAGCCGGGTGGCGGTGGCCAGGGCGGTGCCCACGATGAAGCCGCGCGATTCGATGCCCACGATCAGGTCGGGCTGGAGCTGCTCGCAGATGCCCCCCAGCCGGCGGATCACCTCCTGCCAGCCGTCGGGATCCCGCATCAGGGGAGTGAGATCCCGAAACAGGATGCCCGGCTTGGGGAAGTCGGGGATGTCGCGCACCAGCTGCCGCAGATCGAGCGGGGACGGGCTGGCGACCATGGCGGAGGGCGTCGGGGATGGCATCATCGCAGCCATGGTTCAGGCTCCCGCCGTGCAGCAACCCCGCACCCCCGCCCCGGGGCCCTCGGTGGGTGGACAGCAACCCCTGTCGCGGCGCGGGATGGAACGCCTCGATCTGATGCTCCTCTGCGTGGAGGCGCTCGACCTCAATGGCGGCGAGGCGATGGTGTGGATGAACGAGCAGCTCGGCTTCACCGGCTTCTTCCCCAACCGCGTGGAGCTCTGGAAGCGCCGCTGCCACAACCCCCTGCGCCGCGCCACCCGCCGCGGCACCCTCGAGGACGCCGAGGTGGATGCGTTGATCCGCATCCTCTGCGCCCTCGCCGATCGCCTCTATCCGATGTTGCGGGCCCTGCTCTCCAACCAGGAACCCGAGGAGATCACCCGCCAGCGCTGGGCCCTGTTCGAAGCCCGGCTGGCGGAACTGGTGGTGGAGCGCATGAATCCCCGCCGCGGCGGCGTGCAGCAGCTGCTCGATCCGGTGGCCGGCGCCGGTCTGCGCCGGCGGCTGATCCAGGCCCTCGCCTTCGGGGCGGGCCCGGGCGGCTTCGAGCGGCTGCGGGCCAGCCTGCGCGACCCGGCGCCCTGAGGGCCCTGCAAGCCCGGTCGCTCCTGTCCGGCGGCCGCCTGTCCTAGGTTCCCGCCGCACCCCTCCACGCCTTGAAGCAGACCTTCCGCTACGACCAGACCAGCTGCCGGCTGCAGCTGGAGGGGCTTCCCGATGTGTCCGTGGGCCAGCAGGGCGCCGTGATCGGCATCCTCTCGGCCTGGTCGCTGCAGTGGGCCGGCCGGCCCGAGCTGGAGGGCCGGCGCGAGCACCTGATGGCCCTGATGCAGGTGGTGCTGCCCTACGCCCGTGAGCTGATCAGCGGCGTGACCCGCGGCGTGGGGGATGCCGCCCTGCCGGTGGAGATCGCCCCGGATCCGGCCGGCGGCCACCGGCTGCTGCTGCGCAGCAGCCAGCCGGACACCCCTCCGCTCACGGTGAACCTCGACGACGCCGAGCTGGCCGACCTGGTGCGGGTGCTGGATCAGGCCCGTCTCGACGGCCGGGTGACCCTGCAGTGGGAGGTGCCCGAGCCCCAGCCCCTGCGCGCCCGCGACCTGATCGATCGGGTGCCCCTGCTTCGCCGCCTGGCCGCCCCCCTGGGGGGAGCGGCCGTGCTCGTG
>JBMLOS010000211.1:0-4040 GCA_049242845.1 Prochlorococcaceae cyanobacterium
ATGGCCACGTGACCGTGAACGGCCGCGTCGTGGACATCCCCAGCTACCAGTGCAAGGCCGGCGACGTGGTCGCCATCCGCGAGCGCAAGGCCTCCCGCAAGCTGGCCGAGGCCAACCTGGAATTCCCGGGCCTCGCCAACATCCCCCCCCACCTCGAACTCGACAAGAGCAAGTTCACCGCCAAGGTGAACGGCAAGATCGAGCGCGAATGGGTGGCTCTCGAGATCAACGAACTCCTGGTGGTGGAGTTCTACAGCCGCAAGGTCTGATCTCCAAGGGCCTTCCCCGCGGGCTCCGGCCCGCAGCCGCAACCCCCGCCCCTGGGCGGGGGTTTTTCATGGCTTGGCGAGTGCGGCCCCCGGCCCCTCAGGGCAGGCTGCTCAGGGCAGGCCGATCAGGGTTTCGAGGGCGGTGGTCACATCCGGCTGGCGCATCAGTGATTCGCCCACCAGCACCGCATCGGCGCCGGCGCTCTGCACCCGATCGAGATCGTCGCGCACGAACAGGCCCGACTCGCTCACCAGCAGGGCTCCGGCCTGGCGCACCCGCTCGCCGAAGGAGGCCATCAGGGTTTCGGTGGTGGCCAGATCCACCGCGAAGCTGGCCAGGTTGCGGTTGTTGATGCCGATCAGGACCACATCCGGCAGGGCCAGCACCCGCTCCATTTCGGCGGCATCGTGCACCTCCAGCAGCACCGCCAGGCCCAGGGAACGGGCCACCTTCATCAGGTAGGCCAGATCGGAGTCCGTGAGGATCGCGGCGATCAGCAGGGCCGCATCGGCCCCGGCGGCGCGAGCCTGGAACAGCTGGTAGGGGGTGAGGATGAAGTCCTTGCAGAGCAGGGGCAGGTCCACCGCCTGGCGCACCTCCACCAGCACCTCGAAGCCCCCCTGGAAGAAGGTCTTGTCGGTGAGCACCGAGAGGCAGCTGGCTCCGCCGGCGGCATAGCCGCGGGCGATGGCGACGGGGTCGAAATCTTCGCGGATCACCCCCTTACTGGGGCTGGCCTTCTTCACCTCGGCGATCACGGCCGGCTTGCGGCAGCTGGCCCGCAGGGCCGCCACGAAATCACGGGTGGGGGGCAGATCGGCCACCTGCCCCTTGAGCTGATCGAGGCTCAGCCGCTCCCGGGCGGCGGCCACCTCCCGGTCCTTCTCCCACACGATCTCCTCGAGGATGTGGCGCGGCTCCGCCTCGGGATGGGGGATGCCGTACTGGAGATGGGCCACCTTCACGGGGGGATTGGGCGGCCGGCGACGGATCTCCATGGGCGGGAAACGGGGGGAACAGGGAAGGGGAGAAAGGTTCGGGAAACGGGAGCGCTGCAGGGGTGCGCGGGAAGAGCGCGCCCGGCGGACGGGGAAGGGGAAGCTCAGCCGCGGCCGGCGCCCACCGCCATGGCGGCCTGCTTGTAGGCCACTTCCACCACCTCGCTGAGGGTGGGGTGGGTGTGCACCTCCTGCACCAGCTGCAGCACGCTCTGGCGGCGGGCCACGGCGTTGGCGATCTCCTGGATGAGGTCCGCGGCATGCAGGCCGTAGATGTGGGCGCCGAGCACCTCGCCGCTGGCCTTGTTGAACAGCAGCTTCATCAGACCATCGCTCTCCAGCTCCGCCAGGGCCTTGGAGTTGGCCTTGAAGTAGCTGCGTACGGCTCCGAGCTCGAACCCATCCTTCTCGGCCAGGGCCCTGGCATCGGCCTCACTCAGACCCACCGAGCTGATCTCGGGATGGGTGAAGGTGGCCGCCGGGATCGAGCGGTAGTCGATCTCACGGGCGTGGCCGAGGATGTTGTCGATCGCCACGGTGCCCTGGGCGGCGGCGGTATGGGCCAGCATCATCTTGCCGGTCACATCGCCCACGGCCCAGAGATGGGGCACGGGCTCCCCGTTCACCAGCACCCGCATCCTCTCGTCCACCGGGATGAAGCCGCGGTTGGTCTCCACCCCCATCGAGGCCAGGTTGAGCTCCTTGCTGCAGGGCACCCGGCCGGTGGCCACCAGCACGGCGTCCACCTCGAGGGTCTCCACCGGTTCGCGGCTCTGCATGTCCACCAGATCGATCTTCACCGGGCAGCCGGGGGTGACCTTCTGGGCCAGCACGCCGGCGCGGGCATCGATATCGCGGCCGTCGATCAGGTTGCGGGCGGCGATCTTGGCGATGTCCGGATCGAAGGTGGGCATCACCCGATCGAGCGCCTCGATCATGGTCACCTCACAGCCGAGGGCGGTGTACACATCGGCGAACTCCAGGCCGATGTAGCCGCTGCCGATGATCGCGATCCAGCGGGGCAGCCACTCCAGGCTCACCGCCTCATCGCTGGTGAACACGGTGCGGCCGTCGGTCTCGATGCCGGGGGGCACGAAGGGATCGGAGCCGGTGGCGAGGATCACCTCCCGGGCGCGGTAGGTGCGCTCCAGCCCACTGCCGCTCTCGCGCACCACCACCTGCTGGGAACCGGCCAGGCGGCCCTTGCCCCGCAGGATCGTGGTGCCCGCCCGCTCCAGGGTCTTGGTGAGGTTGGTGCGGATCGTGGCCACCAGCTGGTTGGCGTGGTCGGCGATCTTCTGGCGCTCGAAGCGCACGGGGGCAGCATGGATGCCGAATCCGGCCAGGTGCTCGGCATCGGCGAGCTCGCGCACGCGGCCGCTCGCCGCCAGCAGGGCCTTGGAGGGCACGCAGCCCCGGTTCACGCAGGTGCCGCCCATGTCGCGCGATTCCACGATGGCGACCCGCAGGCCGTGCTCCGCCGCATGCTTGGCAGCATCGAAACCGCCGTAACCGGCGCCGATCACCAGCACGTCGAAGTCGAAGTCCGATCCATCGAAGGGGGCGTCGCTCACCGGGGCCGTTGCATCACTGAGGGGGCATTCTCTCCTGCTGCTGGATTCCCTGCTGCTGGGTTTCCTGCCGCCAGCGCTCCAGCAGCAAAGGCGCCGCCGCCGCCGCCACGTTGAGGGATTCCACGGCCGGGCTGTGGGGGATCGTGACCCGGTGGCTGGCCAGCTCCGCCAGATCGGGAGCCAGGCCGGCCCCCTCGTTGCCGAGCAGCAGCACCGTGGGGCGCTTCCAGTCTAGCTGCCAGTAGGGCACGGGAGCGCCGACCTCCCCGGGGCCGGCTGCCACCAGGGTGGCCACCACCTGGACACCCTCCTGGCGGAGCTGCCGCAGCCGCTGGCGCAGCAGATCGGGATCGAGACGCTCCAGGGGCAGGGCCAGGGCGGCACCGGCGGAGGCCCGCAGCACCTTGGGCTGGAAGGGATCGGCCCCTCCCCCCAGCCAGAGCCGGCCGACGCCGGCCGCCAGGGCCGTGCGCATCAGGGTGCCGAGGTTGCCGGGATCCTGGAGGCGATCCAGGGCGAGCAGGAAGGGGGGCGGCGGGCCCGCCGGAGCAGGTGGCTGGGGGAGGGTGAGCAGCACGCCGTCGGGATGGTCGGTGGTGGCCGCGGCGGCCAGCACCTCCTCGCTCACGCAGAGGATCCGGCTGCCGGCGGGCAGAGCTTCCAGCAGGGCGGCCTGCTGGCTCTGCCAGCGGGGGGTGAGCACCACCTCCAGGGGGTGGAGCCCCAGCCGCAGCACCTCCTGCAGCAGATGGGTGCCCTCCAGCAGCAGCAGCCCGCTCTCCCGGCGGCCGCGCGGCTGGTGCAGCAGCCGCAGGCGCTTCACCAAGGGATTGCGCTTGCTGACGATCTCGGGGGTGCCGGCACCGGACTGCCCCCCCGGGAGTTCAGAACGTCTGGCGTCGACGGACATGGAGGTGGTCGTGAATCACCAGGGCGGCCTCGTCGGCGAGATCGAGGCCCTGCACCACGGCGACCTCCCCCTTCAGACCTTGGGCCTCGAGGTTCTCGACCAGGCGCTGGAGAACAATGTCCTCCACCTTCGACTGATCGAAGGAATCGGGGGTGAGGCTCTCAAGAAACTTTCCAAGCTTGGAAGCGATGATCTCGGAGGCGTTGGAGATCTTGAGAACGATCATGAGATTGATGCGGATGGGGAGACTTGAACTCCCACGACATTGCTGCCACTAGTACCTGAAAC
>JBMLOS010000212.1:0-7657 GCA_049242845.1 Prochlorococcaceae cyanobacterium
CGGCCATCGGCGGTGTGTTTCTGTGGCACTCTCCTCACGGTCACCCGCACTGGGCATTACCCAGCAGGCCTGGCCATTCGGGAGCCCGGACTTTCCTCAACCGGACGCCGCCGCACCCCGAAGGGTGGGAAGGCTCCGGTCGCGACCACCTCGCCTGCTTTCCTGCGCCGACTCTAGGGATCGGGGGTGATGCGGATAATGGGGGCCCGGGCCTGCCCTGGGGCTGTAGCTCAGCCGGATAGAGCGACGGTTTCCTAAACCGTAGGTCGTGGGTTCGAGTCCCGCCAGCCCCGTTGCCCGGGATCCCACTTACAGCAAGGCTTTTCGGGGCCGGTTCGATCAGTGCGACAACCGGTGTTGCCGCTTGCCGGCCCCTCGCCGCACGGATGGCAGCGATAGCGTTGCGCCCCGGATGAGGGGTTGCTGTGGCGGTTCAGATGCTCAGCGAGGCGCAGCGCCGCAAGTGGGACACCAGCGACGACAAGCTGTTCTACGCCGAGCCCCGCTTCGTACAGCATCTGGATGAGGCCTTCCGCGCGCGTCTCACCCAGCTCTATCGGGACCGCCTTCCGCCCCGGGGGGTGCTGCTGGATCTGATGTCGAGCTGGGTGTCACACCTGCCCGACGATGTGATCTACGAGCGGGTGATCGGCCACGGGCTCAATGAGAAGGAGCTGGCAGCCAATCCACGGCTCGACAGCCACTGGCTGCAGAATCTGAATGTGAATCAGGAGATTCCGCTCAAGAGCAGCAGCGTGGATGCGGTGCTGATCGTGGCGGGTTGGCAATACCTCCAATACCCGGAAGCGGTGGCCAGTGAGCTGCTGCGGATCACACGGCCAGGCGGGCAGCTGATCGTTTCTTTTTCCAATCGCATGTTTTTCACCAAAGCCCCGCAGGTGTGGGCTGATGGCAGCGATCGCGACCACCTCACCTACGTGGCAGAGGTGTTGATGGCCCAGGGCTGGCCCAAGCCGGAGATTGTGGCGGAAGACACTCGCGCCATGGGCTGGAAGGGGGTGTTCGGGGGCAAGGGTGATCCCTTCTTCTCCGTGATCGCCACCAAAGCGCCATGAGTGATCTGGCCCTCGCATCTCCCCTCTGCGAGCAGCCTTGGACGGCAGGCATTCCATCGCAGCAGGGAATCGAGTTTCTCGAGCGTGCATCAGTGAATCCCCTCCTTCCGATCGCCATGGGGATCGAAGTGTTGGGGCGCCATCCTGGAGGTCACCTCAGGATTCCCACGGCTGCGACAGCGCCGTTGGCCATTGGCCATTGGCCTTTGCGCCGCGACCCGCTGCACGGATGGCTCTGGCGGCTGAGCGACGACGATCCCGGGAAGAGTGAGCGCTGCAGGCCCCCACCGTCCTGGCCACCCCCCAGATGCCCCGCCCCTCAGCCCGGAGCGTGAGGACGGATCCGCAGCTCGGTGTAGCCCGTGCCTGGATCCAGCTCCCGGCCGAAGTGCCACTCAAGCAGCAAGCCAATCACCAGCTCGGCGGTGGTGCGCACCAGCGAGCCGACACAGAGGTGACCACCGATCACGGTGCCGCTGCCGTCGGCCACGGCCATGTGCAGGTGGACGCCATCGGGCGAGAGCGTGCCGGCCAGGCCGAGGATCTCCAGGTCGCCCGTGATCGTGCTGCTCTCCTGCCGGCCGGCCAGCCGCAACCGGGCCACCGACAGGCTGCCGATGCCGCTGATCACGCAACCAGCTTGCTCGCGCTGCTCACCCATCCAGGCTTCCAGGGTCAGGCGCAGATCGTCGCCTGGGCGGAGGCGTAGCGGCACCACCTTCACGGGCCCGATCCCTCCGGCAGGCCCTGCACCATCACCAGGGCGTCCACCCTCGCCACCCCGTGATCAAGGCCGCTCATCGGTTGGAGGAAGCCGGCCACGAACCCACCCCGGGGTGGGCATCGGCATGGGCCCAGGCAGCCATCGGCGCCAGGGCCAGGGCGACACCGGCCGGCCAGGCCCATGGCCAGTTGGTGTGTGCCATCCGTCGCAGGCCGCTGTCTTCCATCCTCAGTAGCCTTACGGCCACCGAACCGAGGACTTCCCCTGTGGCGGGTGCTCGGAGCAGGGCATCCAGAGGGACCCCATGGCGTGAACGCCGCTGCAGCCCAGTTGCCGGGCCTGCTCCAGAGCCTGCTTTCGGGTGGTGTAGGCCATCAGGTTCGGCGGCGTCTGGTCGGCGGAACCGTGATGGTGCTGGTGCAGGGCACTGGGAGGAGCCTCCAGGCGCCGCGGGCCCATGCCTTCCAGACCTGCCCACCAGACTCCCATCAAATTCACTCCCGCCACCAGCACGCCCATGCCGACCACGCAGGCGTTGAGCACGCCCATGCCGACCACACCGAGGCTGATGACCCCCATCGGCACCACGCCGATGCTCACACCCCCATCGGCACGATTCCGATCGAGAGGATGCCCAGGGGCGCCACACCGAAGGCGATCCGCTTGGGCTTGTCGCCGCACTGGGCCATGGGATGGTCTGGTCTCAGTGGGAGGGCGAGGAGCCCTCGGCGCCTCCGTGCTTGGCACAGGGCATCCACTGGTTCCCCATCTTGTGGGCCCCCGTGCAGTTGAAGTGCAGCTTGGCGGCCTTCTCCGCTTCTGCCTGGGTTGGGTAGAGGGCCGGCACACCGCCCGTCCCGGCAGCCGGAGCGGCGAGGCCGGCGGCGGAGAGCAGCAGGTTGGTGCCAAGCGCGGCGGCCGCCTGCACGACCCATGGACGGAAACGGTGCGACATGGGACGGGTGACGAGCAGAGAGGGCCAGATGGGCGGTCAGCCTATCGGAAGTCTCCAGTCATGCTGCCTTGATGGACAGTTGCTGACAGGACTTCTGTCGCTTGCTGGTGCCTACGCTTGGCAAGCTTCCATGGACTGGAGGGTTCGGATTGTGCCCTTGCGGGGATCGCTGCCATCAGTGCCCACGCCCGGCCTGCGCATCGGTGAGGTGGCCCGGCGCACAGGCCTGCCGGTGAAGACGATTCGCTTCTACTGCGACCAGGGACTGCTCCAGCCCAGGGGGCGCTCGGACGCTGGATACCGCTTGTTTGATCAGGAGAATCTCGCTGAGCTCACGATCATTCGCGCCCTGCGGGCGATGGATGTGTCGATCCCCGAGTTGTCGAGGATCCTGGAGGTGCGTCGCTCGGGTGTCTGCAATTGTTCGGTGCTCAAGGACAGCATTGCGGCCAAGATGACCTCGATTGACCAGCGGATCTCCGAGCTCAGTGCCATGAAGGATGAACTGGCTCGTCTGCTCGGCAGCTGGCAGGACTGCGGGGGCTCCAGGCTGCAACGCTGAGCCTTGGGCTTGCGCTGTCGCTCCGTTGCAGCGTGAGGACCCCATGCCCAACAGGACACTCGCCAGGTACTCGCGGGCCAGGGCCAGACAATCACTGGGCATGGGGCGGCGTCCACAACGCTGCCTCGATCGTCAGAACCGTTACCCCAGCCGTTGCAGAGAAGTTCGTACGTTGAGGTTCGCTGCGGAAGGTGCCGCGTCCCGCAATCCCTGCGTCAGACCCTGACGAGGAAGCCCGTGGGCAGTGCCTGGCTTCCTTGCCCAGCCCATGAGCCAAGTCCTGCTCAGCAACCCTGAGCCAATGCCTGCGGGAGGAGTCCCGTCCCATGGAACGCTTCTTTCTGGAGCTCGATCCGCCCGAGGAAGCGATGCGCAGCTGGCCCCATGTGGTGGTGGTCGGTGGAGGTTTCGCCGGCCTGAAGATCTGCCATGGCCTCACGCGCCAGCCGGTGCGGGTGACGCTGATCGACAAGCGCAACTTCAACCTCTTCCAGCCGCTGCTCTATCAGGTGGCCTCGGGCCTGGTGTCGGAGGCCGATGTGGCTTCGCCGCTGCGGCAGATGGTGGGCAACGCGCCCAACATCCAGATTCTGCTCGGTGAAGTGGTCGACATCGACCCCCAGGCCAGGCAGGTGGTGCTCAACGGGCAGCATCTGGCCTACGACCAGTTGATCCTGGCCACCGGCTCCGGGAGCACCTATTTCGGCCGGGAGGAGTGGCGTTCCCTGGCGCCGCCGATGAAGATCCTCGAGCACGCCGATGAGATCCGGCGCAGGCTGCTGATGGCCCTCGAGGAGGCGGAGCAGACTCGCGAGCCGGCCCAGCGCGCCTTCCTGCAGAGCGTGGTGGTGGTGGGGGCCGGACCAGCGGGCTGCGAGCTGGCCGGTTCGCTCATCGAGCTGATCCACCGGGCCGTACGCCGCGATTTCAAGCAGCTGCGGCAGGAGAACTGCCGCGTGATCCTGGTGGATCTGGTGGATCGGGTGCTCCCGACGATGGCCCCGGCGCTTTCCGCCGCGGCTGCTGCTCACCTGGCAGAGGCCGGAGTGGAGCTGCTTCTTGGCCGGAAGGTGGAAGAGATTGCACCGGGCCGCGTGCGGCTCAACGGCCCCGCGGGCCCCACCGAGCTGGAGGCCGCCACGATCTGCTGGACGGCGGGCGTGCGGGCCTCGCGCCTGGGTCGACGGCTGAGCGAGCTCACCGGCTGCGCGGTCGACCGCAGCGGCCGGCTGGTGGTGGAGCCCGACTTCTCGATCGCAGACCATCCGGAGATCCGGGCCGTTGGGGATCTGTGCTGCTACAGCCACACCGCCACAGGAACACCGCTGCCAGGCATGGCGGGCCCCGCCGTTCAGGCGGGGGGCTGGATCGCCAGCGACATCCTCGCCCGGTTGCGCGGTGAGACGTCAGCACCCTTCCGCTGGCTGGATCTGGGCAGCATGGCCGTGATCGGTCCCTGGTACGCGGTGGCCGATCTGCGTGGGTTGCACCTCACCGGCCTGGCGGGCTGGGTGGTGTGGGCCCTGGCCCATCTCGCCTTCATCCCCGACACCGAGAACCGCATCGCCCTGTTCAGCAAATGGATGTGGCAGATCGCCACCCGCCAGCGCACGGCGTTGCTGATCACGGGGCGGCCGGATCAGCATCTCGGCGTGGATGTGGGGTTGTTCCGGGCCCTGCGGCCTGAGATCCAGCAGAGGCCCTGACGGCAACTCAGCAGCTTTCAGCGCGCACCAGTCGGCAGCTGCTGGTATCGATGCGGGCAACAACTTCGTGGGTGCGGGCATCGATGATCCTGTAGTTCCGCCCATCGGAACAACATCTGGCCTGGGCTTCCTGGTAGGCCCAGTACTCCACCTGGGCGCTGCCCTGTTCTCTCCAGCCATCGGGGTGGAGCGACTCGATGATGTACACGACGATGGGGGTGGGAGGCTGCGCTCAGTCCAGCAATCTCCCTGGCAGTCAGCGCAGAACTCCAGATCAGGTTCGGGATCGCTGTGACGGATGTGACGGTTCTGGGTCTCTGCTCCAGGGCTCTGTGGGGAACCCAGCACGCAGCGGATTGTCTCCGGCTGTGGTCGCTCGAACCCGCAACCCAGAACCCACAATTCACGAGAAACGCACGAGAACGTCTGTCGCCGCCGCATGATCAGCAGTTCCTGTCCTGAGCGCCGCTGAAGTGGCGACGGCTCGATCAGGCGAACAGCATCCATGACGTTGTAGATCCTGCCTTCATCCCTGTGCACCTGACCATCGGCTGCCAGCTCGACCTCTGCTGCGAGGCAGCCACTCCCCTGCTGGCGCTGGTACATGTCCACAGCAGCCTGGTGCCCGATCTCCTTGCCCCGGAGCGCCTGCAGCTTCAGCCCGATCGCACCTACGAGGTGCTCGCCGACCCGAGCGGCAACCGCTGGTGCCGCCTGTTGGCCCCCGCAGGCACCACCCGCTTCCACTACGCCAGCACCATCGAGGTGCCGGATCACACCGATCCGGTCCTGCCCAGCGTGGGTCCGTGCCCGATCGAGTCCCTGCCGATCGGCACCTATCGCTTCCTCAACGCCAGCACCTACTGCGACACCGCCGCCCTGATGGAGCTGGCCTGGAGCACCTTTGCCGGCACTGCACCCGGATGGCCGCGGGTGCAGGCCATCTGCGACTGGGTCCATGGCCGGATCCGCTTCGACTACGGCGCCTCCCGCGTGCACCAGAGCGCCAGCCAGACCGTCGCCGCCGGTGCCGGCGTCTGCCGCGATTTCGCCCACCTGGCGATCACCCTCTGCCGCTGCCTCAACATCCCAGCCCGCTACTGCACCGGCTACCTCGGCTACACGGGTATCCCCCAGGGCGAGGCGCCCGTGGACTTCTCCGCCTGGTTCGAGGTGTTCCTCGGGGATCGCTGGTACGTCTTTGATGCCCGCCACAACATCCCCCGCTGCGGCCGGGTGCTGATCGCCCGCGGGCGCGATGCAGCCGATGTGCCCTTCCTGCGCTCCTTCGGCGCGCACGAGCTGAGCGGGTTCCAGGTGATCACCGAGGCGCTCCCCACGGCCACCGATGACCCCAGGGTTGAACCCGTCGATGCGGATCTGAGCGCCAGCCTCGTGGCCTGACGATCGAGTCGCCCGATGACGCGCAGGGGATCACGCTCCCCTCTCCTCCCAGGTGGGGCTGTGGTTGAGCACGGCTCTGCAGAACGCCAGCAGTTCCTGCGGGCTCATGTCGTGCTTGGCGTCATTGGTGCGCCAGGCGCAGATCACGAAGTCCGGTTCCGGTTGGTTGGAGCGGTGATCGATGGTGGGGAGCATCGCGTACTGCTTCTTGTGCTCGCCTTTGCCCGCGGCTGCCTCCCGGTTGTCGTAGGTGCCGATCAGGTCCCAGTCGAGCCACTCCCCGGTCCAGTGATCGCGCCCCTCCGATGCCACCACCGCCTGATGGATCGCCAGGCGGTACTGCTGCACATTGCCGCTGCCACCGCGCTTCTGGTCCCGCTTGCACAGGGTGACGGCCTTGCGCTGCACCCAGCCGGGGTAGGTGGGTTTCGCGGCGGCGGGAATCCAGTCGGGAGCAGGGGTGTCCATCGGTGGCCGGGGTCGTGCTCAGCAGCCTGCTGCAGGAGCGGCCTCCGCGAAGCACCGGCGTTGACCCGCGTGGTCTCCGCCGGATGCTCTGGCTACGGTCCGCGCGGAGGCCGGTGGGGGCAAGCCCTGGCCTCCTTTCATCCCTTTGCTCGAGCGTGATGACCCTTGAGGACAGGATCAGAGCCACGGCCAAGGAGGCCGAGGGCAAGCTCCAGGCCGCGGCCGGTGAGCTCTCCGGAGATAACCGCCTGAAGGCCGAGGGAGAGGCCAAGCAGGTGCAGGCCCAGGTGATCGGGGCCGCCGGCGCCCTCAAGGACACGGTCCGGCAGGCGGCGGGTGCGGTCGGCGATGCGCTCGAGGGCCTTGCCGGCCGGGGCGGCTGAAGACGGTGGTCTCCCTGGGGTGATCCCCACGCCAGCGGGGGCAAGGCCAGGAACCGTCGTCACCACTACCGATGGTGCCCTGGCCTTCCCGGCCACCGGGGCTAGCGTGACCCCAGTCGTGCCTCGTCGCCCATGACCCAGCTCCACGACCTGCGTCTGCGCCTGCTCGTGCAGCAGGAGAGCGAGCGGATCGCTGCCATGCAGCCCGATGAGATCGATCTCTCGGTGGTGCAGGCCCGCTGCCTCTGCTGGCTGGCCCTGCTGGCCGAGGCCCACGAGGAGCAGGCCACCGATGCCGAGCGCCGCGGCGATGTGGAGCAGGCGATGGGCTGGTTCGCCGATGCGATGCGCCTCCGCGATGTGATCAACGTGGTGAGCT
>JBMLOS010000213.1:0-8689 GCA_049242845.1 Prochlorococcaceae cyanobacterium
GGGTCTGAACGACACCTCCGATCCGAAGACCAACGCCCACCTGCTCCAGTACGACTCGATGCTGGGCCGCATCCGCGATGCGGAGGTCTCCTACACCGACGACACCATCGTCGTGAATGGCAAGGCCATCAAGTGCTTCTCCGACCGCAACCCCCTCAACCTGCCCTGGAAGGAGTGGGGTGTGGATCTGGTCATCGAATCCACCGGTGTTTTCAACGACGATGTGGGGGCCAGCAAGCACCTCCAGGCCGGTGCCAAGAAAGTGATCCTCACCGCTCCTGGCAAGGGCGCCGGAGTGGGCACTTTTGTGGTGGGCGTGAATGCGGACCAGTATCGCCACGAGGATTTCGACATCCTCAGCAACGCCAGCTGCACCACCAACTGCATGGCCCCGATCGTGAAGGTGCTCGATGAGACCTTCGGCATCGTCAAGGGCACGATGACCACCACCCATAGCTACACCGGTGACCAGCGCATCCTTGA
The DNA here is from genome assembly GCA_049242845.1 of Prochlorococcaceae cyanobacterium. Taxonomy (GTDB): domain Bacteria; phylum Cyanobacteriota; class Cyanobacteriia; order PCC-6307; family Cyanobiaceae; genus CBW1002. The sequence continues at coordinate 484 of JBMLOS010000213.1, forward strand.
TGCCTCCCACCGCGACCTGCGCCGCGCCCGCGCCGCCGCCATCAACATCGTGCCCACCAGCACCGGTGCGGCCAAGGCCGTGGCCCTGGTGTACCCGCCGATGAAGGGCAAGCTGAACGGTATTGCCCTGCGGGTGCCCACCCCGAACGTGTCCGTGGTGGACATGGTGCTGGAGATCAGCCGCAGCACCACCCGCGAGGAGGTGAACGCCGTGCTCAAGGCCGCCGCCGATGGTCCGATGAAGGGCATCATCAAGTACTGCGATCTGCCGCTCGTGTCCACCGACCACGCCGGCACCGATGAGAGCACCATCGTGGATGCCGATCTCACCCTGGTGATGGGCGACAACATGGTGAAGGTGATCTCCTGGTACGACAACGAGTGGGGTTACAGCCAGCGCGTGGTTGACCTGGCCGAAGTGGTGGCCCGCAACTGGAAGTGATCCGGCCTGGGGCCTTGCGGCCCTGAGCTGTTTCTCCACCCCACTCCCTTTCGCAGGGGGTGGGGTTTTTGATTTGGTTGGGTGGTCCCGGCCCCGGCTCCGGCTCCGGCACCACGACCTGCTCTCCTGCTCAGAGCCGGAGCTCAGGAAGCCGCCGGTTTCTGGAAGTGTTCGAAGCCGCGGCTGGAGGGGGCCAGGGAGGGATTCTCCCCCAGCCACCCCACCGATGGAAGGAGTGGTGCCGCCGGAGCCAGTTCGCCGATGCGGCGGCTGCCCGGCAGGGCGCCAAGGAGCGCCTCGGCCCAGGCCGGCTCGAGCGCCAGCACCAGTTCAAAGTCTTCACCGCCTCCCAGGCACCAGCTTTCGGCCTCCGGCAGGGGGGCCATGGCCGGATCCAGGGGCAGGGTTGCCCGCTCCAGCAGGGCCCGGCAGTCGCTGGCGCGGGCGATGGCTTCCGCCGCCGCCGCGAGGCCGTCGCTGCTGTCGGTGCCGCCCACCCGCCAGGGCGATCCCTGCGGACGGCAGTGCCGCAGCCTGCGGATCGCATCGAAACGGGGCCGGGGGCTGTGGTGGGCCTCGATGGCCCGCGCCACCAGCTCCACCGGCAGGCAGGCCCGCTGCTCGTGGGTGAGCTCCCCCAGCAGCAGCGCCAGCCCGAGGCGGCTGAGGCCATGGGGACCGGTGCTCACCAGCAGATCCCCAGGCCGGCCGTCGCCGCGGCGCACGGCCAGCGGCGCTCCATCAGGGGCGGTGGGCAGGGGGCCCAGGGCCGTGATCGCCAGCAGCCGCTGGCGGCCGCTGCTGCAGTCGCCCCCCAGCAGGTGGCCTCCCGTGGGCTCGAGGCAGGCCCGCAGGCCGGCATAGACCTGCTCCACCCAGCTCCAGGGGGTGCTGGGGGGCGCCACCAGGCCCACGGTGAGGCCGGTGGCCTCGCTGCAGCCCATCGCGGCCAGATCGGAGAGGTTGGCGGCGGCCGCGCGCCAGCCCACGGCGAAGGGGCCGGTGGTGGCCTCGCTGAAGTGCACGTCCTCCACCAGCACGTCGGTGTTCACCACCAGGGTTCCCTCCGGCTGGAGCAGGGCCGCATCGTCCTGGAACTGGCCGGCGGGGGCGAAGCTCCCCAGCCGCTCGATCAGCTCCCATTCCCCCAGCTCGGCCAGGGTGGGGCTGCCTTCGGCAGGAGCAGGAGCTGGGGAGGCTGCCGGAGGCCCGGCCTCAGCCATGGGCCTGCAGATTCCCGCCGCCCTCCACCACCCGCGCCTTCACGATGCCGTCGTCGGCGGTGAGCTCCTCGAGCACGTCGAAGCCGTCCACCACGTAGCCGAAGGCGGCGTAGCGGCCGTCGATCAGGTTCAGGCCCGCCGGGGTGAGTTCGGGTTCGAACAGGAAGAGGAAGAACTGGGAGGAACCGTCGTCGAGGGCCTGGTCGGAGTGGGCCCAGCCCAGGGTGCCCTTGGCGTTGAAGGGAAGCACCGGCTCGGCCTTGAACAGGCCCAGGTCCTCGAAGGTCTGGTTGTAGAAGGGGGCCTCCTGGCCGGGCACCTTGATCTCCAGGGGCACATGCCGCTCGGTCTTGGTGCCGGGATCGATGAAACCATCCTCCGGGCCGGCCGGGTCGCCCGTCTGCAGCACGTAGAAGTCCTCGGCGCGGATGAAGGGCAGGCCGTCGTAGAAGCCCCGCTGCACCAGATCCACGAAGGCTCCGGCTGTCAGGGGGGCGTTGTAGCCGTCCACCACGGCGGTGAGGGTTCCCTTGGTGGTGGTGAGCTCCACCGTGGCCCGTCCCAGCAGCCGCGGCAGGGCGGCGAACTGCTCGGGGATTGCGAAGGGGAAGGGGCCCACGAGCATCGCCTCGGCCGAACCGATCGTGGTCAGGGCCTGGCGGCGGGCCTCCAGGAAGGCATCGCGGTTCTGGCTCTCGGCCGCTGCGGCCAGGGTTTCGAGCTGATCCCCCAGCTTCTGCAGCTGTGCCTCGGCGGTGGCCCGTTGCTCGGCGGGGAACTCGCCCAGGATGGCCTCCTGGCGGGAACCCAGCAGCGACTGGCTGCGGTGCGCACTGCCCAGCAGGGCGTTCCAGCGCTTGGCCCGCAGGTCGTCGCTGGTGGCCTCGAGCCGGTGCTGCAGATCCTGCAGGTCGGTGGCCTCGATCGGCAGGGCGTTGCGCAGCAGCGCCGTGGGATCGGTGACGGCGTTGCCGGGGGGCAGGGCGGCCCAGGCCGGTGCCGCCAGGGGCAGGAGCAGGGTCAGCAGTACCCCCAGCAGGCCCATCAGGCCGGGGAGCGGCGCGGTCCACCGCTTCCTGCTCTCTGCCGCTGGAGCCGTTCTGCCTGGCTGTCCAGGAATCCGCCGGAGCAACGTCTGACCCTCTGCCATGGTCCGTTCTGCCGCTGTCCGGACTCTGGCACAGGCCTTCCGGGCGGAGGGGCCAGGCTGCGCAAGGCTTCGCAAGGAACGCCAGGTAGCCAGCCGTACAATCCGCCCGATCCGAACCGCCGGAATGATCTCCAGCAACGACTTTCGCACCGGCACCACGATCGAGCTGGATGGCCAGGTCTGGCGCGTCGTCGAATTTCTGCACGTCAAGCCGGGCAAGGGCTCGGCCTTCGTGCGCACCAAGCTGAAGGCGGTGCAGAGCGGCAACGTGGTGGAGAAGACCTTCCGTGCCGGTGAGATGGTGCCGCAGGCCCTGCTCGAGAAGGCCACCCTGCAGCACACCTACATGGAGGGCGACGACTACATCTTCATGGACATGGGCAGCTACGAGGAGACCCGCCTCACCGCCAAGCAGATCGGTGACCAGCGCAAGTACCTCAAGGAGGGAATGGAGGTGAACGTGGTCTCCTGGAACGGCAACCCGCTGGAAGTGGAACTCCCCAATTCGGTGGTGCTGGAAGTCACCCAGACCGATCCCGGCGTGAAGGGCGACACCGCCACCGGCGGCACCAAGCCCGCGATCGTGGAGACCGGCGCGCAGGTGATGGTGCCCCTGTTCATCTCGATCGGCGAGAAGATCAAGATCGATACCCGCAGCGACAGCTATCTCGGCAGGGAGAACTGATCGCCATGCAACTCGACCACGACCAGCTTCATCGCCTGCTCGCCCTGCTGGGCGACAGCGATATCCAGGAGTTCAAGCTCGAGGGGGATGATTTCCGCCTTGAGGTGCGCCGCAACCTTCCGGCCGGCGCTCCGGTGACGCTGCTGCAGGCTCCCCCCGCGGCCCCCTCCCTGGCGGCTCCCTCCGCCTCTGCAGCTCCCTCGGCGCCGCCACCGGCCGCCGCCGCCGCCCGCAGCGATCTGGTGGAAATCACCGCCCCGATGGTGGCCACCTTCTATCGCGCCCCCTCCCCCGGCGATCCGCCCTTCGTGGAGCTCGGGGCCCGCATCCGGGCAGGGCAGACGATCTGCATCCTCGAGGCGATGAAGCTGATGAACGAGCTCGAGGCCGAGGTGAGCGGCGAGGTGGTCGAGATCCTGGTGGAGAACGGCACCCCCGTGGAGTTCGGTCAGGTGCTGATGCGCGTCAAGCCCGGCTGAAGGTCTCGGCGGTCTCCAGTGCCGCCGCCATGCTGTCCGGGCGGGCGATGCCCTTCCCGGCGATCGCGAATCCGGTGCCGTGGTCCGGGGAGGTGCGCAGAAAGGGCAGCCCCAGGCTCGTGTTCACTGCCGCGTCGAAGGCGAGCAGCTTCACCGGGATCAGGCCCTGGTCGTGGTACAGCGCCAGATAGCCGTCGGCTCCCTCGGCTTCGCCGTGCCAGGCGGCACCGGCCTCCAGCCAGCAGGTGTCCGGCGGCAGAGGGCCCTGCAGGATCACCTCCGGGTGCCGCTGCCGCCAGCGCTCCAGGCAGGGCTCCAGCCAGTCCTGCTCCTCCCTCCCCAGTTGCCCTGCTTCACCGGCGTGGGGATTGAGGCCGGCCACCACCAGCCGGGGTCGCTCCCGCAGCCGCAGGCAGAACTCCAGCAGCACGTCGAGCTTGCGCGCCACCAGCTCCGGGCCCAGGGCTCCGGGCACCGCCGCCAGCGGAATGTGGGTGGTGGCCAGCAGGGTGTTGAGCCGCCAGTGGCCGCCGGGGGCGCGGGCAGTGAACAGCATCGAGGCCTCGCCTCTGCCCCCCAGTTCCGCCAGCCGTTCGGTCTGGCCCGGGTAGGGATGGCCGGCCTCATGCCAGCTGGCCTTGGCGATCGGGGCTGTCACCAGGGCCTGGCAGGTGCCCTGCAGCACCAGCCGGGCGGCGGCGGTGAGCCACTGGAAGCTGGCATCGCCGCAGGCGGGGGTGCTGTGGCCGGAGCTCACCGCTTCGCTCAGGGGCTGATCGAGGATCTCCAGATCGGCCGGGTCGGCCAGACGTTCGGCGCAGCGGGGGCGGAGTTCGGCGTAGGTCTGCTCCAGCCAGCGGCGGCAGCCCACCAGCAGGGGGGCCGGCGCTTCCGGTTTTCTGCGTGCCAGGGCCTTGAGGGTCACCTCGGCTCCGATGCCGGCCGGATCCCCCAGGGAGATGGCCAGCCGGACAGTGCTCCTAGGCTGCTGGAGTCCAGTGCCCGCTGCTGACGCCATGATCCGTTGGTTGCTGGGGGGTCTGCTGCTGCTGGGCGTGGCCACGGGGCTGAGTCGTGGCTGGATCGTGCTCGATTCCTGCCGCATGCTCCGCGACCTCAACGTTCCCACGATGCAGGACCTGCAGAAGGATGCGGCGCCCGTCTGCCGGGAGGCACCCTAGGCAGCGGGCTGCCTCCCTTCCTCTTCCAGGCAGGCTCGGTAGCCCTCCCGGTAGGTGGGGTGGCGAAGCCTGTAGCCGAGTTCGCGGCAGAGCCGCTGGTTGTCCACCCTGCGGTTCTCGCTCCAGAAGCTGCGGGCCATGGGGCTGAGGTCGGCGGCGATCGCCTCGTACTCCTCCAGCGCCGGCAGGCGGGCGCCGATCAGGTGGGCGGCGTAGCCCAGTGTCTCGCTGGATGGGCAGGGTTCATCGTCGCTGAGGTTGAGCACCTCAGGCCGCCGGGCGGGCTCCAGGGCCAGGCAGTGGAGCAGGGCCCCCACGATGTCGTCCACATGGATGCGGCAGAACACCTGCCCCTGTTTGTGGATCATCCGGCTGCGGCCCTGCAGGAGTCCCTCGAAGGGGCTCCGTCCGGGGCCGTAGATCGCCGGCAGGCGGAAGATCTGCAGCGGCAGATCCAGGGCCCGCCAGCCGGCTTCGCTGCGGACCCGGGCCTGGCTGCGGGGCAGGGAGGCCGCCAGGGGGGAGGCCTCGTCCACCCAGGCGCCGCCCGTGTCGCCATAGACGCCGGTAGTGGAGAGCAGGCCCACCCAGGCGAGCGAATCCCTCTGGAGCCGCGGCGCCAGCTGGGTGAGCACCGGATCGAGGCCATCGCTGCCCGGCGGCACGGTGATCAGCACATGGCGGAAGCCGCTGAGCTGTTCCGGTTCGGGGAGCAGACCGCTGCCGCCATCGAAGGGCAGCCAGGGGAAGGGGGCCGGAACGGCCGGTGGGGTGCGGTGGGTCACGGTGACGGCCACTCCCTGGGCCGCCAGGGCCGCCGCGAAGCGGGAACCGGTGTAGCCGCCGCCCACCACCAGCACCTTTTCGGGGCGGCGGTCGGCGGGGAGGGGCGGATGGTCGGGAGGGGACACGGACAGTGGCGCGACAGGCAGGGTTGACAGCCCCGGAGATAGTCAGTACAGATGTACCACTGACCCGATTTCCGATGCCCTGCTCTGCCCCATCTTCCCTGTCCGTGCTGCCTGCTCCGGCCTCCCTGCTCCGGCCGGGCCGTTTCCCGGGGATGCCCCGGTACCGCGCGGCTGCACTGCCTCCCTGGCCGGGTTCTTCCCTGGCGGAGCTCCCCCTCGGGGGCCCGCAGGCCTTTCGTCCGCTCGGCTGGCTGCGTCAGCACAGCACCCCGGTGCTGGTGGTGGCGTTCGTGCTGCTCGCCCTGCTGCTGGCGCCCGAGAGTCCGGCCGATCAGGAGGCCATCTGCCAGCGCCACAATGGCGCCGCCGCCTGCCGGGTCTGGTGAGCGGGGCTGCGGGTGGTGCTCGGCGTCATCGGCCCGCTGGCCTCGCGTCCGTCGTCCGTTGCGGCAGCCTTGCCCGCAGCACTGTTCCCAGCAGCACTGTTCCCAGCAGAGCTGTTCACTGCAGCACTGTTGATCGCAGAGCTGTTCACCGCAGAGCCGTTCGCCGTCTGACCGGATCCGCCGGCCTGCTGTCGGCCCGGCAGGCTCCACTGCAGCAGCCGCAGGGCGAGGCGCAGATCGCCCTCCACCCAGGCCCTCAACGCCATCGCCCTGCGCGGGTCGTAGAAGCTCTGGCGGCGGTACCAGTCGAAGGCATCGGCATTGCCCTTGGAGCCGTTGCAGGCCAGGCAGGCCGGCACGCAGTTCTCGGTGGCGCTGATGCCGCCGCGGCTTAGGGGGTGAACGTGGTCGATCGATTCGGAGGGACGACCGCAGTAGAGGCATTGGCCATCGGTCACCTGGTGGAGCGACCGTCGCCAGCGTCTGGCGCGCAGCTTGGGGCAGAGATCCTCGAGGAAGACGGCATCCCTGGCCTGCATCGGCGCGCCTCGTTTGGGCGAAGTTTGCCGTCGTTCCGCCTCGTGGCAATGTGTCGTCGATGGCAGTTCCCGGGATGCGGTCGGCGGCATCGGCGGCGGGGGTCGCAGGGGTGCAGCGCTGCCTGCTGCGGCTGGGCGATGCCGCCCAGATCGAGGTGATCAGCCCTTTTGATGCCGTCACCCAGGCCCAGCTGCGGGCGGTGCGCCCCGCCGGCCGCTGGCTCGCCCGGCGCCGCTGCTGGGAGTTTCCGCTGGAGGCCGCGGCGGCCCTGCAGGCCTGCGTGGGCAGCCGCTTTGCCCTCGATCCGGAGCTGGAGCAATGGCTCGCCTGGCTGGGGCAGCCCCTGCCGCCCCTGCCTCCGCATCGCGAACTCGTGCGGGCGGCGGCTCCGGAGATGCCCCTGTCCGATGGGCGCCAGCTCTTCGCGCACCAGCGGGCCGCCGTGCGCTGGCTGCTGGCCCGCCGCGGTGCCGTGCTGGCCGATGCGATGGGCCTCGGCAAGACCCTCACCGCCCTGGTGGCGGCCCGGGCCCTGGCCCGGCTGGCCGACTGCCGCCTCGTGGTGGTGGCCCCGGTGGGACTCCATGCCCACTGGCGGCGGGAGGCCGCCGCCCTGGAGCTGCGCCTGGAGCTGCACAGCTGGGCCCGCCTGCCGCCCGCCCTGCCGCCCGCCGGCACGGTGCTGATTGCCGACGAGGCGCACTTCGCCCAGAACCTCTTGGCCGCCCGCACCCGGGCCTTCCTGCGGCTGGCCCGCCATCCGCGGCTGCGGGCGATCTGGCTGCTCACCGGCACGCCGATGAAGAACGGCCGGCCGGTCCAGCTCTTTCCGCTGCTGGCCGCCATCGGCCATCCCCTGGCGGCCGACCAGCGCCATTTCGAGGAGCGCTACTGCCAGGGGCACTGGCGGGAGCAGGGGGGCCGGCGGATCTGGCAGGCCAGCGGCGCCAGCCAGCTGGAGGAGCTGCAGCGGCTGGTGCGGCCCCTGGTGCTCCATCGCCGCAAGGGCCAGTGCCTGGACCTGCCTCCGAAGCGGCGGCTCGAGCGGCCCGTCAGCCTCGACCCCGCCGGCGCCGAGGACTTCGAGCGGGCCCTGCAGGAGCGGATCGACGACTACCGCCGCCGGGCCATGGCCGGCGAGGTGCGCCGCGACGCCGAAGCCCTGGCCGTGTTCACGGCCCTGCGCCAGATCGCCTCGCGCCACAAGCT
>JBMLOS010000214.1:0-22637 GCA_049242845.1 Prochlorococcaceae cyanobacterium
CCACCCTGCTGGCCGAGGGGCTGGGCGACACCATCCGGGTGTCGCTCACCGAGGCGCCGGAGAAGGAGATCCCCGTCTGCTACTCGATCCTGCAGGCCCTGGGGCTCCGCAAAACGATGGTGGAATACGTGGCCTGCCCCAGCTGCGGCCGCACCCTGTTCAACCTGGAGGAGGTGCTGCACAAGGTGCGCTCCGCCACGGCCCACCTCACGGGTCTGGACATCGCCGTGATGGGCTGCATCGTGAATGGCCCCGGTGAGATGGCCGACGCCGACTACGGCTATGTGGGCAAGACCCCCGGCACCATCTCCCTCTACCGCGGCCGGGAGGAGATCCGCCGGGTGCCGGAGGAGCAGGGGGTGGAGGCCCTGATCGCCCTGATCCGGGAAGACGGCCGCTGGGTGGATCCCTGAGCCGCCTTTGAGACCGCCCATGGCGGTGTGGTGATCCGCTTTCTCCGGACCGGCTCCGGGGGCTACGTTGAAGGCACTACACCGCCCACGGGAGCAACAGCTGATGGCCAAAGGAGGCACCGGCATCCTCGTGCTGGTCGGCCTGAGTGCCTGCGCCGCCACGGCCGTCATGGCCCGCGAGCTGGTCACGGCCCCCGGCGGCACCTCCGTGGTGAGCGACAGCCCGAAGGAGGTGATGGACCAGGCATGGCAGATCGTCTTCCGCGATTACCTGGACATCAACGGCAAGTACACGCCCGATCGCTGGCGTGATCTGCGGCGCAATGTGCTCGCCAAGAGTTATGGCAGCTCCAAGGAGGCCTATGAGGCGATCCGGGGCATGCTGGGCACCCTCGATGATCCCTACACCCGCTTTCTGGATCCGCGGGAGTTCAAGGAGATGCAGATCGACACCTCCGGCGAACTCTCCGGGGTGGGCATCCAGCTGAGCCTCGACAAGGACACCAAGGAACTGGTGGTGGTGAGCCCGATCGACGGCTCCCCCGCCTCCAAGGCCGGCGTGCAGCCCCGCGATGTGATCACCGCCATCGACGGCAAGAGCACCAAGGGCATGAGCACCGAGGATGCGGTGAAGCTGATCCGCGGCCAGGCGGGCACCCGCGTGACCCTCACCCTGCGGCGCAAGGGCCAGACCCTGGAGGTGCCGCTGCAGCGCGAGCGGATCGAACTCCATGCCGTGGACCACCAGATCAACACCACCCGCGAGGGGGTGAAGGTGGGCTACATCCGCCTCAAGCAGTTCAACGCCAACGCCACCAAGGACATGCGCCTGGCGGTGCAGGACCTCGAGAGCAAGGGGGTGCAGGGCTATGTGCTCGACCTGCGCAGCAACCCCGGCGGCCTGCTGATGGCCAGCGTGGAGATCGCGCGCCAATGGCTCAATGAGGGCACGATCGTGTCCACCAAGACCCGCGACGGCATCCAGGATGTGAAGCGCGCCACCGGCCGCGCCCTCACCGACAAGCCCCTGGTGGTGCTGGTGAACGAGGGTTCCGCCAGCGCCAGCGAGATCCTTTCCGGCGCCCTGCAGGACAACAAGCGGGCCGTGCTGGTGGGGCAGAAGACCTTCGGCAAGGGGCTGGTGCAGTCGGTGCGGGGGCTCTCGGACGGCTCCGGCATGACCGTGACCATCGCCAAGTACGTCACCCCCAGCGGCCGCGACATCCACAAGCACGGCATCGATCCGGATGTGCAGGCCAAGATGAGCGAGCAGGAGGCCCAGCGCCTCAAGCTCGAGGATCTCGGCACCGGCAAGGACAGCCAGTACCGCACGGCCGAATCCACCCTGGTGCGCCGGGTGCGGGCCGCCGGCACCGTGGACAAGGCCTACCAGCCGGGCAGCGCCAACCTCCCTGCCGCCCTCGGCAGCGCCCAGGGCAATCTCTGATCTCCGTTCCTTCGTCTCCTGCCGCCCGGGTTGCATCCTGGGAGTTTCATCCTGTTGCGGGATGGGGCCCAAGGAACGTGCTGGCTAGCTTGTGAGCACTGAGCCCCGGGGCGCTTGTGATGAGCGCCCCAGCGTGGATGAACAGTCTGGTCAGCTACTCCAAGGTTCTTGAGATCGTGGGCGATCTCATCCGGGTGGAGGTGCCTCCGGATGCCTCCGGAGCCGGCGGCCCCCGCTTCGGGGATCTGGCGGTGGTGGAGAGTCCGGGGGGGTCGCTGTCCCTGGCCCAGGTGATCGAACTGCGCAGCACCTCGGTGGCGCTGCAGGTGTTCCGCGGCACCAAGGGAATCTCCACCGCCTCGGCGGTGCGCTTCCTCGGCCACCCGATGCAGGCCACCTATTCGGGCAACATCCTGGGGCGGGTGTTCCGCGGCACCGGTGATCCGATCGACGGCGGGCCCGACCTCTCCCAGGACCCGAAGGTGGAGATCGGCGGCCCCTCGCCGAACCCGGTGTGCCGCATCCAGGCCAGCAAGATGATCCGCACGAATGTGCCGATGATCGATGTCTACAACTGCCTGGTGGAGAGCCAGAAGATTCCGATCTTCTCCGTTTCCGGGGAGCCCTTCAATGCCTTCCTCGCCCGGATCGGCATCCAGGCCGATGCCGATGTGGTGGTGTTCGGCGGCCTCGGCCTCGTCTTCGACGACTACTACGCCTTCCGCCAGCGCTTCGAGGATGCGGGGGTGTTCTCCCGCACGGTGATGTTCGTGAACCTCGCCTCCGATCCGATCGTGGAGCGGATGCTGATTCCCGACATGGCCCTGGCGGTGGCGGAGCGCTTCGCGGTGGAGGAGGGCAAGCGCGTGCTGGTGCTGCTCACCGACATGACGGCCTTCGCCGATGCGATCAAGGAAGTGAGCATCGCCATGGATCAGGTGCCCGCCAACCGGGGCTATCCGGGCGATCTCTACTCCCAGCTGGCGAGGCGCTACGAAAAGGCGGCCGATTATGCCAAGGGTGGCTCGGTCACGATTCTCTCGGTCACCACGATGCCGGGGGACGATGTGACCCATCCGGTGCCCGACAACACGGGCTACATCACCGAAGGGCAGTTCTATCTGCACGATGGAGTGATCGATCCTTTCGGATCCCTCTCCCGCCTCAAGCAGAACGTGATCGGCAAGGTGACCCGCGAGGACCACGGCCAGATCATGAACACCACGATCCGGCTCTATTCCGCCGCCCGCGACGCGGAGCAGAAGCAGGCGATGGCCTTCGACCTCTCCGAGTACGACCATCGGCTGCTGCGCTTCGGCACCCTCTTCGAGCAGCGGTTCATGGACATCAACGTGGATCTGCCCCTGGAGGCGGCCCTGGACCTGGCCTGGCAGACCCTGGCCGAGTGCTTCGAGCCCCACGATCTGCTGATGAAGCAGTCGCTGATCGACAAGTACTTCCCCCACCCGGCGGCCGGGAAGGCGCCATGAGCCGGCTGCTGCTCACCAAGGCCTCGCTCACCCATCAGAAGGCCCTGCTGCGCACCTACGGGGAGGTGCTTCCCTCCCTCGACCTCAAACGGCGGCAGCTGGGGGAGGAGCGCGCGCGGGCACGGGCCGCCCTGGAGGAGGCCCGCGGCCGGGTGGCGGCGCTCACCCAGGAGATCGGCCGCAGCCTGCCGATGCTCGCCAACGACGCCATCGACCTCGATGCCCTGGTGCGCCTGAGCCATGTGGAGCTCGACGAGGAGAACCTGATGGGCACCCGGCTGCCGCGGTTGCAGTCGCTCGAATTCAGCGTGCAGCCCTATGGCCTGCTCACCAAGCCCTTCTGGGTGGACCGGCTCGTGGTGCTGCTGCGCCAGGCGATCGAGTTCCGCCTGCGGCTCTCGGTGGCGCAGCGGCGGGTGGCGCTGCTGGATCAGGCGGAGCGCACCGTGACGCAGCGCTACAACCTGTTCGAAAAGGTGCTGATTCCCCGCACCAAGGCCACGATCAAGAAGATCTCGATCCATCTGGCCGACACCGAGCGGGCGGCCGTGGTGAATTCCAAGATCGCCAAGCGCAAGAAGGAGGCGGTGGCCGCATGAGCATCGTGCCGCTGGTGCGGGTCACCCTGCTGGGCCTCACGGCCGATCGCTCCTCCCTGCTGGAGGGGCTGCAGCAGCTGGGTTGCCTGCATCTGATCCCCACCCGCGAGGCCCCGGAGGAGGAGCTGCCGGCCCCCTCCCCCCTGGCGGACCGCGCCCGGCGGGCGGTGCGCTACCTGCAGGATGTGCCCCAGCGCCGCCACCCGGTGAAGGTTGCCGCCGACTTCGATCTCGAGCGGATCGTGGAGGAGGCCCTCGCCAACCAGCAGCAGCGACGCGAGGCCCAGGACGAGCTGCTGCGTCTGCGCCAGCACCTCGAGGAACTGGCGCCCTGGGGTGATTTCCTCCTGCCCGAGCTGGACGACCTCGGCGGCCAGAGGCTCTGGTTCTACCGGGTGCCCCATGCCAAGCAGAACGCCTTCCGCTCCGGCCTGGAGCACCTGGCCCTGCCCTGGCAGCAGGTGTACGCCAGCCATCGCCATGCCTATGTGGTGCTGATCTCTCCGGAGGAGCCGATTCCGAACCTGCTGCCGGTGCCCCGCGCCCACCTCGGCTCCCAGTCGGCACGCACGCTGGAGCAGCAGCTCGATCGGGCCCAGGTGGCCTTCGATGACCTCGAGGCGGAACATCAGGCCCTGAGCCGCTGGGTGTTCCTGCTCTCCCGCCATCTGGCCCGCGCCGACGACCAGAGCACCCTGCAGCAGGCGAGCTCCCGCACCCACGACGACGGCACCCTCGTGCAGGTGGAGGGCTGGGCCCCCCGGCCGCTGCTGCCCCGGCTGGAGAGCTTCGCCGCCGAGCGGCAGGTGGCGATCACGGCCCGCTCGGTGGAGCGGGGCGACACCCCCCCCACCCTGATGCGCAACCCCGCGCCCCTGGCCACCGGCCAGGACCTGGTGACCTTCTACGAAACCCCCGGCTACAACGACTGGGACCCCTCGATCGCGGTGTTTCTCTCCTTCGCGGTGTTCTTCGCGATGATCCTGGCCGATGCGGGCTACGCCCTGGTGCTGGGAGTGTTCCTCGCCATCTCCTGGCGTGGCATGGGGCGCCGCAGCGGCTCGCGCCATTTCCGCACACTCTCTTTGGTGGGCCTGGTGCTGGCTTTCCTCTATGGCGTGCTGGCGGGAAGCTATTTCGGCGTGGAGCCACCGGCAGGAAGCCTGCTCGAGCGGTTGAAACTGCTCAACCTCAACGACTTCGACTACATGATGAAGTTCTCGATCGTGGTGGGCTGTGTGCATATCTTCCTCGCCAATCTCGTGGTGGCGATGCGTGCCGTGAGCCTCGCCCAGCGGGCCCGGCCGCTGGGCTGGATCGTGATCCTGCTGGGTGGCCTCAGCCTCTATCTCGGCGCCGGCAGGCCCCTGTGGGTTCACCTCGGATTCGGTGGCCTCGCCGGCGGGGCGCTCACGATCCTGCTGCTCTCGAGTGAGCGCCCCCTGCGATCACCCGCCTCTTTTTTCCTGCGTCTGGTGGATGGGGTGATGTCCCTGGCATCCCTGTCGCAGCTGTTCGGCGATGTGATGAGTTATCTGCGGCTCTTTGCGCTGGGTCTGGCGAGTGCGTCCCTGGCGATCACCTTCAACCAGCTGGCATCTGAAGTGGGACGATCAGAGGTGCCCCTGGCGGTGCCGATCGCGCTGTTGATCCTGCTGCTGGGTCATGGAACCAACATCCTGCTCGGGATCATCAGTGGATTCGTGCACGGTCTGAGGCTCAACTTCATTGAGTTCTTTAACTGGACGCTGTCGGAGGAGGGCTATCCCTTCCAGCCTTTCAACAGAAGGCAGGTAGCGCCATGACCACGGATCCCCAGACCCTTCAGGTCCTCGGCTGGATCGGGATCTACGCTCCCGTCTCCCTGTCCGTGGTGGGTGCGTCGGTGGGCTGCACCCTGGCGGGTCAGGCGGCGATCGGCGCGATGATGGAGCTCAACGGCGGCTATGGGCGATTCGTGGGCCTGTCGGCCCTGCCCTCCTCGATGTCGATCTACGGCATCGTGGTGATGTTCATCCTCAACCGCCCGGTCACCGCGGCCACCGCCGGGGGCCTGTTCGGCATCGGTGTGCTCTCCGGGGTGGCCTTCCTGCTGGCGGGCATCTACCAGGGCCTCTGCTGCGCCTCTGCGATCCAGGGCTCGAAGAGCAAGCCCGAGATCTTCGGCCTCTCCCTGGCCCCCGCCGCGATCGTGGAGGGTTTCGCGGTGTTCGCCTTCGTGTTCGCCCTGGTGGCGGCCGGGGGGATCCCCCGCTGACGGGCGCAGCGCTGCGCGCCCCTTTCGTCCGCCCCGACCGTCAGGAGGATTCCATCCGTGTCCAGTTCCAGGCACTCCCGCCGCGATACGCCCCTGCAGGTTTCCGCCGGCGTGGAGGATCTGATCACCCGCCTGCGGGATCAGGGCGTGGCGGCCGGCCAGGCGGAGGCCGACCGGCTGGTGCAGGAGGCCAGGGACAAGGCCTCAGCCCTGCTCCAGGACGCCGAGACCCAGGCCAGGGCCGTGTTGCAGAAGGCCCACAGCGAGGCCGACGCCCTGCGTCAGGCCGGGCAGGAGGCGCTGGAGCTGGCCTTCCGCGACACCGTGATCGCCCTGCGCAGCGAGCTCTCGCGCCGCTTCGCCGGGGAGGTGCAGCGGCTGGTGCGGGAGGAGGAGCAGCGGCAGGAACTGCTCGAGCGCATGGTGCTCGAGGTGGTGGGCAGGGTGCGCCCCACGGTGGAGCAGTCCGCGCAGGTGGAAGTGCTGCTGCCGGGGCAGGTGATGGGGCTGGAGGAACTCAGCCGCAACCCCGAGGAGCTCGAGAACGGCACCCTCACCCGCTTCGTGCGGCTGATGTCCCAGAAGATGCTGCGCGACGGGGTGGAGTTCGGCAAGGCCGGCGACAACGCCACCGGCCTGCGCCTGCGGCTGGTGGACCGGGACATCGTGCTCGATCTCAGCGACAAGGCCGTTGCCGATGTGATCCTGGCCCACCTGCAGCCGCGCTTCCGGGCCCTGCTCGAAGGCGTGGTGAAGTGAGCCATGGCCCCGAAGTACGTCGCCCTGATGGCCAGCCTGCCGCCGATCGGGCCCTCCTTCGAGAGCGGCCAGACACCGATCTCCCGGCTGCGGCTCGAGAGCCGGCTGCGCATGCTGGATGAGCGCGATGCCGCCACGCTCCACGCGATCACCGGCGTGATCACCTGGGCGGATCAGCCGGTGGATCGCACCGATCCCGACTTCGTCGCCGCCACCGGCGCCCTCCTGGCCGAGCTGCGCCAGCCGGTGCTGCGGCGGATCGTGAGCCACCGCCTCGATCAGCGCACGGTGGTGGTGGCCCTGCGGCGGCGGCACCGCGGTGAAACCAGCCCTCCCACCGGCACCCCCTGGGGCTGGGGACAGTGGGTGAACACGATCGAGCGCCGCTGGGGGGATCCCCTCTTCGGTCTGGGGGGCGTGCTCCCCTGGCTGGCCCAGGCGAAGGACCTGCTCGAAGCCGACGATGCCGTGGGTCTGGAGCGTCTGCAGTTCAACCTCACCTGGCGCATGCTCGACACACTGGCGGCCGGCCACGGCTTCGATTTCGTGGCCGTGGTGGTTTACCTGATGCGCTGGAGCATGGTGGCCCGCTGGTCCTGCTACCGGGCCGATGCGGCCGAGGCCCGCTTCGCTGCCCTCGTGGAGAAGGCCCTGCAGTCCTTCACCCCCTCCCCCCATGCCGACGTCGTCTGGAGCTGACCATGGTTGACGCCTATCAACCCGCCCGTGTCGTGGCCGTCCAGGAGGATCTGGTGACGATCGAGATGGCGCAGACCTGCCCCCAGCCGATCCGCAAGAACGAGGTGATCTACATCTGCCCGCCGCCCCAGGCGGACCAGAGACCCGTGAGGCTGAAGGCGGAAGTGCTGCGGGTGCGGGGCCGGCAGGCGGATGCCCAGGTCTACGAGAGCACCCGCGGCGTGGCGATCGGCGATCTGGTGGAGCAGAGCGGCGAACTGCTCTCGGTCACCCTGGGGCCGGGCCTGCTGGGGCAGGTGTATGACGGCCTCCAGAATCCCCTCGCCGGGCTGGCGGCGGGATTCGGCACCTTTCTGCCCCGGGGGGTGACCCTCCCCGCCCTGGATCAGAACCGCAAGTGGTCGTTCCAGCCCACCGTGCAGATCGGCGCCACCCTGCGGGCCGGCGATGTGATCGGCACCGTGCAGGAGGGGCGCTACGCCCACAAGATCATGGTGCCCTTCGATCAGCCGGGGGAGGTGACCCTGCAGTGGATCCAGCAGGGCAGCTTCACGGTGGACACCGCCGTGGCCCGGATCCTCGAGGCCAGCGGCCAGACCCGCTCGCTCACCCTCTACCAGGAGTGGCCCGTGCGCCTGCCCCTGCCCAGGACCCTGCTGGAGCGGCGGTTGAGTGAACGGCTCTATCCCTGCGAGCCGATGATCACCACCCAGCGGATCGTGGATACCTTCCTGCCGATCGCCCGGGGCGGCACCGGCTGCATCCCCGGACCCTTCGGCGCAGGCAAGACGATCCTGCAGAACCTGATCTCGCGCCACTCCGATGTGGACATCGTGCTGGTGGTGGCCTGCGGCGAGCGGGCGGGCGAGGTGGTGGAAACGATCAACGAGTTCCCCAAACTCACCGACCCCAAGACTGGCGGATCGCTGATGGACCGCACCGTGATCCTGTGCAACACCTCCTCGATGCCGGTGGCGGCGCGGGAAGCCTCGATCTACACGGGGCTCACGATCGGGGAGTACTACCGCCAGATGGGCTACAACGTGCTGCTGATCGCCGATTCCACCTCCCGCTGGGCCCAGGCGATGCGGGAGACCTCCGGCCGGCTGGAGGAGATCCCCGGCGAGGAGGCCTTCCCGGCCTACCTGGATTCCTCGATCAAGAGCGTCTACGAGCGGGCCGGGATCCTGCGCACCAACGACGGCAGCACCGGCAGCCTCACGATGATCGGCACCGTGTCGCCGGCGGGGGGCAATTTCGAGGAACCCGTGACCCAGTCGACCCTGAGCACGGTGAAGATGTTCCTCGGCCTCAGTGCCGAGCGGGCCTACAAGCGGTTCTACCCGGCCGTGGACATCCTGCTGTCGTGGTCGCGCTATTTCGATCAGCTCGCCGACTGGTACCGCGACCATGTCGCCCCCGACTGGCTCACTCGGGTGAAGGGAATCAGCGACCTGCTGCGGGAGGGAGATCGGGTGGGGCAGATGATCCAGGTGACGGGGGAGGACGGCGTGAGCCTGGATGATTTCGTGCTTTATCAGAAGGCCGTGTTCGTGGACATGGTGTATCTCCAGCAGGACGCCTTTGATCCGGTGGACGCCAGTGTTCCGCTGGAGCGGCAGAAGGAATCGCTCGAGCTGGTCTCCACCCTGGTGCACCGCAGCTACACCTTTGCCGACAAGACGGCTGCCCGGGATTTTTTCACCCGCCTCACCGGGCTCTACCGCAATCTCAATTACGCCCAGGCCGGCTCCCCTACCTACGCCCAGTACCTGGGGCAGATCAACGACCTGGCCGCCGCCGGCCACACCTGACGGCTTACCGAAGGGCCCGGCACTGCGTTTGAAGCCGTGGGCTCAGACCAGGCTCGTGCCACCGGTATCACCCTCGCCGCCGGCCATCAGACCGGTGCGGTCTTCGGTGCCGAAGATCTGGCGGTAGGCGGCTGTGCCGATGCAGGACACCACCGGAATGGCCACGAACACCCCCAGGAAGCAGGCCAGCAGGCCCAGCAGCAGCACGCCGGCCTCGACCAGGGCCAGCAGGAACACTTCCCACCACTGGGGATCCACCACCCGGCGGCCGCGCTGGATCGCCTCGATCGGCCCGCTGCCCTCCAGCAGGCTCACCTGGGTGAGGAACTTCTGGGTCACCGCCAGATAAACGATCACCACCATCAGGGCCAGCACCGGCACGGCCACCAGCACCTGGCTCAGCTGGAAGGCCCCCACCGCCAGCAGGGCGGCCACCACGCCCATCGCCACCACCACCAGGCCGAGCACCAGCCCGTTGCGCAGTAGCCGCCAGAGGGCGGCACCATCCCAGCGCACGAAGGTGGAGAAGCTGGGGGTGCCCCCCTCCAGGGCGTTCCAGGAGCCCCTCACCATCGCCACACTGCCCCAGAGGCTCACCACCACGCCGGCCAGGCTGCCCACCAACGACAACACCAGCAGGCTCGGATGGGTGATCTCCCCCTTGTCGTTGATGCCGAGGTTCTGGAGCGAACTGCACACACCGTTCACCGCCGTGAGCAGGAGCGTGAACCCCACGAACACCCAGGGCGCCCGGCTGAAGGCCTTCCACCCCTCCCGGACCGCTTCGAGAACCCTCAGGCGAGGGGGCTCGGCGGAGAAACTCTCAACCATGGGGCGGCCGGACCGGCAGAGGCATTGCCCTGCAGGCTAGGGAGGGCACCTTTCCCTGACCAGCGCTCAGGGGCGCTCGGCGTGGACGTAGTCCACGAAGGTGAAGCGGGGCAGCAGCCAGCGGCGCAGCCAGAGCTCGGCCAGCCCTCCGACCCCCGCGCCGAGCAGCAGCCAGGGCCCGAGGGCGACAGGGCCGGCCTCCGGCAGCAGCGCCAGCGTGACCAGGGCCGCGCCCGTGGCGGTGAGCAGGATCGCCTCCAGGGCCTGCAGGCCGCGCAGGGTGCGGCGGCAGCTGCGGCAGTGGCGGGTGTGCTGGCCGGCCCGGTCCAGCAGCCAGCGGTGTTCGTCGCAGCCCTCGGGCAGGGGCGGAAAGCTCTCGGCCGTCCAGGGCAGGGCGTCGTAGTGGTCGAGCCAGCGGCGGAAGGCCACCACCAGCCGATCGGAGCGGGTGGGCATCCGGTAGGCCCGCCGCCAGGCGCCCCCCTCGGCGGCGAGTTCCCGCTCCTGGTGGTGCAGCAGCACCAGATCGCCGTCGATCACGGCGTTGCGGTTGGTGATGTGATCCCACCAGCGGGGCAGTAACCGCAGCGGCCAGCGGGCGGAGTTGCGGGGGAACTGGGCCACGATCCGGGAGCGGCCCGGACCCACCGGCAGGCAGTAGGTGACCAGGCCAATGGCGCGGCCGCCAGGCAGATCGATCTCGTATTCGAGCCGGCAGGGGGGCTCGAAGCGGATCCGGGTCTGCATCGGTCCGCTCGCGAACTGGGCCACGAGCCGTTCGCGGCTCTCCTCCACCAGCTCGATCTCCAGGGGCGTCGCCCGGCGGCGGTCCCCCTGGATGCCGTGGTGGGCGAAGGGCACGTGGGCCGGATCGCACACGTTCTCCACCAGGGTGCGCCAGTCATAGGGGAGGTCGCGGGTGAAGGAGTTCCACACGAAGCCCGCGGCCGCATCCATCCGGCCCGAGAGGGGCAGGGGATGCTCCAGGGCCTCCTCGGCGCTGGCTGGATCGGGCCACACCCATAGCAGACCCTGCTCCTGCCGGCAGGGCAGGGAGGTGGCGCAGAGGTGGAGGGAGAGCTCCGGCTCGGGCACCGCGGAAGCGGCCTGGGGAACGCGGCGGCAGCGGCCGGCGCCGTCGAACTGCCAGCCGTGGTAGGCGCACTCCAGCAGGCCGCTGCCGGGATCGATGCGTCCCTCGCTGAGGGGCGCGAGGCGATGGGGGCAGCGGTCGAGCAGCACCCGGAAGGCCTCCTCCGCGGCGGGCTTCCAGATCACCAGCCGGCGGCCCAGGAGTTCGGCGGCCGTAGGCCGGCTGGCATCGAGATCCTCGAGCGGCAGCAGCGGGTACCAGTGCTGCTCGAAGCGGAAGGCCTGCTGCGGCATGGCGGCGGGAGGGCGCAGCCCTCACCCTCTCACCGCCCGCAGCCCCTGAATCCTGAAACAAATGTGAAGAGCACGGGCGCCCGGCTCGGCGTCTGTGGCAGCGTGAAAATTGTCACAGCAAAGGCTTCCGCTTTTCGTCGGATTCGTCCCGGGCCGCTTTTGTTCCCCGCTACGCCTCCCCCGTTCCGCATCGGCTCCAGCTTCCCTCCCCCTCGCGCCCCCTCCGGCCCCATGGACTACCCCCAGCGTCCCGCCCCCGCTCCGATGGTGATGCCCGCCTCCTGCGCCACCCTGCAGCGCGCCGCCTCCCCCTCGGCCTTCCGTGCCTGTTCGATGGCCCTGGCCCTGCGGGACCGGCTCGAGGTGCTGCGCGCCCTGCTGGCCGAGCAGGTGCAGAGCCTGCCCCTGGGCAATGAGAGCTGGATCGAGACCGAGCGCGAACTCCGCGCCGCCGAAACCGCCATGGCCCACCTGGGCGGCTGGCGCTGGATCTGAGGCTGGACTGACCCGGCAGGGTTCAGGCCGCCCTGCGCCGCATCCGCACCGGCGTGGCTCCCGCGGTGAGGCCCCGCCGCACCGGCCTCGCCTCGGTGGTGTCCGCCAGCTCCAGCGAGGCCTGCCGCAGGATGCGGCTCAGGGCCAGCTTCATCTCGAACTGCGCGAAGGCCAGGCCGATGCAGCGGCGGCTGCCGCCGCCGAAGGGGAGGAACTCCCAGGCACTGAAGCTGCGCTCCAGGAAGCGCTCGGGCCGGAAGGTCTCCGGATCGGGGTACACCGAGGGCCTGCGGTGGGCCAGGAAGATGCAGCCCATCACCAGGGTGCCCGGGGCGAGTTGCCGGCCGGCCAGCTGCACGCTCTGCCGCGCCACCCGCGGAAAGGTGAGCATCCCCACCGGATGGATCCGCAGGGTCTCGTTGCACACCGCCGTGAGGTACGGCAGGGAGAGCACGGCGGTGGGATCGGCGTCGGCCGGGAGGGTGGCGAGCTCCTCCACGAGCTTCTGCCGCACCCCTGGCTCGCGGTGCAGCCAGTAGAGGGCCCAGGTGAGCGCCGTGGCCGTGGTTTCATGGCCCGCCACCAGCAGGGTCATCAGCTCGTCCCGCAGCTCCTGGGGCGTCATCGGCTGGCCCTCCTCATCGCGGGCGGCCAGGAGCAGGGAGAGGATGTCGGTGCCGGCCTCTTCGCTCTGGTGGCGCCGCTGCTCGATCTCCTCGTAGAGCAGGGCGTCGATCTCCGCCCGCTGGCGCAGGAACGACCCCCACGGACTCCAGCGGCCCAGATCGAGGCGCAGGAAGGGGAAATAGAGCAGGCTCACGCTCGCCGGCCCGCTCATCCGATCCAGCAGCGCCGCGAGCAGGCGCTCGAGCTTCCGGTAGCGCTCCCCCTCCCGCAGGCCGAACACGGTGGAGAGGATCACCCGCATCGAGAGGGTCTGCATCGAGCGCTGCAGGGTGAACGGATCCCGCGCCGGCCAGCCGGCGACCACCTCCTCGGTGATCCGCAGGATGGTGTCTCCGTAGGAGCGCATCCGCTCGCCATGGAAGGGCGGCATCAGCAGGCGGCGCATGCGGCGGTGCCGCTCGCCGCTGATCCCGATCACCGATTCGGTGCCCAGGAACGGTTCGAACAGCACGTTCAGCTCCCCCGGGGCGTCGAAGGGCTCGCCCTCGTCGTTGCTGAGCAGCTGGCGCAGATCCTCCGGCGCGCTGAGGAACACGATCGGCCGGCCCGCCGTGCCCAGCCGGGCGGCGAAGGCATCGCCATGCCGTTCCGCCGCGGCGCGCATGAAACGGAAGGGGGAGCGGATCCAGCGGATCACCTGCAGGGCGGGGGGATCGCTCGGCCCCGGCGGCAGGCTGGTGTCGATCGCCCCGGGCCGGGCCGGCGTCTGCAGCTGGGACACGCTCGGTTCGGATCGGGTGGGTTCGCCCACCCGGGGCTGCCCTCTGGACGCACCGTATCAGGCGTGTCCGGAGGGCCGGGCTGTCCCGGACTCGCCGGCCGCGCCAGCGTGGGGGCGTTGCGCTGCCCAGCCGCTCCGCCGTGTCACCCGATGCCCCCCCTGCCGCCGCGGCGGAATCCCCGACCCACGGGGAACTGAGCCGCTGGGAAGGTGCCTGGAGGGCGGCGCTGCCCCTGGCACCCGGGGGCCTGCCCCTGCATCAGCGGCGCTGGGAGGGCCGGGCGGCGGCCCGGGCCGCGGTGGTGCTGGTGCACGGCATCGGCGGCCACAGCGGCCTGTTCGACTCCCTGGCCGTCGCCCTGGTGGCCCAGGGACTGCGGGTGTTCTCCTTCGATCTGCCGGGTCACGGCCGTTCGGCGGGAGCCCGCGGAGTGGTGCGCTCCTGGCTCGACCTGCGCTGCACCCTGGAGCAGTTCCTCTCGCATGAGCTGGAGCCGGCCGCGGCGGGGCTGCCCTGCCTGCTGCTCGGCCACAGCCTCGGCGGCGCGGTGGTGCTGGAGGCCCTGCTGGCCGATGCCCCCGCCGGCCAGGGGGTGTCCGCCTCCCCCCTCGGCCGGCGGCTGGCGGGGGTGGTGCTCACCAACCCGGCCCTCTCGCTGGAGGGCGTGGCCCCCTGGCGGCTGGGGTGCGGCCGGCTGCTCTCCAGCCTCTGGCCCTCCTTCACCCTCGACACGGGTTTTCCCCTGGAGCTGGCCTGCCGCGATCCGGAGCGGCTCGAGCTCTACCGCCGCGATCCCCTGCGCCACAGCCGCGGCTGTGCCCGGCTGGCCACGGAACTGGAGCAGGTGTGTCGCCGGCTGCAGGGGGAGGCGCCCCGCTTCGATCTGCCCCTGCTGCTGCTCCAGAGCGGCGCCGATGGGGTGACCCCGCCGGCGGCGGCCGAGCGCTTCTTCGCCTCCCTTCCCCCCGGCGCCAAGACCTGGCACGCCTACCCGGACAGCCGGCACGAACTGTTCGACGATCTGGATCGCGCCCACGTGCTCGCCGACCTCGCCCGCTGGATCGATCAGCTCCTCCCGCCATGGCCTACCGCCCCGGCCTCGACCCCATACCGCCGCGCTACTCCCCCTGCCTGCTGAGGCTGGTGCACGGGCTGCTGCCCCTGCTCTGCACCCTGCGCTGCTTCTCCTGGCTGCCGGCCCGCCTGAGCGGCTTCGATCTGGTGCACGGCCCCCGGCTGCTGGAGGCCTGGCGGCGGTTCGCGGCCGGCGAGCTGCGGCTGATCCTGGCCTTTCGTCACGGGGAGGTGGACGATCCGCTCGCGGGGCTCTGGCTGCTCTCGCGGGGGCTGCCCCGGCTGGCGCGGCAGCACCGCCAGCCCCTGCCGAAACCGCTGCACGCCCACTTCCTCTACGACCGCGGCATGACGGTCTGGGGCGGGCGGCTGCTGGGCTGGCTGCTCTCCGGGCTCGGGGGCGTGTCGGTGCGGCGGGGGCGCCGGCCCGACTGGACGGCGCTGCGCACCAGCCGCCGGCTGGTACTGCAGGGCTGCTTCCCCTTCGCGGTGGCACCGGAGGGGGCCACCAACGGCCACGGGGAGTGCATCGGGCCCCTGGAGCCCGGGGTGGCCCAGCTGGGCCTCTGGTGCGTGCACGACCTGCAGCGCCAGGAGCGGCCCGAGGGGGTGTGGATCGTGCCGATCGCCCTGCAGTACACCTACCCGCAGGCGCCCTGGCGGCGGCTGGAGCGGCTGCTGGCCCGGCTGGAGCGTCAGGTGGGCCTCGTGGTGGGGCTCGTTCCCCCGGCGGGTTCGGCCGATCACCAGGATCTGTACCCGCGGCTGCTGGCCCTCGGGGAGCGGATGCTCGAGGCCCTCGAGGCGTTCTACGGGGCTCTGGGGGCGGCCCCGGCACCGGCCTCTGCAGGGAAGCCCGGGCCCCTGGGGCCGCGGATCGCCTCCCTGCTCGATCGGGCCCTGGCGGTGGCGGAGGCCCGCTTCGGGCTCCTTTCGGCCGGCACGGCGGTGGATCGCTGCCGCCGGCTGGAGGAGGAGGCCTGGCTGCGGCTGCACCGCAGTGATCTGCCGGCGCGCCGGCGGCTCGTCCCCCTGGAGCGCGGGCTGGCGGACTGGCTGGCCCGCGAGGCCGAAGCGGTGCTGCTGCACCTGCGCCTGGCGGAGGGCTTCGTGGCGGTTTCGGGCGACTACGTGGCCGGCCGCCCCAGCTTCGAGCGCTTCGCCGAAACCCTCCTGCTGCTGGAGGAGGCCCAGCAGAAGATCCGGGGGGTCCGCCGGATCCGCCGCAGCGGTCTCGGGGTGCGGCGGGTGCGGATCAGCGTGGCCCCGCCCCTGGTGCTGCGGGAACCCGGCGCCCCGGAGCCCGCGCCCCTGGCCGCCGGCTCCGGCGCCCAGGCGCGCATCACCGCGGAGATCGCCGCGGCCCTCGGCCGGGAGCTGGTCTGAGCCGGCCGGTCAGGGCGTTCGCTTGGTGTGACCGTTGGTGTCTCCGTCCGTTGGGAGGACTGGCTGGGATTCGGGAGAATTCCGCTGCCCTCTCCCCATTCCCATGGGTCTGCCTCCCCTTCCCTCCCTGGTCACCGTGCTGGCCCTGGGGATGTATCAGACCACCACCATCCTGGTGGGGCGTGCCCGCCTGCAGCACAGGGTGAAGCCGCCCGCCACCACCGGCCCGGAAGGCTTCGAGCGGGCCCTGCGGGTGCAGCAGAACACCCTCGAGCAGCTGGTGTTCTTCCTGCCGGCCTTCTGGCTGGCGGTGGATTTCGGCCCGGTCGGCCCGGCCTGCATCCTGGGCTTCGTTTGGGTGGGCGCTCGGATCGGCTACGCCGTGGGCTACCTGCAGGCCGCGGAGAAGCGCGGACCGGGCTTCGGTCTGGCCCTGATCAGCAGCGTGGCCCTGTTGGTGATGGCCTTCGTGGGGTTGGTGCAGCAGCTGGGCTAGGTGCCGGCATCCGGCTGTGGTGCGCCACCCCGCCGCAACACCAGGATCGTGATGTCATCCGATTGTTCAGCACCCTCCACGAAGGCGGCCACCTCCTCTCGGAGCGAGGTCACCATGTGCTTGGCCTGCTCCTTGGGCACCCTCCTGGCAAACTGCAGGAGGCGATCTTCTCCGTAGAGCTGCCTGTCCTGGTTCATGGCCTCCGTGACACCGTCTGTGTAGAGCAACAGGGCGTCTCCTGGCTCAAGCCTGGTTGTGAAGGTTGCGCAATTGGGTGAAGGGAATGGCCCCAACGCAGAGCCGCCACAGGGCTCATAGGCGATGCCCAGTGACTGGGAGCACAGAATGGGCTGGTTATGACCAGCCTGGGCGTATTCGATTTCTCCGGTTGCAGGATCGTAGCAACCTAAAATCAGGGTGACAAAAAGAAGTGCATCGTTGTCTGGATAGAGCAGGCTGTTCACTTCCTCCAGGATGTGGGCGGGGGATCCGCCAGCATGCGCGACACCACGCATGAGCGTGCGGGTTTGCGCCATGAACATTCCGGCTCCCACTCCCTTGCCGGATACGTCGCCGATCAGAAAGAAGAGCTTTCCCTCGGGGCTTGGGAAGAAGTCGTAGAGATCCCCGCCCACCTCCTGGGCGGGATCGCAGAGTCCCCACAGCTCCAGGCCTCCGTACTGCTCGGGGGGAGGGAATCTCTTGGGCAGCAGGCCGCGCTGCACTTCAAGGGCGATTTCAAGATCGCGCTGCATCAGTGCCGTGCGCACAGCGGTCTGAGCCATTTCCATGCGATAGAGCGCGCTGCTCACCAGAGATGCGAAATACTCAGCCAGCAACACATCAGACGATGAAAAGCTGTCCCGCCCCTCGGGATTGATGAATTCGATCACTCCGCGGCAGACATCGCCATCCAGCAAGGGAACCGCAATCAGTGCACGGGTCTCATAGCCGGTTTTCCTGTCGGCTCCAGCGTAGAAGCGTGGATCCGAGCGAACATCATCAACCTTGATCGTTTCCCGGCTCTGCAGGGATGCACTCACCACACCCGCTCCCATCGGAACGCGGATCTCCCCGTGACTGATCACCCCACCCTGGGCGGAGTAAAGAACAAGATCTCCGGTGTCGGCACACGGCAGGAACAGGGAGCACGTGTCACAACGCAGCCAGGGACGGCTGTGCTGAAGGATGCGATCAATCAGGCCTTCCAGGGAGGATTCCCGAGAAATCACCTTCGCAATCTCGAACAGCGAGGTGAGTTGATCGACACTGAGAGATGTCATCACAGCCTGATCAGGCGGAACTCCACACACCGCTTGAAGATGTCACAGGCATCAGGGTTGGGAAGGGATCCCGCCCGCGAAGCGGCGGTTGGGCCTCGAAAGCCTGACGCACTGCTGGGACGCTACGCGCCTGGAATCAGGACGGGAGAATGTCCCAGGGCTCCGGCATTCCGTAGGGGCCGTAGCTGCGCCGCAGCTGGAGAGCCTCGCCGGGCTGCGGCTCCCAGTGCAGTTCCACCTGCTGGCTGAGATCGCCCGCTTCCTGCCAGGAGGTCTCGATCCACAGGCCCGGCTCCACGGTCCAGCGGGTGCAGCTGCGGCCGGCGCCGTCGCGGTGGTGGCTGGGTGGCGGCAGCAGCAGCGGGGCTGCAGGCACCGGAGCCTCGACGCCCGGCCGTGCCTCCCACACCAGCACCAGGGATTCCAGCCGATCCGGCCTGAGCCGCACCACCGCCCGGCGGCGCTGGTCGCCGTGCACGAGGCAGAGCTCGCTCACCCAGCTCCAGTCCCCGATCCGCTCGGGCCCGAGGCTCCAGTGCCCCGCCGACAGGATGTGCATCTCGGCGGGGGGCTCCTGGAAGCTCATCGAGCGGCTGGTGCCGCTGCTGCAGTTGGTGAGGCAGGCCTCGATCAGGCCTTCCTCCTCCAGCTCCCGCACATGCAGGTCGTGGGGGAAGCGGTCGCACTCCTGGCCCCGCTCATCGAGCCGCACGAAGCTGCCCTGCCAGCGGCCGGCGTTGAACGCGAGCAGCCGGCGGCGGCGTTCGGTGGCGGAGGCAACGGCCGGAGCGGGCGACATCGGCGCAGGGAGCAAAGCGGGAAGCGGCCTTTCGGCGGGTTGACTGAGGTGGGGCAGTGGGCCGGATGGGCGTGTGCCGCCAGAATCGGCAGGTTCGTGATCGGCAGGCCTGCGGCTTGCCCGTGCGCCGATGTGGCAGGAGAAGCCCTGGTGGTGCCAGCCCTGGTCGATCGTGCTCACCGGGGTGGCCCTGGTGGGGGGCAGCTGGTGGCTGTGGCGGCGCTGGTGGGTGAGCGCCCCTCTGGCTGTGGTGGTGCTGCTCTGGTGGTGGCTGTTTCTGGTGCTGGCCCCGGCCGCGTATCGCCTGGCCGCGGAACAAGCCGGCCAGGCCGGGGTCAGCGGCGAGCGGGAGTGAGGCGGGCCGGCCTCAGGCCACCGGCTGCATCAGGCCGCCGCCGTGGTTGTCGTCGTCGTCGTTGTTCTCCTTGTCGCCCTGGAAGAGGGCATAGAGACCGAGCGCCAGAACGCTGACCAGGGCGGAGATCAGCCCGTAGCCGCCCTGGAGGCCCGCACCCATGTCGACGACTTCACCCATGACGACCCATCTCAAGATTCTGAGAATTGTAACGTTGTTTTGCGCCAGGGTGCTGCCTGGCCCTGCCTCCAGGGGCCGATGACGGTTCTCGAGCACAACATCCCGATCCTGGCGGTGGGTTTCGCCCTGGTGCTCTCCGCCTGGATTCCGGCGACCCTGCCCCGGCTGCCGCTGCCGGCCGGAGTTCTGGAGCTGCTGCTGGGCATGGTGATCGGCCCCCAGGGGCTGCAGCTGGCCCACGTGGGCCCCTTCCTCACCTCGGCCTCGGCCTTCGGGCTCGGGACCCTCTTCCTGATGGCGGGTCTGGAGATCGATCCTTCCCTGCTGCGCGATCGACCCCGCCATCGGCTGCTCACACCCTGGCTGGCCTCCGCCGCCCTGGCCCTGCTGGTGGCCCTCGGCCTGCTGGCCATCGGTGGCTTCAGCAACCCGCCGATCGTGGCCCTGGCCCTCACCACCACGGCCATGGGCATCCTCGTGCCGGTGCTGCGGGATCGCTCCTCCCTGCCGGATGGCTACGCCCATGTCCTCCTCCGGGTGGCCACCGTTGGTGAGGTGGTGCCCACCGTGCTGTTCAGCCTGCTGCTCGCCGGCCACCGGGCGCCCCGGGAGGGAGCCATCCTGCTGGCCTTCGCGGGGGCATCGCTGTTGGCGCTCCTGCTGGTGAAGCGCCATCAGCACCGCTGGCAGGATCTGATCGCGCACTCGATGCACCGCTCCAGCCAGTTGCCCACCCGGCTGGTGATGGGCTGCCTCTGTCTGATGGTGGTGCTGGACAACGTGGTGCAGATCAACCTCGCCCTGGGGGGTCTGGTGATCGGCCTGCTGGTGCGTGAAGGCATGGCCTCGCACCATCGCCTCCGGATCGGTGAGCGCCTCGACGGGCTCGGGCACGGCTTCTTCATCCCCCTGTTCTTTCTGGTGTCGGGCATGGAGCTCGACTTCCAGGCCCTGCTGCCCTCGCCGCGGCTGTGGGCCCTGGTGCCGCTGGTGGCCGCGGCGATGCTGCTGGTGCGGGGGCTTCCCGTGTGGCTGCTGCACCGGCGCGATCTGGCGCCCCGGCCCCGCCTGGCCCTCGCCCTCGACAGCTCCACCCAGCTGCCGCTGGTGGTGGCCATCGCCGTGATGGCCCGCAGCGCCGGCCTGCTGGCCGCCCCCGCCGCCACCGTGCTGGTGGCGGCCGCCGTGCTCACCGTGCTGCTCTTTCCCGCCGCCGCCTCCCTGCTGCTGCGGCGGCAGAACGCTGGAACCCCCTAGCCGCCGCTGGCTTCACACCTGCAGCACCGCCTCGTTGCGGTCCCGGAGCTGCTCGGCCCGCTGGCTTTCGGTGAGGCCGTCGGCGCCGGGGATCTGGGCGGCCATCTGCTCCAGCCAGCCCTTGAGCTCCTCCACCTGCTTCTCGATCGGCAGTACCCCCAGCCCGCGTGCCAGCACCCGGGCGGTGCTGCCGCTGCCGGCCTGGTACACCAGCCGCCCGTGCAGGTGCTGGGCCAGCCCTTGGCGCAGCAGCCGGAAGGCGGGCTCCTCCATCGGGGTCTCCAGGGCGATGTTCGGCTTCTCGGGCCGGATGCGCGAGAAGCCGCAGCGGCGGGCCAGCAGCTTCAGCTCCATCAGCTGCAGCAGCGACTGCACCGGCGCCGGCAGCGCCCCGTAGCGATCCACCCAGGCCGCCGCCAGCTCCAGCAGCGCCTCGCGGCTGCCGCAGTCGGCGGCGGCGCGGTAGGCGGCCATCTTCTCGTCGTTGTCTGCGATCCAGTCGCCGGGGATGAAGGCGGTGATCGGCAGGTCGATCTGGGTTTCCTCCACCGCCGGGATGTCCTGGCCCTGGATCTCCGCCAGGCACTCCTGCAGCATCTCCATGTAGAGGTCGAAGCCGATGGTTTCCATCTGGCCGCTCTGCTCCACCCCCAGCAGGTTGCCCACGCCGCGGATTTCCATGTCGCGCATGGCCAGCTGGTAGCCGCTGCCCAGCTGGGCGAACTCCTGGATCGCCCGCAGCCGCTGGCGGGCCGCCTCGCTCAGGGAGGCATCGCCCGGATAGAAGAGCCAGGCGTGGGCCTGGATGCCGCTGCGGCCCACCCGGCCGCGGAGCTGATAGAGCTGGGCCAGGCCGAACTTGTGGGCGTCCTCGATCAGGATCGTGTTCACCCGCGGGATGTCGAGGCCGCTCTCCACGATCGTGGTGCAGAGCATCAGGTCGGCCTCGCCGGCGTTGAAGGCCACCATGGCGCTCTCCAGTTCGCCCTCGGCCATCTGGCCGTGGGCCACCAGCAGCTTCAGACCAGGCAGCATCGCCCGCAGCCCCTCGGCCACCTCCTCGATGCCCTCCACCCGCGGCACCACGTAGAAGATCTGGCCGCCGCGGTCGAGCTCCTGGCGGATGGCGCTGCGCACCGCCTCCTCATCAAGGGCGGCCAGGTGCGTCTTGATCGGGCGGCGCAGCGGCGGCGGCGTGGTGATCAGGCTCATCTCCCGCACGCCCGAGAGGCTCATGTACAGCGTGCGAGGGATCGGCGTGGCGCTCAGGGTGAGCACGTCCACATCTTTCCTGAGGGCCTTGATCTTCTCCTTCTGGTTCACGCCGAAGCGCTGCTCCTCATCCACCACCAGCAGGCCCAGCTTCCTGAAGCTGGTGCCCTTGCCCAGCAGCTGGTGGGTGCCCACCACCACGTCCACGGTGCCTTCCCCGAGGCCCTCCTGGATCGCCTTGCGCTCGGCCGCGGTGCGGAAGCGGTTCAGCAGGCTCACCTTGAGGGGGTAGGGCGCGAAGCGCTCGCTCAGGGTGCGCCAGTGCTGCTGGGCCAGCACCGTGGTGGGCGCCAGCATCGCCACCTGCCGCCCGGCCGTGACCGCCTTGAAGATGGCGCGGATCGCCACCTCGGTCTTGCCGAAGCCCACGTCGCCGCACACCAGCCGGTCCATCGGCGAGGGCTGCTCCATGTCCCGCTTCACCTCGGCGATCGCCTTGATCTGATCGGGGGTGGGCTCGTAGGGGAAGGAATCCTCCAGTTCGCCCTGCCAGGGGCCGTCGGCGGGGAAGGCGAAGCCCGGCGCCTTGTGGCGCTCGGCGTAGAGCTTCACCAGATCGAGCGCCACCTTGCGGATCGCCTTGCGGGCCCGCTCCTTGGCCTTGTTCCAGGCCGTGCCGCCCATCCGGTTGAGCTCGGGGGGCGTGTCCCCGGTGGCGCGGTAACGGCCCAGGCTGCCCAGCTGATCCGCCGCCACCCGCAGCAGGCCGTCGGCGTACTGCACCACCAGGTAGTCGCGCGCCTCACCGCCGAGGGCGAGTTTCTCGAGCTTGAGGAACTTGCCGATGCCGTGGTTGCGGTGCACCACGAAGTCGCCGGGGCGCATCTTGTTGGGATCCACCGTGCGGCTGGCGGCCTTGCGGCGGCGGCGCACATAGCCGGTGGCGGCCAGGGCGTGCTGGCCGAAGAACTCCCGGTCGGTGATCAGCACCAGCTT
>JBMLOS010000215.1:0-10437 GCA_049242845.1 Prochlorococcaceae cyanobacterium
CGTCGATCTCCACCACTTCCACGTTGCCGCCGTCGGCCATCAGGTAGGGGCGCAGCTCATCGAGGGTGCGCTCCACGTTCTCGATCGTGAGGGCGCGGGAGTCGTCCACGGCGGCTCCGGTGGCTTCGGCGGAGCTGGTTTCGGGACTGATTTCCGTGGTTTCGGGGCTCATGGGCGCGGGTGCGGGAGATGGGGGCACCTTAGGAAGGTCTCCCCCGCGGTGGCTGCGGTGAGAGCCCGCGCTGGGTGGCTGCGCTCAGGAGATCCGCTCCTGCAGCATCTCCACGAAGAGGTTGTCGCCTGGATCGGGCTTGCCGGCCGCCTTCCAGCGCACCACCAGACCCTTCAGGTTCTCGAGGTAGGAGCGGTGCTGCCTCACCATCATCACCGTGTAGACCAGGCACGGCACCGAGAGCAGGAAGGTGGCGGCGCCGCCCAGGGGAAGGCCGCTCAGACCCAGCAGCAGCAGCACGATCCACAGCAGGATCCGGTCCCGGTCGACTCGCCCCTGGGGGATCCGGCGGCCGTTGGAGAGGGCCCAGGCCAGTGCCCGGATCTCAAAGGGTTTGGTGCGGAACTGCACCCGCTGCTCGCCGAGGGTGATGTTGCTCCACACCTTGCGGTTCTGGGCCAGGCGGGCCAGCAGAAGGGTTCTCTGGCGGGCCGCGCTCTCGACGCTCCAGATCGGCAGCCGGGCGATCACCTCGCCGTCGGCGTCGGCCAGGGTGTAGCTCACGCTCGTCTGGCGCGAGTGCTTGGCCGAAGCGGGCCGGCGGGGGTCCATCTTCCCGTGGCGCCGGGCGACGTCCTGGGCGGCGGCGAACAGAACGGCCTGGTGGCCCTTGCCATCCGAACCCGAGCCATCCGGAGATTTGCTCTGGCGCATGGAACTCCCCGCAGAACACCGGCTCTGCCGGGAGGGTAAGGGACCGATGCGGTCAGGGGAAGGTTGCCGGCCGGCGGAGCGGCCACTCCCTGCGGCCCCGAGCCGCCCGGACGGAGGCTGCGGCTGCCCGCGCTCGGGCCCTTCTAGGATCGTGGGCCATCCGGTGCCCGAAGGGATCTGCCTGCGCGATGACCGACGTTCCCGTTCAGCGGATCCGCAACTTCTGCATCATCGCCCACATCGACCACGGCAAGTCCACCCTGGCCGATCGTCTGCTGCAGGAGACGGGCACCGTCGCCGCCCGCGACATGCAGGAGCAGTTCCTCGACAACATGGAACTGGAGCGTGAGCGCGGCATCACGATCAAGCTGCAGGCGGCGCGGATGGAATACCGCGCGGCCGACGGGGAGACATACATCCTCAACCTGATCGACACCCCGGGCCATGTGGACTTCTCCTATGAGGTGAGTCGTTCGCTCCAGGCCTGCGAGGGTGCTCTCCTGGTGGTGGATGCCAGCCAGGGCGTCGAGGCCCAGACCCTGGCGAATGTGTATCTGGCGATCGAGAACAACCTCGAGATCATCCCGGTGCTCAACAAGATCGACCTCCCCGGTGCCGATCCCGAGCGCATCCGCGAGGAGATCGAGGCGATCATCGGCCTCGACTGCTCCCAGGCCATTCCCTGCTCCGCCAAGACGGGCCTCGGCGTGCCGGACATCCTCCAGTCCGTGGTGGACCGGGTGCCGCCGCCGCCGGATCGGGTGGAGGAGCCGCTGCGGGCCCTGATCTTCGACTCCTACTACGACCCCTACCGCGGGGTGATCGTGTATTTCCGGGTGATCTCCGGCTCGATCAGCTGCCGCGACAAGGTGCTGCTGATGGCGTCGGGCAAGAGCTACGAACTCGACGAAGTGGGGGTGATGGCGCCCGATCAGCGCCAGGTGAATTCGCTCCACGCCGGCGAGGTGGGTTACCTCGCCGCTTCGATCAAGGCGGTGGCCGATGCCCGCGTGGGAGACACGATCACCCTGGTGGCGAATCCGGCGCCGGAGCCGCTGCCCGGCTACACCGAGGCGAAGCCGATGGTGTTCTGCGGCCTCTTCCCCACCGATGCGGATCAGTACCCCGATCTGCGCGAAGCGCTCGACAAGCTGCAGCTCAGCGACGCCGCCCTCAAGTACGAACCCGAAACCAGCAGCGCCATGGGCTTCGGCTTCCGCTGCGGCTTCCTGGGCCTGCTGCACATGGAGATCGTGCAGGAGCGGCTGGAGCGGGAATACAACCTGGATCTGATCGTCACCGCACCTTCGGTGATTTATCAGGTGAACATGCTGGATGGCACCGTCTTGATGGTGGACAATCCCGCCACGTTGCCGGATCCGCAGAAGCGCGAATCGATTGAGGAGCCCTATGTGAAGCTGGAGATCTATACGCCCAACATCTACAACGGCACCCTGATGGAGCTCTGTCAGGAACGCCGCGGTGAGTTCATCGACATGAAGTACATCACCACCGATCGGGTCACCCTTCACTACGAGCTGCCCCTGGCTGAGGTGGTGACCGATTTCTTCGATCAGATGAAGAGCCGCACCAAGGGTTACGCCTCCATGGAGTATCACCTGATCGGCTACCGCAAGAACGATCTCGTGCGGCTCGATGTGCTGATCAACGCCGAGAAGGCCGATCCGCTCACCACCATCGTGCACCGCGATAAGGCCTACAACGTGGGCAAGGGGCTGGTGGAGAAGCTGAAGGAGCTCATCCCGCGGCAGCAGTTCAAGATTCCCATTCAGGCTGCGATCGGCAGCCGCGTGATCGCCTCCGAGAGCATCAGCGCCATGCGCAAGGACGTGCTCGCCAAGTGCTACGGCGGCGACATCTCCCGCAAGAAAAAGCTGCTGCAGAAGCAGGCCAAGGGCAAGAAACGGATGAAGGCGATGGGCCGGGTGGAAGTGCCCCAGGAGGCCTTCATGGCGGTGCTGAAACTGAACCAGTAGCCAGATCCCTCTCCCGGGGTTCCGGCGTGTGCCCGTGGCAGGCGATCAGTTCCTCCAGCGGCAGCGGCCGGGAGAAGTGATAGCCCTGCAGGCGGCGGATGCCCAGTTCCAGCAGGGTATGGAAGGTGATCTCGTCCTCCACCCCTTCGGCCACCACCTCCAGATCCATGCTGCTGGCCATGTCGGCGATCAGGCGCACGATCTGGCGGGCGTAGGGATCGCTCAGCAGGGCTGCCACGAAGGATTTGTCGATCTTCACTTCCTGCGGCTGCAGACGGCTCAGCAGGCTGAGGGAGGAGAATCCCGTGCCGAAATCATCCAGCGACAGGCGGATGCCCAGCTGGCGCAGCTGCTGCAGGCTGGTGTTCACCACGTCGGAGGCTTCGAGGATCGCCCCCTCGGTGATCTCCACCGTGATCCACTCCGCACTGAGGCCGTGCTCGGCCAGGGCCCGGCGGAGTCCCGGCACATAGCCGGGATCGGAGAGCAGGCTGGGGGTGACGTTCAGGCAGAGGCGGATCTCGGTGCTGCTGCGGCGGCGCAGTTCCGCGTAGCTCGCCAGGGTGAGCTGCAGCAGTTCGAAGCCGATCTCCCCGGTGAGCCTGAACTGTTCGGTGATGGCCAGAAACAGATCGGCCGGAACCTCGCCGTGCTCCGGATGGCGCCAGCGGCCGAGGGCTTCCACCGCAAGGATGCGGCGCTCCGGGTCGACGATCGGCTGGAAGGCCACGCCGAGCTGGTGGCGCTGGATCGCCTCGCGCAGATCGTTGTAGAGCTGATAGCCCCCCGGCCCGCTCGGCGCGCCCGGTGAGCGGCTCACGCCCCCGTGCTCGAAGATCGGCAGCCGCAGGTGGTGGTGGCTCTTGGCCTCGGCCATGGCGCTCCCCAGGCGCTGCAGCAGGGCCTCCCCATCGCGTTCGCCGGGCTCGGCCAGGCTGATCGAGAGGCTCAGGGACACCCCCAGCCCCAGTTCGTGCATCTGGGCGCTGCTCTCGAACGATGTGCTGATCCGCTCGGCCAGGCGCAGGGACTGGCTCCGCAGGCCCTCGTCGTCCGGAAGGGTTGACCCATCGATCAGCACCACGAATTCATCGCCGCCGTAGCGGGCCAGGAAGCCGCTGCTGCCCACCAGGCTCCGCAGCCGCGCCGCCACCGCCTGCAGGGTGAGGTCCCCCTTGGCGTGGCCATAGCTTTCGTTGATTCCCCCGAAGCGGTCGATGTCCACCAGCAGCAGGGCCAGGGGCGCCCGCGCGGGCGGGGCGGCCGCCAGCAGGCCGGCGAGCCGGCTCAGGAACGTGCGCCGGTTCGGCAGGCCCGTCAGCGGATCGAGGGAGGCCAGCACGTTGCAGGCCTGCAGCATGCGCTCCACCCGCCCCGCGATGGCGGCCAGGGCATCGCCGGGCGGGGCCGGCCCGGCCTCGGGGATCGGCAGCTCCAGCTGGCTCACCAGCCGATCCAGTTCCTGGATGCTGCGGCGGATCGTGTGGCGGGCCTGGCGTTCGATCCGGAGGCTGTGGAGCCGTTCCCGCCGGCGGTTGCTGAGCAGCGCGATGCGGAAGGCCCACAGTCCCCCCAGCCCCGCCAGCACCGGCAGGGCCAGCTCCAGCGTGCGCTCGAGCACGGCATGGACCAGGTTCGGGGGCTCCAGGGCCAACCGGGTGGATCCGGGGCCCTGCAGGGGGGCACCGTTCAGCCGCAGCGGCTCGCGTTCTTCCCTGGCCGGCTGGAGACTCTGTTCCAGCTGCTGCATCGAGCCCACCAGGGCCGGACCCATCCCCCGCTGGATGAGAGGGGTGAACAGGGCCAGGGCTCCCTGGCTGGGGGCGGTGGCGTCGTTGTTGGTCACCAGGGCCATCGCCCCGAGGAAGAGATTGCCGGCTTCATCCCGGCAGGCCAGCTGGTGCAGGGAGGTGAAGGTCACCAGTGCCCGCTGGTTCTCCCGGGCGCAGGCCACCAGGGATCGATGCCGCGGCTGGTCTGCTCCCCCCTGGGCGTAGCTCAGCGCCTGCCGGCCGGAGCTGTCGAGCAGCACCATCACTCCGCCGTCATCGAAAAGGGAGGTGGTGCCCAGGTCTTCGCTTAGGAAGGCGGGATTGCGGCCGGCCAGATAGTTCCAGCTCCGCTCCCAGTGGGCCCAGTCGAACACGGTGCGGCTCGTGTTCCGCAGGCTCAGCTCCGCCAGATCGAGCCCCAGCTGCTGCTCGCTTCTCAGGGCCTGCCTCAGGTCCCGCAGCTGCCGGCCGCTCTCGAGCA
The DNA here is from genome assembly GCA_049242845.1 of Prochlorococcaceae cyanobacterium. GTDB lineage: Bacteria > Cyanobacteriota > Cyanobacteriia > PCC-6307 > Cyanobiaceae > CBW1002. The sequence continues at coordinate 5,137 of JBMLOS010000215.1, forward strand.
CCAGCAGGGGCGCCATCGCCAGCAGGGCCACCAGGATCGGGAGCCGGTGCCGCCGCCACTGGTGGGAGAGGAGCCGCTCCTCCTTCCACCTGCTGCGCAGGGGCCACCCGCTGCGCAGGGGACCCCAGCTGCGCAGGGGACCCCAGGGGAACCGGGGCCAGCGCCGGCCCGACCCTTGGTGTGCGGCCGGGGTTGGGGGTCTCCGTTCCGTCAGTTCCCTGTGCCCCTTCCTTTCACGATTCAGGCTAGGCCTGCAGTGGGGGACCGTTGTCCGCCCTGGGGAACCCTGGCGGTGAAGTTGCTGAGGGAATGCGGATGCTTCCGTACTCCAAGGGGCGGAGGGGACAGGCCGGCAGCGCCGGCTTCGCCCTTCCCCTGGCCACCGGAGCCTCCCTGGTGCTGGTGCTGGGGGGCCTGAGCCTCCAGACCGCTGCGCTGCAGGGCCAGGCGGGCCTGGTCGCCTCCCGCCGATCGCGGCAGGTGGAAGACCGGCTCGCCTCGGCCGCCGGTCAGCTGCTGGCGCGGGTCGTGCTCGACCACCCCTGCCTGCTGCCCCTGCCCCGGGCCGACTGGTCCGGCGCCGGCCTTGCCTGCACGGCCCCTGCCGAGCAGGAGGCCCTGCAGCATCTGCAGCTCGAGGACGGCCAGAGCCCCGGCGCCACGGCCGAGCTGCGCAGCTGGGAGCCCGCCACCGCCGGTACCCAGCTGATGGTGGAGTTCTCCCTGGCCCTGCGGGAGGACTCCGCCGCCGCACCTCCCACCGTGGGGCGTTTCCGGGCCTATCTCGAGCCCCCCACGGCGCTTTCGGAGTGGCGCGTGCAGAAGCTCCAGGAGCTGGGCCTGGTGGGAGGCCGGCCATGAGCCTGATCGAAACCAGCCTGGCGGCGGTGATCTTCAGCGGAGCCGCCGGCTGCTCCCTGCAGCTCTGGTGCCTGGGAACGGCCTGGAGCCACCGCCTGGATCAGCAGAGGCTGGCGGCCGATCAGCTGGAGGCGGCCCTCGTGGCCTCCCTGGCGGCCGCGCAGCCCCAGGATCTCTCCCCGGAACCCACCGGCGACTGCAGCCTGGCCGCCGACCAGCTGGTGGAGCGGCTGCAGGCGGTCCCCCTCGATCCCGCCTTGCAGCGCTCCATTGTGCGCAGCGGGGCGGCCGTGATCCTGCAGCTGGGCAGCGAGCAGCCGCCGCTGCAGCGCCAGCGATGGCTGCATCCGGTAGCGCTGGGCCTCTGCGCCGCTGCTCGTCCAATTGTCGCCGATCCATCTGCGGCGGATGCGTCTGCCCCCGATCCGTCTGCTGCATTCGGAAGCGATGCGCCCCTCTGAGGAATGCCGGTTTCGCATGTGCCGCCAGGGGTTCAGCGTGGCCGAGCTGCTGGTCGCGGTGGCGGTGCTGCTGCTGCTGGCCGGTCTGGCCCTGGGCGGCGCCGGAAGCTCCCTGGCCACATGGCGGGTGGAGAGCACCGCCCGCAGGCTGCTCCTGGGGCTGAGCGAGGCGCGGGCCGCGGCCGAGCGGCGCGGTGAGCCTTGCGGTCTCTCGCTCACTCCCGAGGGCTGGCAGGAACCGGCAGGCGGCAGCCTGCCGGCCTGCCGGGAGGGGCTGCTGCCCCTGGGGGAAGGGGTGGATCACGGCCCGATCGAGCTGCTCGACAACCTGCCCGCCGTGGTGCGCTTCAGCAGCAATGGCCTGGTGCTCGATGGCGGCACCGTGGTGCTGCGGGCCGAGGGCAGTGCGCTGATGCGCTGCCTGGTGCTCTCCCTGCCCCTGGGGGTGGTGCGCCTCGGTCGCTATGGCGGTGATCCCGCTGCACCGCCCAGCAGCCAGGACTGCCTCCCCGATCCCACCCTCTGAGCGCCGGTGGACCGGCCCGAACCCCGATGCGACGCCTTGTTTCCTCTCCGCAGATCTGCCGTGCTGGCGACCGGCCGGATCGGGGATTCACCCTGATCGAGCTGCTCCTCGCCCTCACCCTTGGCCTGCTGCTCTGCGGCGTGATCGTGCAGGCCCTGCTGGCGGAGGGGCGCAACAGCCTGCGCTTCGGGCGGCACCTGCGGGAACGCCAGGGCCAGTGGCGCACCCTGGAACTGCTGCGCCACGACCTGCGCCAGTCACTCACCGCCGTGGTGGGGGCCGGCGATGGCAGCTCCAGCTGCGGTCTAGCGGGTCGCCGGGCCGTGCTGCAGCTGGAGGCACCCGAGGGGCGGATCACCTATTCGGTGGGCAGTGCGCCGGCACCGATCTGGCGGGGCCAGGTGCTGGTGCGCTGCGGCCCCGCCTTCGGGCTGTACGGGGAACTGCAGGGCGGCGATCCCCTCAGCCGGGTGGTGATCGACGCCCTCCCTGCCGGGGAGGGGGGATTTTCCGGCCGCCTGAACGGCCGGGGCGGTGTGGTGCTCGAGCTTTTGCAGGAGTTCCCCCTGGAGGCGGGCCAGAGCCAGCAGCTCCGCTCGGAGATCACCGCCGCCCTCCCCTGACCCGAGCCGCCGGCCCGGATGGGCCTGGTTCAGGCGGCATCCTCGTCGTGGGCGAAGCGGCTGTAGAGGAAGTCGAGAGCCTGGTTGCGGAGGTCGTAGTAGAGGGGGTCCTCCATGATCTCCTCGCGGTTGCGGGGCCGCGGGAAGGTGATGTCGAGGATCTCGCCGATCTTCGCCGAGGGACCATTGGTCATCATCACCAGACGATCGGCAAGGAAGAGAGCCTCGTCGATATCGTGGGTGATCATCAGAACCGTGCATTTCTGGGTGTTCCAGATCTGCAGCAGCTCCTCCTGCAGCTCCTCCTTGGTGATCGCATCGAGCGCACCGAAGGGCTCGTCCAGGATCAGCACCTCCGGACGGATCGCCAGGGCCCGGGCGATCGCCACCCGCTGCTTCATGCCGCCGGAGAGCTGGGTGATCTTTTTCTCGGCGGCCTCCGTCAGCCCCACCATCGCCAGGTGCTCGCGGGTGATTTCCCGCTTCTCCCGCTCGCTGAGCTGCGGCTTGACCGAATCAATGGCCAGGTAGACATTCTCATAGGCGGTGAGCCAGGGCAGCAGGGCATAACCCTGGAACACCACCATGCGATCCGGGCCGGGTTTCATGATCGGCGTGTCACGCAGCATCACCCGGCCTTCGGTGGGGGTGGCGAAGCCCGACACCATGTTGAGCAGAGTTGACTTGCCGCAGCCGGAGTGGCCGATCACGCAGGTGAACTCCCCCTCGCTCACACTCAGCTCCACGCCTTCGAGCACGGGGTAGGGACCCTTGGGCGTGGGATACACCTTGCTGACGTTCTCAAAGCGCAGGAATTGCTTCTCCTCTGCCGTGTGAAGGCTGGGAGGTGGCGCCTGGATCAGGGGGGATGACGTTGTCATGGTGTCGCGGATGGAGGGGAAGGAAACAACAGGAAGCCAAGCGGCTCACCCAGGGAGGGATCAGCTGCGGCGTGGCGGCGCGAGGGGGATTTCGGCGATGCTGAAGTCGCGCTTGATGATCTGGCTGTTGAGGTATCCGATCGGATCTTCAGCGTTGAAGGGAATACCGTCGAACAGATCAATGCCTTGGCGCTGATAGCTGATTGCCTCGAAACCAAGCTCTCGGGAAGCGGTGCTGAAGACCCCCACCTGACAGACCCTCTCCAGGATTTCCACCCAGTTGCGCGGCAGGGGAATCTCCCCCCAGCGGGCCATCTGGGTCAACATCCACAGATGTTCGGTGCGGCTGGGACGGTTGAGTCCCTCTCCGAAGAACAGGTGGTGGGGCACGGCGTCTTCACTCTCGGCTCCTTCCTGGTTTCCGGCATCACTGCCTTCACTGAATCGGATCAATTCCGGTTTGATCCCGAGGTAACGGCGATCGCTGAGGAGCTCGCTCAACTCGGCCCAGTGGGAGGGATCGGCGCAGTACTGGCAGGCCTCCAGGAGGGCTTTGGTGAGCGCGATGTGGGTGTTCGGGTAGGCCATGGCCCAGTCTTCCCGGACCCCCAGAACCTTCCCGGGATGGCCCGGCCAGATCGCCAGATCGCCTGCCACCGGGAAGCCGTGGCCGTCGCGGATGGCCCGATCGAGCCAGGGGGCTCCCACGCAGTAACCGTCAATGCTGCCGTCCTTGAGGTCGGCGAGCATCTGGGCCGGGGGAAGGGCCTGGAGATGCACATCCTTGTCGGGATCGATGCCGTTCGCCGCCAGCCAGTAGCGCAGCAGCAGGTTGTGCATCGAGGCCTGGTGCACGATGCCCATGGTGTGGGGCTCGCGCTCGTGGCTCTTGAGGTAGGAGCGATAGTCCTCCACCGTGCGCACCCCCTGCTCCGCCAGTCGTCGGCCGAGGGTGATGCCGTTTCCGTTGCGGCTCAGGGTGATCGAGGTCACGATCGGCAGGGGCTCTCCCCCGTGGCCGCCGGCCGTCATCCAGGTGGGCATGCCTGCCGGCATCAGGGAGGCATCGAGGGTGCCGTCCACGAGCCCATCGGTGATTCCCCGCCAGCTGGTCTCCCGGATCAGATTCACCTCATCGAGCCCATGCTTGGCGAAGAGTCCGTGGGCTTCCGCCACCGCCAGGGGCGCGCAGGCGGCCAGGGGAAGAAAGCCGAGGTCGAGGTTCACCTTCTCCAGCCCATGGCGGGCCACCACCTGATGCGGACGGGCCCTCCACTGCTTCACCCGCTTCTGGCGGTTGAGGAAGTAGATGATCTCCGATCGCAGGCTGTAGTAGCTCGGGTGATGCACCACTTCCAGCCGCTGCCTTGGCCGGGGGATGTCCACCTCGAGGATTCCCCCGATCTTCGATCCGGGGCCATTTGTGAGCATCACGATCCGGTCGGAGAGCAGCACCGCCTCGTCCACGTCATGGGTCACCATCACGGCGGTGAGTTCATGCTCGTTGCAGATCTGCATCAGCTTCTCCTGCAGATTGCCGCGGGTGAGGGCATCGAGCGCCCCGAACGGCTCATCCAGCAGCAGCAGCTTGGGGCGAATGGCGAGCGCCCGGGCGATGGCCACCCGCTGGCGCATGCCTCCCGAGAGCTGCAGGGGGGGCTTGTCGGCGGCATGATCCAGCCCCACCATCGCGATGTGTTCCTGCACGATGGCGTTGCGTTCGGCCTTCGGCAGATCCCCCATCACCTCATCGACCGCCAGGCCGATGTTCTCGCGAACGCTGAGCCAGGGCAGGAGCGAGTAGTTCTGGAACACCACCATCTTGTCGGGGCCAGGACGTTTCACCGTCTCCCCGTCCAGCAGCACGGTTCCGCCGGTCGGCAGGTCCAGCCCGGCGATCATGTTCAGCAGGGTGGACTTGCCGCAGCCGGAGTGGCCGATCAGGGAGA
>JBMLOS010000216.1:0-6791 GCA_049242845.1 Prochlorococcaceae cyanobacterium
TACCGCCGCGCCGCCGATCTGCCGGCCCACTGCCGCATCGCCAGCAAGTTCACCCACTGCGCCGAGGAGTTCTTCCAGGCCCTCGACCTGCCGGTGGAGCTGATCCACCTGGCCGGCTCGGTGGAACTGGGCCCGATCACCGGCATGAGCGAGGCGATCGTGGATCTGGTGGCCACCGGCCGCACCCTCGAGGAGAACGGCCTGGTGGCCATCGAGAACCTGTTTCACAGCACCGCGCGGCTGGTGGGCCACCCCCTGGCCCTGCGCCTCGACGGCGGCGAACTGCAGGCCCTGATCGACCGCATCGCCAGCGTGGGGCGTCCGCCGTCCGCCCCCGACCGGGCGACCGCGGCCGCCTCCCTCTGATGGCCAGCCTCGATCTCCAGCGCCTGCGGCGCCTCACCCCCTACCTCGGCCCCGACCGCCGCCGGCTGCTGCTCACCCTGGTGCTGCTGCTGCCCCTGGCCCTGGCGGCGGCGGTGCAGCCGCTGCTGGTGGGGCAGGCCATCGCCGTGCTGCGCGGTGAACCCACCCTCCACTGGCTGGAGGGGGTGCCGATCCCGGTGGCCCTGCGGATCCTGGTGACCCTGCTGCTCGCTGCCGTGGCGGTGCGGCTCGCCCTCCAGAGCGTGCAGACCTACAACGTGCAGGCGATCGGCCAGCGCCTCACCGCCCGCATCCGCAACGACCTCTTCCGCCACTCCCTGGCCCTGTCGCTGCGCTTCCACGACCGCACCCCCGTGGGCAAGCTGCTCACCCGCCTCACCAGCGACGTGGATGCTCTGGCGGAAGTGTTCGGCAGCGGCGCCTTCGGCGTGCTGGCCGACCTGGTGACCCTGGTGGTGATCGCGATCACGATGATCTCGATCGAATGGCGGCTCGGGCTGCTGCTGCTGCTCAGCCAGCTCCCGGTGACCCTGGGCATCCTCTGGCTGCAGGGGCGCTACCGCCGCGCCAACTACCGGGTGCGCGAGGAACTGGGCCAGCTCAACGCCGACCTGCAGGAGAACCTGCAGGGTCTGGAGGTGGTGCAGATGTTCCGGAGGGAGGCCTACAACAGCGCCCGCTTCTCCCGCACCACCGATGCCTACCGCCAGGCCGTGACCGGCACGATCCTGTTCGACAGTTCCATTTCGGCCTTCATCGAATGGGTGGCCCTGAGCGCCGTGGCGGTGGTGCTCGCCCTGGGGGGCTGGATGGTGACCAGCGGAACGATGGGCCTCGGGGTGCTCACCACCTTCATCCTCTTCTCGCAGCGGCTCTTCGATCCCCTGCGCCAGCTGGCGGAGCGCTTCACCCAGATCCAGGGCGGCCTCACGGCGGTGGAGCGGATCGGTGAGCTGCTGGAGCAGCCGATCGAGATCGAGGATCTGCCCGAGCAGCAGCGCAGCGCCGCCGCCCGCCGCAGCGGCGGCCAGCGCAGCAGTGCCGGGGAGGTGATCTTCGAGAACGTGTCCTTCGCCTACCGCAACGACGAACCCATCCTCGAAGACCTCAGCTTCCGCATCGCGCCCGGCGAACACGTGGCCCTGGTGGGCCCCACAGGCTCCGGCAAATCCACCGTGATCCGCCTTCTCTGCCGCCTCTATGAACCCCAGAGCGGCCGCATCCTGCTGGATGGCATCGACGTGCGCGAACTGCCCACCACCACCCTGCGCCAGCGACTCGGGGTGGTGCTGCAGGACACCTTCCTGTTCAGCGGCAACGTGGCCGACAACCTGCGGCTCGACGCGCCCCTCAGCGATGACCGGCTGGAGGGTCTCTGCCGCGACCTCGGCCTCGAACCCCTGCTGCGCCGCATGCCGGACGGGCTGCGCACCGAACTGCGGGAACGGGGCGCCAACCTCTCCTCGGGGGAGCGCCAGCTGCTGGCGGTGGCACGGGTGGCGATCCGCGACCCTTCCGTGCTGGTGATGGATGAGGCCACGGCCTTCCTCGATCCCTCCACCGAAGCCACCCTGCAGCGCGACCTCGACTCGCTCCTGCAGGAGCGCACCGCGATTGTGATCGCCCACCGCCTGGCCACGGTGGAGGCGGCCGACCGGATCCTGGTGCTGCGGCGCGGTCGCCTGATCGAGCAGGGCAGCCACCGGGAACTGCGGGCCGCCGGCGGCCTCTATGCCCAGCTCGCCGAACTGCAGGAGAAGGGGCTGGCGCGCCTCTGATCAGCAGGGAAACGGGTCAGCCGGGGATCGGGGCGAGGGCCTCCTCCTCGATCCAGGCGTGGATCAGGCCCGCCAGTTCCCGGGGCCGCTGCCGCATCGGCAGATGGCCGGCCCCCTCCAGCACCTCGAGCCGGTGCCGGCGGGTGTAGCCCGCCAGATGGCGCACGTAGCCGGGCTCCATCACCGTGTCGCGGGTGCCGGTGATCCAGAGGCTGGGCACCGTGAGTTCGGCGGTGAGGCAGGGCAGCTGCTGCACCGCCCGCCGGCAGGTGCTGGCGGCCAGCAGCCCCCGGGCCGCCCGCTCCTCCGCCCGCAGGGGCGCCGCGATCGCCCCGGTGCCGGGCAGATGGGCCAGCCAGCCCGGCCGGAAGCGCAGGAAGGCGGCGCCGCCGCGGCGCACCAGGGCGAAGGGCCGGGGCTGGTACACCCCACCGCCCACGGCGATCTGCACCACCCCGCACAGCTGCTCCCCCAGCAGCGGCGCCGCATGCAGGGCGAGGCTGCCCCCCAGGGAGTGGCCGATCAGGATCACCGGCCGGCCCGCCGCCCGCTCCCGGACCGCGGCGGCCAGCCAGCGGCCGTAGCTCGCCAGGCTCGGGTGCAGCCCGCGGGGACGGGGCTCCGCCCCGAAGCCCGGCAGATCGGGGCACCACATCTCCAACGAGGCAGGCAGCGCCTCCACCAGGGGCTGCCAGAGGCGGCCGGAGAGCATCCAGCCGTGCACACCCACCAGCAGGGGAATGCCGCTTCCCCCGCACGACGACGGCACCGCCCCCGGAGCGGCGGAGGGAACGGAATCGGACTCCGCCACGGGGGGAGGGGTCACGGTGCCATCGACCGGAACGGCCACCACCCTGGCGCAACGAACCGCATCGGCGAGCGGAATGGGGCAGGATCGTTCGATTGCTTAGCTCGGGATGCGGCCGTGAACTCCGGCAGGACTGGCAACGGCCCTACGGCAGCCGGACAGGCGGTGCTGGCGGTGCCCCCCGGGGCGGAGGATCCGGGCAGGCTGCTGGAGCAGCTCTACGGGGAGGAGCACCGGATCTGCCCCACCCCCAATCCGGAGGTGCACCTGGTGCTCAGCCTGGAGCGCCCGATCGACCTGATCGAACTGGAGCAGCTGTGCGATGCGGTGGGCTGGAACCGCCGGCCGCTGCGGCGGGTGCGCAAGGCCCTGCAGCACAGCCTGCTGCGGGTGGGCCTTTGGCGCCACGATCCGCGGGTGCCGCGGCTGGTGGGCTTCGCCCGCTGCACCGGCGACGGGGTGATCGATGCCACGGTGTGGGATGTGGCGGTGCACCCCCTCTATCAGGGCACCGGCCTGGGCCGCCAGCTGATGGAGTATGTGATCGAGCAGCTCGAGCAGATGGGAGTGGAGCGGGTGAGCCTGTTCGCCGATCCCGGTGTGGTGGGCTTCTACCAGGGTCAGGGCTGGGAGCTCGAGCCCGGCGGCCGCCGCTGCGCCTTCTGGTACGCCCCCTGAAGCGGCCGGTAATAGCGCTCGGCCAGGATCCCCGGCGCCACCCCCCGGGCCCAGGCGCGCCGCAGCCGCCAGTTGCGCCAGGTGGTGGCCAGCACCCCCAGCCGCCGCCAGCGGCGTCCATCCACCACCAGGGCCAGGCCGAGGCTCTCGAGGCGGGCCAGGCGCGCCAGGCGGCCCACGAACTCCAGGTCCTCCATCAGGGGCAGGGGGCGCATCCCCCCCACCTGGTCGTGCAGGGCCCGCGGCAGCAGCAGGCCCTGGTCGCCGTAGGGGCGCTGCCCCCAGCGGCTGCGCAGGCGCACCCCCAGCTCCACCAGCCGCAGGGCCGGATCCCGGGCCGCGATCGCCAGCTCGAAGTACCAGGCCCGCGCCGGCCCTGAACCGTTTGCCGCGGCCTCCAGCAGGGGAGCCAACCGCGCCGGCCAGCCCTGCGGCAGCCGCACATCGGCGTGGAGCAGCAGCAGCCAGGGCGCTTCGGCGGCGGCAATGCCGCGCACCAGCTGCAGCCCCCGGCCGGGAGGGGAAGGAAGCACCCGCGCGCCGGCCCGGCGGGCCACCGCGGCAGTGGCATCGCTGCTGCCGCCATCCACCACCAGCACCTCCCGCACCAGCCCAGGGCCGGCGGCCAGATCGGCCAGCAGCAGGGGCAGCCGCGCCGCCTCGTCGCGGGCGGCGATCACCACGCTCAGGGGCGACGAGCTCATCGCCAGGGCCGCAGGTCGGCGGCGTGGTCGAGGTCGGCGCGTTCCTGCAGCAGGCTCAGGGGCAGGCCCCAGCGGCCGGCGGCGGTGCGGGTCTGGCGCAGCACCTGATCGCTGCCCCAGGCGATGCCGCTGAACAGCGGGGGGATCGGCAGCCTCCGCCGCCCCGGCCCCGCAGCGCCCCGCTCCCGTTGCAGGCCTCGTTCCCCCTGGAGGCCCAGGCCCACCAGCCAGTAGCCGCCGTCGGCGGCGGGCCCCAGCACCAGGGGGATGCGCTCCAGGGCTGCGAAGGCCTCCAGCAGATCCTCCTGGTCCAGAGCGGGCAGATCACTGCCCACCAGCACCACCTGGCTCGCCCCCTCCCGGCGGGCCCGCGCCAGCTGGCGCGTCATGCGCAGGCCGAGGCCTCCGCCCCCCTGGGGCACCACCCGCGCCGGCCCCAGCAGGCGGCTCCACCGCCCGGCGGCCCGCCGCCCCAGGGGGGAGACCGCCAGCACCAGCTCGAAGGGCAGCCGGCGGCGGGCCGCCAGCACCGCTGCCAATGTGTGCCAGGTGAGCCGGGCCTGCACCCGCGCCGCGCCGGCCGGCCCGATGCCGGCGGCCAGGCGCGCCTTGCAGCGCCCCGGCGCCGGCCAGCGGGCCATCACCACCAGCTGCCGGCGGCGCTCCCTGGCACCGCTCATCCCTTGCGGGGCAGCTCCGCCGGCCGGAGGGTGAGATCGAGGCTGCGGTCGCCGCGCCGCAGGCGGATCTCCAGGGGCTGGCCCACCCGGCCCTGATCCACCGCCAGCTGCACGTCCGAGGGGTTCTTCATGGGCTTGTCGCCCACCTGCTCGATCAGGTCGCAGGGGCGCAGGCCGGCCGTGGCGGCCGGGCTGCCGTCCACCACGTCCACCACCACCACGCCGTGCACCTCCGGCAGGCGGCACTGGTTCGTGGTGGCGTTGATCTCCCGGGCGAGCTGGGGGGTGAGGGCCTGCAGCCGCACCCCGATGTAGGGATGGCTGGCGAAGCCCCGCTCGAGGATCTGGGCTGCGATCTGGCGAGCCACGTTGATCGGGATCGCGAAGCTCAGGCCGGCGCCGGGCGCCTGGCGGATGGCGGTGTTGATGCCGATCACCTGGCCGCGGTCGTTGATCAGCGGCCCGCCGCTGTTGCCGGGGTTCACGGCGGCGTCGGTCTGGATGTAAGGCACCCGCTGGCCCTCGCCCACCGCGTTGGTGCGTTGGATGGCGCTGATGATCCCAGCGGTCACGGTGTTGTCGAGGCCGAGGGGATTGCCGATCGCGATCGCCCACTCCCCGGGCCGCACCTTGCTGGAATCGCCCAGCGGCGCCACCGGCAGCCGGGAGGCCACCACCTTCACCACGGCTACGTCGGTGAGGGGATCACTGCCGAGCACCTTGCCGGTGAAGCTGCGGCCGTCCGGCAGGGTCACGCTCACCTCCGAGGCGCCCTCCACCACGTGGGCGTTGGTGAGCAGCACCCCGTCGGAGCGGGTGATGAAGCCCGAGCCCTGCCCCTGCTGCTCCTGGATGGAGGGAGCCCGGCCGAAGAGGCCCCCAAGGGGATTGATCACCTGCTTGGTGGTGTCGATCCGCACCACCGCGGGCCCCACCTTCTCCACCGCATCCACGATCACGTTGCGGCCGGGCTGGAGCGGCGCCGCCGGGGCGGCATCGCTGATGCGGGGGGCCTCCGCCGGGCGCGACGGGCCGGGCAGGCCCGGGAATCCCGACCAACTGGGCAGACCGCCCTGGCAGCCGCCGAGTCCCACGGCCAGGGCGGCCGGCAGCAGCAGCCGGGGCAGGGAGCGCGGGGTGGCGGGCCGCAGGGCCTGGCGGAAAAAGTGACGGGAGAACACGCGCGGCGGCGGCGGGAGGGGAAGGCAGGCGTCCGGAGGACACCCGGCTTCGGGCAAGGCCTCATTTAAGACCGCCCGCCCGCCGGGCTCTGCGTATATTCGGCACCCACGGAGGGGGATGCGTCGGTGCAGCAGGGTCAGGAGCTGTGGCACCAGGTTCAGGAAGCCCTGCAGGCCAACCTCAGCAAGCCCACCTTCGAGACCTGGATCCGGCCGGCCCGCTGCAGCGGCCTGCAGGGAGATCAGCTACTGCTGGAGGCCCCCAACAGCTTCGCCTGCGGCTGGCTGCGCAAGAACTACCTCGGCACGATCGAGGCCGTGGCCTCGGAGATCGCCGGCCGGCCGATGCGGGTGCAGGTGGCCACCGCCCGGGAGGGGGACAGCCCGGGGGAGGGCATCGGCGGCAACGGCCTCAGCGGCCCCGCCGGCGGCCTGCGGGACGACGACAACGGCCGGCCCGCCAGCCCGCTGCGTTCCACCGCCACCGGCGAGACCCCCCGCAAGCTGGCCCCGGGTCTCAACCCCCGCTACGTGTTCAACCGCTTCGTGGTGGGGCCCAACAGCCGCATGGCCCA
>JBMLOS010000217.1:0-7416 GCA_049242845.1 Prochlorococcaceae cyanobacterium
AGTCGCAGTCGAGGTTGCAGAACGGGGTGGGCTGCACCACCAGCAGCCGCACCGGCCCACAGGCCCCGGGGAGCTCTGCGCTCACCAGTGGTTCCGGAACCCGCCGTTGCGGAAGCCGCCGCCATTGCGAAAGCCCCCGTTGCGGAAGCCGCCGCCGTTGAGGAAGCCCCCATTGCGGAAGCCCCCGTTGTAGAAGCCGCCGTTGCGGAAGCCACCGCCGTTCATCCAGCCGAGCCCGGGGGCGTTCACGAAGATCTGCGAGAGGCTGTCCGGCGGCAGGGCTCCCTCTGCCGCGGTGGCCGGATCGATGCCCTCCTGCTCCCGCACGGCGGCGGCGATGCGGCGCAGGCGGGCCTCCACCCGATCGAGGGGCGGCGGCTCATCGCGCGGTTCCGCCGCTGCCGCGTGGGCGAGTGCCTGGGCCGCGCCCGGATCCAGGGGCAAAGAGCCCAGGATCAGCAGCAGGCCGAAGAGCCGGGAACGGGAGAGAAACGCCATGGGAGCGGTAAACGAAGCGGGAGGAACGAAGGAATAGGGAACGGCGTTCTCAGGGGGTGGCGGGGGTCTGCGCCGCCGGCGCACCCGCCGGCAGGGGGCGGATCGCCTCCACGCTCAGCAGCATCGACTCCACAAACCCGCGGATCTGCTCGGGGGAGCGGTTGAGAGGAGAGCCGGGGCCGATCCAGCGCTGGAACACGGCCATGTCCTCGGGCCGGCCATCGAGGTAGCCCTGCAGCAGCCGGGCGATGGCCAGATTCACCAGGTTGCGGAAGGCGGAGTCGTTCTCGGGCACGATGCAGGCCACCGCGTAGCTCTCATAGGGCTCCTCCGGGCTGAGGCTCAGCCGGGGCCCGCCGGGGGCGGCCGCCAGCCCGGCCAGCAGGGCGCTGTCGCCGATCACACCCGCCACCTCACCGGCCCGCAGGGCGGCCACGGCGGCCTTCAGGGAGGAAAAGGGCACCGCCACCGCCGCAGGCTGGAAGCCCGCCAGCTCCGTGGCGGCCAAAGACTCGGCCACCACTCCGATGCGACTGCCGGCCAGACCCGCCGGAGAGCCGTCCAGCCCACCGGCTGGGGCCAGCAGCCGCAGGCCGGAGGCGCCGATCGGCAGGGAGTAGTCCACCAGCATGTCCCGCTCCCAGGTGAAGGCCTGGCCGCAGGCGAGATCGGCGGTGCCCGCCACGATCCGCTGGCCGATCGCCCCTGGATCGCTCACCGCCTCGAAACGCAGCCGCACCGGCCGGCCCACGGCGGTCTGCAGCTCGGCCTGGATCCGCCGCGCCACCTCCGCGCCATAGCCCACCGGATTTCCCTGCGCATCCAGGAACAGCAGGGGGGCCTGGTCGGGGTCGCCCACCAGCACCAGATCGCCGGTGCGGGCGACCCGCTCCACCACGCTCTCCGCCCGGGCAGGAGCGGGGGGGGCGGCCAGGGCCGCAAGGGCGGTGCAGGAGGCCAGGGCGGCCGGCAGCAACCAACGCCGGCGACCGGTGCGGGAGGGAGGCAGCAAGGGAGCTGGCAGCAAGGGCTGCTCCTCAATCTGCCGAGGGCCGCCTCCGCCGGCCACGGCCCGGGGGCAGGCGGCAGGTTTCTTCACCAAGCCCTGCAGGCCTCTCAGGCAATGCACGCCTCGAACCGCATGCTCAGATCCAGCCAGGCTGAGCGGGTGACCGGGGCGCTGGTGGAGATCAGATCGATACCGGTGGCGGCGTAGGACTGCAGCTGCTCCGGAGCGATGCCCGATGCCTCCAGCACCACGGCGCCGCGGCCCGCAGGCCCCCGGGCCAGCTCCCGCAGGCGGGGCACCAGCTCCTGCAGCTGGGCGGGGCTGAATTCATCGAGCAGCACCGCATCGGCGCCGGCCCGCACGGCCGCCTCCGCCTCGGTGGCGGTTTCCGCCTCCACGATCAGCCGCGCCGGCCAGGGAGCCTGGGCGCGCACCGCCGCCACCGCAGCTGCCACCCCGCCACCCCAGGCCAGGTGGTTCTCCTTGAGCATGGCGGCGTCGTCGAGACCGAGGCGGTGGTTCACACTCCCGCCGCAGCGCACGGCGTACTTCTCCAGCAGCCGCAGGCCGGGGGTGGTCTTGCGGGTGTCGGCCAGCCGCACGCCGCTGCCCTCCAGCCGCTTCACCAGGGCCGCGGTGGCGGTGGCGATCCCCGAGAGGCGCATGGCCAGGTTCAGGGCCGTGCGCTCCCCCGCCACCAGCGCCACCGCCGAACCCTCCAGCTCCAGCAGGCGCTGACCCTCCCGCACCGGTTCGCCGTCCGCCACCAGGAGGCGCACCACCACCGACCCATCCAGCTGCCGGAAGAGGGGCTCCACCAGGAAGCCGCCGCAGAACACACCCTCGGCCCGGGCCAGCCAATGGGCACGGCCCGTGCGCCCCAGCAGGGCCGGGGCCGTGAGATCCCCTCGGCCCAGGTCCTCCAGCAGCCAGCGGCGCAGCTGCTCGATCAGCTCGGGTGTGCAGGGCGGAACGGCGGAACCCAAGGGCGCAACTCGTGGAGCGGGGAGCCCCCCATGATGCGGGCCCGGGATCACTTGCCGATGCAGAACCGGGCGAATACCCGATCCAGCACCGCCTCGCTCACCTCCTCCCCGGTGATCTCCCCGAGGGCACGCACGGCCGCCCGCAGGTCGATGGTCCAGAAGTCCCAGGGGAGCTGCTGGGCAGCCGCCTCGAGGCTCGCCGCCAGGCTGCGGGCCGCCGCCGCGGCCAGGTCGCGCTGGCGGGTGTTGAGAGCCACCTGCAGCCCGCGGGCATCACCGGCACCGCAGAGGTCCAGCAGGGCCCGCACCAGATCCGGTTCCCCCTCACCGGTGAAGGCACTGCAGCTCACCTGGGCCGGGGCCAGGCGGGGATCGGCCCGATCGTCCACCCCGCCGCAGGGGAAGCCGGCGGCATCGGCCTTGTTGCCCACCACCAGCCGGGGCAGCCCCTCCGGCAGCAGATCCCGCAGCTGCTCGTCCTCCGGGGTCCAGCCCCGCTGCAGATCGAACAGGAGCAGGGCCACATCGGCGGAGGCCAGGGCCGCGTGGCTGCGCTCGATCCCCAGCTGCTCCACCCGGTCGTCGGTGGGGCGGATGCCAGCGGTGTCCACCAGGGTGAGGGGCACCCCCTCCAGCACCAGCTCGCTCTCGAGCAGGTCGCGGGTGGTGCCGGGAAGGTCGGTCACGATCGCCCGCTCGCGGCGGCTGAGCCGGTTGAGCAGGCTGCTCTTGCCCACGTTGGGGCGGCCCACGATCGCCACCCGCAGGCCCTCGCGCAGCAGTTCCCCCTGGCGGGCCTCCTGCACCAGCGCCTCGAGCTCCCGCCGCACCGCCTCCAGCTCCCGGCCCACGGCGTCCGCATCGAGGGGGGGCAGATCCTCCTCGAAATCCACCCGGGCCTCCAGCTCGGCCAGCTGGTCGAGCAGCCGCTCCCGCAGGGCGTTGATGCGGCGCTGCAGGCCGCCATCGAGCCCCGCCATGGCCAGCTGCGCGGCCCGCCGGCTGCGGGCGGCGATCATCTCGCCCACGGCCTCCGCCCGGGTGAGATCGAGGCGGCCATGGAGAAAGGCCCGCTGGCTGAACTCGCCGGGATGGGCCCGCCGCGCGCCCGCCGCCAGCACCAGCTCCAGCACCCGCTGCACGGCCACCAGGCCGCCATGGCAGTGCAATTCCACCACGGTCTCACGGGTGAAGCTGCGGGGTGCCCGCATCAGCAGCAGCAGCGCCTCATCCACCCGCTCGCCGCTGGCCGGATCCACCACATGGCCGTAGAGCACCCGGTGGCTCTCCCACGGCTGCCGGCCCGGCGCCCGGAAGAGAGCGGCGCCGATCTCCTCCGCCTGCGGTCCGGACATCCTTACGATTGCCACGCTGCCCTCACCCGGGGCGATCGCCGTGGCCACCGCCGCGATCGTGTCGCCCGCGGTCCCCTCGCCGGCGGTCTTGTCGCCGCTGTCGTCGCTTCCCTTTCCGCCGTTCACCCGTTCATGGCGTCCCGTCTGTCCCAGTTTCGACCGCTCGGGTCGGTGGTGCGGCTGGTCCGCCAGGCTGGCCTCTGGCTCTGGCACCAGGAGGGCAGCCACGGCCAGAGGGCGCGGGGGTTCTCGGCCGGGGTGTTCTGCGGCTGTTTTCCCTTCTTCGGGCTGCAGACCCTGCTGGGCATCGCCCTGGCGAGCGTGGTGCGAGGCAACCACCTGCTGGCGGCGGCGGGCACCTGGATCAGCAATCCCTTCACCTACCTGCCGCTCTACTTGTTCAACTTCAAGCTCGGCTCCCTGCTGCTCGGGCCCGGCCTGGGATGGCCGGGGCTGGAGGTGCTCCGCAGCGAAGCCATCTGGCAGCTGGGCTGGTCGTTCGTGAGCCGGATGCTGCTCGGTTCGCTGCTGGTGGGGATCGTGGCCTCCGCGGGGCTGGGCTGGGCCTACTGGCGCTGGCTGGAGCGCAGCGGCTCGGAACCGGCCCCGCTGGAGGAGTTCATGGGTTCGTGAGGCCCGGGAACACCATCAGGTCGATGTGGCCGCCGGTGGGATGGCGCCACTCGCGGAATTCAGCCGCCAGGGCTCGCTGCTCCTGGGGCAGGCACTGATCCTGCAGGTCCTGCAGCCGCTGGTGCACCAGATCAAGGGTGTTGTCGATCAGCTGGGCAGCCTGTTCGGAGGTCATGGGGGGTACGGCGGTGGGGCCGCAGCCCCTGGGTTGGGGCGGTTGTAGGCAAGCCGAACCAGCGCAGCTGTAGCGGCAGACACCCGCCCCCGGAGCTGTGGGCGGATGCTCACGCACTCCCGGCGCGCCCGTGCCGACACGCATCGCGGCAGATCAGCGGGTCGCCGAAGCAGCTCCAACGGGATGGGTGATCACGGAACCTGGGGAATCGCTGATGGGTGAGCCACCCGAAGATTCCGCTGGCCGGATCGCCCCTGCCGATGCACACCCATGCCGGGGATACCGGAATCCGTGAACCGGACAAAGAATAATCTCAACCCTCGATCTCCATGGATCTATGGAACACCCCAAAGGGGAGAATCGTGGCGATGAACGTGAACGTTCCCAACTGGAAAGCTCTCACGGTGCTTGCGCTGGGTTCCCTGTCGCTGGTGGCCGTCGTGCTGAGCCGCTGGGATCCGATCGGGCCCCAGGCGTTGCTCTGTCGCCACAGCGACGATCCCCAAGGCGAGATCGATTTCAGGGTCGATGTGGGCCGGGGCGAGGACCGGGTCCGATTCGCGGACGGCCAGACCCTGCCGGTGCAGACCTCCCGCGATCAGATCACGTTCCTGGAGAAGGAAACCAACAACTTCCACCTCAACGACAACGACGGTGACGAGGTAGCTCTGGGCATGCCCACTCCCCAGCAGCGGGAGCTCGGAATCGCACCCGGGAGAGCTCCGCTCGTGATTCATCCCGACCATCGCCACGACACCGCGCACCGCACCACGATCGACCGTCGCACCCTCCGCTTCGAGGAACATGAGGTGACGGCAAAGAACACCCTGGGAGCCAGAATGATGGATGGTCGCTGCAGGATCCGCACGAGCGACTGAAAATCAGCGATGGGCGGCGGGCGAACCCCTCAGCCGATGCCGGTGCGGCAGATGTCGAGCACATCCGCCATCGAGCGGATCTGATCCATGGTGCTGCTCAGCTGGCTGGCCCCGGAGAGCTCCACCCGCAGGTCGATGCGGGCAGGCTTGCCGTAGGCGGTGCGCACCCGGGCATCGCTCACGTTGATGCGATGGTCGGAGAGGCGGGTGAGGATGTCCTTGAGCACGCCCACCCGGTCGAGCACCTCGATGCGCAACTGCACCGGGTAGCGGCGTTTCCCCTGATCCGCGGCTGGATTCCAGCGCACCGGCAGACGGCGCTCCAGGGGCACCTGGGCCACGTTGGCGCAGTCCTGGCGGTGGATGGTGATGCCGTGGTTGCCGAGGGCCACACTCCCCACGATCGCCTCGCCGGGCAGGGGACTGCAGCAGCCGCCCAGCCGGTATTCGAGCCCCTCTACCCCAAGGATCGGGCTGCCGCCGGTGGCGGGGAGGGGGGCGCGCTCCTGGGCCCCCACCCCCGCGGCCACCTCCTCGTTGCTGAGCACGGGGGCCGCGGCCTCGGTGGCCAGCCGGATCTCCTCCCGCAGGCGGTTGAGTACCTGGTGCAGGGTCACACCGCCGAAGCCGAGGGAGGCCAGCAGGTCTTCGGTGCCCACCAGGTTGCAGCGCCGGGCCACCCGGGCGATGGCCTCGCCGTTGAGCAGGGCATCGAAGCCCTCGCGGCCCAGCTCACGCTCGAGCATGGCGCGACCGCGCTGGATGTTCTCCTCCCGGTGGCTCTTCTTGTACCACTGGCGGATGCGATTGCGCGCCGTGGGTGTGGCCACGAAGTTGAGCCAATCAAGGCTGGGATGGGCTGATTTGGCGGTGACGATCTGCACGAAATCACCGTTCTGCAGCGGCGTGGCCAGGGGACAGAGACGGTCGTTGATGCGCACGCCCTGGCAGTGATTGCCCACCTCCGAGTGGATGCGGAAGGCGAAATCCACGGCGGTGGAGCCCTTGCGCAGACCTACCACATCCCCCTTGGGGGTGAACACGAACACCTCCTCGTCGAAGAGGTCCTCCTTGATCGAGGCAAGGTAGTCGCTGCTGTCTTCGCCGCCGTCCTCCTTCTGCCAGTCCACCAGCTGCCGCAGCCAGTTGAAGCGCTCGGTGTCGCCGCCGGCGGCGGCGGGGGATCCCCCCTCCTTGTACTTCCAGTGGGCCGCGATGCCGTATTCGGCCACCTGGTGCATGTCGGCGGTGCGGATCTGCACCTCGATCGGCCGGTGGCGGCCGATCACGGCTGTATGCAAAGACTGGTAGCCATTCGGCTTGGGCAGGCCGATGTAGTCCTTGAAGCGGCCCGGGATCGGGCGGAAGGTGTCGTGCACCACCGCTAGGGCCCGGTAGCAGGACTCCAGATTCGGGCAGATGATCCGCAGGGCCGCCACGTCGTAGATCTCGTGGAAGGCCTTCTGCTGGCGCTGCATCTTGCTCCAGATGCCGTAGAGGTGCTTCGGCCGGCCGCTCACCTCGCACTCGTTCAATCCCACGGCCCGCAGCCGGTCGCGCAGCAGCTGCACCGTGAGGCCGAGGCGTTGTTCCCGCTCGCTGCGCTTGGTGGCCACCTGCTGCTGCACATCGCGGAAGGCCTCGGGCTCGAGGATCTTGAAGGCCAGATCCTCCAGCTCCCACTTGAAGCGGCCGATGCCGAGCCGGTTGGCCAGGGGGGCGTAGATCTCGCGGGTCTCGCGGGCGATGCGTTGCTGCTTCTCAGGCTGCAGCGCTCCGAGGGTGCGCATGTTGTGCAGCCGGTCGGCCAGCTTCACCAGCACCACGCGGATGTCGCTGGCCATGGCCAGGAACATGCGGCGCAGGTTCTCGGCCTGGGCTT
>JBMLOS010000218.1:0-8948 GCA_049242845.1 Prochlorococcaceae cyanobacterium
GATCGGCGATCGGGCCGTGATCGGCGGCGTGCTCGGCATCCACCAGTTCGTGCACATCGGCACCCTGGCGATGGTGGGCGGCATGAGCCGCATCGACCGGGATGTGCCCCCCTTCATGATGGTGGAGGGCCATCCCGGCCGGGTGCGGGGCCTCAACCGCGTCGGCCTGCGCCGCAGCGGCCTGGCTGACCACGACGGTGGCGCCCAGCTACGCCAGCTGCAGGAGGTGTGGACCCTGCTCTACCGCAGCGACCGGGTGCTCGCCGAAGCCCTCAGCGCCGCCCGGGAGCTGCCCCTGCATCCCCCGGCGGAGGAGCTCTGCGGCTTCCTGGAGGCCTCGATCGGTCCGGGCCGTCGCGGTCCCCTGCCCGCCCAGCGCTGATGGCGCGGCTGCTGATCAGCACCGGTGAGGTGTCCGGGGATCTGCAGGGCTCCCTGCTGATCCGCGCCCTCCAGGAGGAGGCCGAGCGCCGCCGCCTGTCCCTGGAGATCGTGGCGCTCGGGGGGGATCGCATGCGCCGGGCGGGCGCCACGATCCTGGCGGACACGGCCCGGCTGGGTGCCATCGGCCTCTGGGAGGCCCTGCCGCTGATCTGGCCCACCCTGCGGCTGCAGCAGCGGCTGCGCGGCTGGCTCGCCAGCCATCCCCTCGACGGGGTGGTGCTGATCGACTACATGGGCGCCAACGTGAACCTCGGGCTGCGCCTCAAGCGGGACCAGCCCCGGGTGCCGATCACCTATTACATCGCCCCCCAGGAGTGGGCCTTCCGGCTCGGGGAGGGCGGCACCACCCGCCTGATCGGCTTCAGCGACCGCATCCTGGCGATCTTTCCGGAAGAGGCCCGCTTCTACGCCGAGCATGGCGCCCGGGTCACCTGGGTGGGTCATCCCCTGCTCGACACCCTCGGCACCCCGCCCGATCGGGACGAGGCCCGGCGCCGCCTGGGCCTGCCGCCGGAGGCACCGGTGCTGCTGCTCCTGCCCGCCTCCCGCCCCCAGGAACTGCGCTATCTGCTGCCGGAGATGGCTGCGGCGGCGGCGGAGCTGCAGCGGCGCCATCCCGGCCTGCAGGTGCTGGCCTCGGCCGGTCTGCCGGGCTTCGAGCCCCGGCTGGAGGAGGCCTTCCGGCGCGAGCGGCTCGCTGCCCGGGTGATTCCCGCTGACCAGGCCGATGCCCTCAAGCCCTGCCTCTGCGCCGCGGCCGATGTGGCGCTCACCAAGTCGGGCACGGCGAACCTGGAACTGGCCCTGCGGGGCGTGCCCCAGGTGGTGGGTTATCGCGTGAGCCGGATCACCGCCGCCGTGGCCCAGCACCTGCTGCGCTTCAACGTTCCCCACATCTCGCCGGTGAACCTGGTGCTGCAGGAGCGGCTGGTGCCGGAACTGCTGCAGCACGGCTACCGGCGGGAAGCCCTGGTGGAGGAGGCCGAGGCCCTGCTCGATCCCTGTGGTGCGCCGCGCCGACGCATGCTGGAGGGCTACGACCGCCTGCGCCGCACCCTGGGGGAGCCCGGCGTGACCGGGCGGGCCGCCGCCGCCATCCTCGACCAGATGGCCGGGGATCCTGCCCCCGCCTCGGTGGCCGCCGCCCCCTCAGCCTGAGCCACCGCCCACGCCCAGTGCCACCGCGTGTCCGCCGCAGCGGAACCGCCGCTGCGCGATCCTGGCCGGGTCCGCTCCCGCCCCGATGCGCCTGGTTGCCCTGCTGCTCAGCCTGCTGCTGGGCAGTGCCTCCCTCGTGGCCGCCCCCCCGCCCGCCGCAGCGGCGGTGCAGGAGGCCGTGTTTGCGGGGGGCTGCTTCTGGTGCCTCGAGCACGACCTCGAGACCCTGCCGGGGGTGCTGGATGCGGTGAGCGGCTACAGCGGCGGTGCCCTGGCCAATCCCACCTACCGGCGGGTGTCCGCGGGCGGCACGGGGCACCAGGAGAGCGTGCGGGTGCGCTTCGACGACGCCCGCATCTCCTACGCCACCCTGCTGCGGGCCTTCTGGCGGAATGTGGATCCCCTCGACGGGGGGGGGCAGTTCTGCGACCGGGGAGATTCCTACCGGCCCGTGATCTTTCCGCGGGGCAGCAGCCAGCTGCGCGAGGCCCAGGCGAGCCGTACCGCCGCGGGCCGGGAGCTGGGCCGGCCGATGTCGGCCCTGAAGGTGGAGATCAAGCCACTGCAGCGCTTCTGGCCGGCGGAGGAGTACCACCAGAACTACGCCGAGCGGAACCAGGTGAAGTACAAGTACTACCGCTGGTCCTGCGGCCGCGACCGGAGGCTCGATGCGGTGTGGGGGCGCCGGGCCCGCGGCGCGGCTTCCTGGGGCAGCCGCTGATCGGTGCCCGAGAGGCTGTCTGCGAGGCGGCCTCCCGGGGTGGTCTCACCCGCGGGCAGGAGGAGGCAATTCTTGCGAAAAACGGAAGAGGGTTCCTGGCCCGGACCCGCCCACTTGCCTTGGGGGGAGACGGTTTTCACTCTTCCCATCCCCGGCCGCTTCCGTTAGCGTTCCAGGACAGCTGAGGCGGGAAGGATATGTATCTGCTGACCATCCGCGACGGTCTGCAGACCCGGCACATCGGGCCCTACGAAAGCCCCAAGCAGGCGGCCGACGATCTGGATCGTCTCCTGGCCTGCTGCGGCGAGCGGGCCCGCTGGCAGATTCACGCGCTCGAATCGCCCGAGGCGGTGCTGCAGCAGCTGTCCGCGACCCGCAAGGGTTCCGAGGCAGTGGCGGCCTGAGACCCGAGGCCCCAGCCCCTCAACGCCTTCATTCCGGCCGGGGCTGGCGGGGATAGCCCCGCAGCAGGCCGCTCTCGATCATCAAACCCACGCCGGCGTTGATCAGGATCAGGCCGAAGGTGCCGTACCAGAACCAGGGGCCCGGATCGGCGATCGTGTCCACGGTCTTGGCCGAGGCCGCCAGGGTCTGGATGCCCTTGCGGATCACCGCTTCGCCGAAGAGGCACAGACCCGCTGGCAGCATCAGGACTCCGAGCTGTGCCTTGACGTACCAGCGGATCTTGTGAACGGCCATGGGGCAGCGGGTCCGGCTTTGTTGGCTCCAAACCTAGGCGGCTGCGCCCGAGCGCACCCACTCCACCAGGGTCCGCACCCCGAAGCCCGTGGCGCCGGCCGGATCAAGGCCGCGACCCTTGTCGCTCCACACGGTGCCGGCGATGTCGAGGTGGGCCCAGGACACCCCCTCGCTCACGAAGTCCTGCAGGAACAGGGCAGCGGTGATCGAGCCCCCCGGCCGCGGCCCGGTGTTCTTCATGTCCGCCACCGGGCTCTTGAGGCCGCTGCGGTAGGAGCTGCGCAGGGGCATCCGCCAGAGGGCCTCCCCGCCGCGGCTGCCGCTCTCCCGCAGGGCATCGGCCAGGCCGTCGCTGTTCGACCACAGTCCGGCGATCTCCTCCCCGAGGGCGATCACACAGGCGCCGGTGAGGGTGGCCAGATCCACCACCGCATCGGGCTCGAGGCGGCAGGCGTACACCAGGGCATCGGCGAGGGTCAGCCGTCCCTCGGCGTCGGTGTTGTTGATCTCGATCGTCTTGCCGTTCGAGGCGGTCACGATGTCGCCGGGGTGAACGGCGCCGCCGCTGATCATGTTCTCGCAGGCGGCCACGATCACGTGCACCTCCACCCCGGCGGGGCGGAGCTCCGCCAGGGCCCGGGCGGCTCCCAGCACCGCGGCGCTGCCCCCCATGTCGTACTTCATCATCTCGATCTGGGAGCCCGCCGTCTTGAGGTTGTATCCCCCCGAGTCGAAGGTGAGACCCTTGCCCACCAGGGCCACCCGGCGCCGCACCTCGCCCTCCGGCCGCAGGGTGAGGTGCACGAAGCGGGGGGGCAGGTCGGACCCCTGGGCCACCCCCAGATAGGCCCCCATGCCCAGCTGCTCACACTCCTGGCGGTGGAGCACCTTCAGCTCGGCGCCGTGGTCGCGGGCGATGGCGGCGGCGGTGTCGGCCAGGGCCTGGGGGGTGACCACGTTCGGCGGGGCGGCCACCAGCTCCCGGGCCAGCTCCACCCCGGCGCAGACCGCGTCCACCCCCGCCAGGGCCTCGTCAGCCTCGGTGGGCAGCCCGATCAGATCCACCTCGGCGGGGCGGGGGGCCGGTTCGGGTTCGCTGCGGAAGCGCTGGTCGCGGTGCAGGCAGAGGCGGGTGGCCTCGGCCATGGCCCGTGCCGCCGCCGGGGCCGCCAGCCCTTCCACCGGCAGGGCCAGACCGAGCCGCTGGCCGCCGCCCGCCGCCGCGGCGCGGGCACCGGCGGCCACTGCGCCCCGCAGACCGTCGAGGTCGAACCCGGCCGGATCCCCGAGGCCCACCACCACCAGCAGGGGGGGCTCCATCCCCGGCCCCTCGAAGCTGAGGCACTCCCCTGCCTTGGCCTTGAAGCGACGCTGCTCGAGCCGATCCAGCAGCCCGGCCCCGAAGCGCTGCTCGAGGCAGCCGCGCAGGGGCTGCTCCTCCACCCCGGAGAAGAGACCCACCACCAGGGCATCGCCCTGCCAGGTGCCCAGAGGATCGGCGGCTGTGGCGGGAAGGCAGCGGAACTGCATGCGATCAGGACGGGGCGGGCCGCGATCGTAGCCAGCACGGCCGGTGCGCCTCAGGGGCCGTCGGCGGTGAAGGGGGTGCTCCAGCGCTGGCGGGTCTCCTTGTTGAAGGGGGGCAGCCAGTGGCGGATCAGCTCCTGCTCCAGGGCTCGCCGCTCGCGGATCGCGGCCGGCACGTCGCACCAGAAGCGGATGCTCAGCTGGGGCGTGAGCTCCGCCGCCAGCAGGGCCTCGCCGTAGGCGGCCAGGTAGCTCTTGCAGTCGTGGGAACCCTTCCAGCGCCGGTCCGCCCGCCCCGTCTCACCCACATAGAGGAGCAGGGGGCAGGGGGTGTGGGCAGGGCGGTCGATCACCAGGTACACGGCAGGCCCCTGGTGGGGCCCGCCGGGCCAGCGCCAGAAGGAGAGGCTCTGGGGCGCCAGGGCGAGCGGATCCAGGCGGTGGGCCCCACCGGCCTCCCCCCCGGAGCCGAACAGCAGGCCCTGCCCACTGCTCTCGGGCTCGCCGGCGGCCGCCGCGGCGAAGAGCGGCCCCTGGTGGCCCGCCAGCCGCTCCTGCCAGTCGAGCAGCTGGCGGCGCAGCAGGGGTGGGGAGGCCTGCGGCTGGGCGGAGGCCGTGGCCCCCGGCTCGCCGGCGAAGAGCTCCCCCTGCCGTGGCCCGGGTCCCGGGCTCAAGGGCGGCGGGGCCGCCCGTCGGCGGTGGAGGGGCGCGGCAGGCGCGGGCCGGCCGGACCGGGGCTGAAGCGCACCCGGCCGATCCAGCTCTCCAGCAGGGCGGGAGGAAACTGCAGCCGCTCCTGCAGGTCGGCCAGGTCGCGGAAGGGCTGGCGGCTGCGCTCCCGCAGCAGCCGCTGGGTGCGCTCCTCGCTGAGGGCCAGGGTCTGCTGCAGGTCCCGGGCCGTGGCCTGGTTCACCTCCAGGGGGCGGGGGGCCGGAGCAGGAGGCTCGCCGTACCAGTGGAATTCCAGCAGGGGAGTCCAGGCCGCCACGGTGGCCGGCTCCAGCTCCAGCAGATGCTGCAGGTCTTCCGGGCCGCTGAGCTGGATGCCGCGGCGCTGCAGCCGCAGGAGCAGATCCACCTGCTGCGGCGTGCAGCCCGGCAGCCGCTGCCAGTCGGTGGCGGTGGCGCGGTTCACGTCCAGCCGCCAGCCCAGGGCGGCAGCCCGGCGCACCTCGGCCGCATCCCGCAGGCGCAGGGAGGGGTTCTGGGCCAGCTTCAGGGCCAGCAGCTCCCGAAGCACGCTTTCTTCGTGGTCTGGGCCGTGGTCTGGGTTGTGCTCGGGGGCCTGCGGCGGGAGCGGGGGGGGGGCGGCTTCCAGGGGGCTGGTGCTTCGTGCCGCCTCCGGGCGAGACGAAGGCGCCGGCAGCTGACCGGTGGCCTGCAGCAGTCTGCGGGCCATCGGATCGAGCCAGTGCCCCTTGGCCATGCGCATCCGGGAGCCGTACGGCCCAGAAGTTAGCGGTGCCGCCCGGGCGGGAGCCAGGGCGGCCTTCTACAACTCCGGCCAGGGCAGCAGTCCGCGGCAGAGCCCGATCACCACGGCGTGGGTACGGTCCCGCGCCTGCAGCTTGCGCCGCAGGTTGCGCAGGTGCGTCTTGACGGTGTCCACCGAGAGGTAGAGCCGCTCGCCGATCTCGGTGTTGGAGCAGCCCCGCATCACCAGCTCGAGCACCGCCAGCTCTCGCCGGCTGGGGCTGGTCACGGGGAGGTGCTGGGCATGCAGCCCCCGCAGCAGCTCCGCCAGCTCGGCATCGATGTAGACCCCGCCCCCGCTCACCGCCGCGATCGCGGCCCGCAGCGTGCCCATTCCCACCCTGGATTCGAGGCAGAGGCCATTGCAGCCCGCCTGCAGGGCGGCCTGCAGCCGCCGGTGCCGATGGGGCTGCGTGGCGATCAGCAGGCACTGCAGCCTGGGCAGCGCCGTCTTGGCCTGCACCACCAGATCGATGCCGCAGCCCTGCTCCTGATGGTCGGTGGCGATCAGCAGCTCCGGGCGCTGCCGCTCGACCAGCCCCTGGGTCTCCGCGGCGGTGGTGGCTGCCCCCACCAGCCGCAGCTGATCTGCCTGGGCCTGGCAGAAGAAGGCGAGCATGGCGCGGCTGCCCATGGCCACCACCGTGCGGCGGCCCCGCAGGTCCGGCAGCGCCTGGAGAGTGGGGGCCTGCAGGGAGGGGAGGAGAGGCGTGAAGTCCAAGACCGGTCCAACTGGCGACTCCTCCTCGGCGGAGCCGTGGTTCAACTCCCATGCTGGAAGGGTTGTGGGTCCGCGTCAGCACTCCGGTCCGGGCACGGCCAGGGTGGTGCTCCTGTGCGTGGATCCACACCTCCGGGCTGGAGGCCCGCCCCCCCAGAATCGTGGCCATCGCGCCCCGGGCTTGCAGATGGCCTTCTTCGATTCCGAGATCGTCCAGGACGAGGCGCGGCGACTGTTCACCGACTACCAGCAGCTGATGCAGCTGGGCGGGGACTACGGCAAGTTCGATCGCGAGGGCAAGAAGCTCTACATCGAGCGCATGGAGGAGCTGATGGGGCGCTATCGGGTGTTCATGAAGCGCTTCGAACTGTCCGAGGACTTCCAGGCCAAGCTCACGGTGGAGCAGCTGCGCACCCAGCTCGGCCAGTTCGGCCTCACCCCCGAGGTGATGTTCGAGCAGATGCACCAGACGCTCGAGCGCATGAAGCGCGAGCTGGATCAGGTGTCCTGAAGGGGGACCGGGCGGCTGCCTACGATCCGCCCGGTCCGCCGGGGATGAGCGATGGCAGAGGCAGGAGCAGCACCGGCGCAGGCGTCGCCGCAGGGGCGGGTGGAACACGGGGGCCGAACCGATGGGCTGCCGGCGTGGCTGCGGCGCGGCATGGTGGACCTCTTCCCGGACGCCTCCGGCGCCGCTGCCGGCACGGATCCTGACCAGGCCCTGGCGGCCCGCCTGGCGGAAGCCGATCGCACTGGCCGGCCCCTGCGGATCAAGCTCGGCATCGATCCCACCGGCAGCGACATCCACCTGGGGCACTCGATCCTGTTCCGCAAGCTGCGGGCCTTCCAGGACGCCGGCCACACGGCCGTGCTGATCATCGGCGACTTCACTGCCCGCATCGGCGATCCCACCGGGAAGAGCGCCACCCGGGTCCAGTTGAGCGCTGAAGCGGTGGAGGCCAATGCCGCCACCTATCTGCAGCAGCTGGGGGAGGGCCAGGATCCGGAGCGGGCCCTGCTCGATTTCCACACCCCCGGGCGGCTGGAGGTGCGGCGCAACAGCGAATGGCTGGGGGGCCTGGATCTGCCGCAGGTGATCGAGCTGCTGGGCATCAGCACGGTGGGGCAGATGCTCGCCAAGGAGGACTTCGCCAACCGCTACGGCTCCGGCACGCCGATCTCGCTGCACGAGTTCCTCTACCCCCTTCTGCAGGGCTACGACTCGGTGCAGGTGCAGGCCGATCTGGAGCTGGGCGGCACCGACCAGAAGTTCAACGTGGCCATGGGCCGCGACCTGCAGCGCCATTTCGGCCAGCGGCCCCAGTTCGGCCTGCTGCTGCCGATCCTGCCCGGCCTCGATGGCGTGCAGAAGATGAGCAAGAGCCTGGGCAACACGGTGGGGCTGCAGGAGGACCCGCTCTCGATGTACTCGAAGCTCGAGAAGGTGCCCGATGCGGTGGTGAACGATTACCTCACCCTGCTCACCGATCTCGATCTCGAGGCGCTGCCCGCCGATCCGCGGGCGCGGCAGAAGGCGATGGCCCTGGCGATCACCCGCGCCCGCCATGGCGCTGGAGCGGCCGACCAGGCCCAGAACGATGCGGCGCGGCTGGTGGCCGGAGCCGCCAGCGGCGGCACCGCCGAGGCCGAGGTGCCCGAGGCTTCCCTGGCGGCGGTGAACTTCCCGGCCAAGGCGTTCTATCTGCTGGCTGCGGTGGGGGTGTGCGCCAGCAGCAGCGAGGCGCGCCGCCAGATCCAGGGCGGCGGGGTGCGGCTCGACGGCGAGAAGCTGGGCGACCCGAACCGGGAGTTCGCCTCGGCGGCTGAACTGAGCGGCAAGGTGCTGCAGCTCGGCAGGAAGACCTTCCGGCGGCTGGTGGCGGGCTGAGGCTTGCGGGCCCGGTGCTCCCTAGCCTGCTCCTTCCCCTGCCCGTGCGCCCGCGGTGAGTTCCCGTGCAGCCGATCGCATCATCGTGGCCCTCGACGGCATGGGCTGCGAGCAGGCCCTGGCCTTCGCTGTGGCCGTCCCCGGGCTGCAGTGGGTGAAGGTGGGGCTGGAGCTCTTCACCGCCGGCGGTCCCGCGGTAGTGGAGCAGCTGCGGCAGCAAGGCCTGCGGGTGTTCCTCGACCTCAAGTTCCACGACATCCCGGCCACCATGGCCGGCGCCTGCCGCAGCGCCGCCCGCCTGGGAGCCGAGCTGATCA
>JBMLOS010000219.1:0-233 GCA_049242845.1 Prochlorococcaceae cyanobacterium
AGTGAACATGCCAGCGCCTGAAATGGGTCTCGACCATGGTGAAATCAAAACCGATTGCAACGGAGAAGCTTCACACGGAGAAGCTTCACGGAGTGTGGCGGCCAGGGCACCAGCTCCAGCAACAACCACGACATCCGCCCGGGCGCCAAGGTTGAGCCGCAACTCAAGGCGAATGGCCCGTTCTGGGCTGGGCCAGATCAGCCCGCCAGCCGCCGCAGATAACCCTCCAGGGT
>JBMLOS010000219.1:243-4491 GCA_049242845.1 Prochlorococcaceae cyanobacterium
AGCAGCTTGCCCCGCTGCGCTTCCTCGTGGTGATCCTGCCAATGAAACTCGGTGCCGCCCTCGGGCAGGGTGTTGCAGTAGAGGATCCAGGCCAGCACCCGCGCCTGGGGCTCGGTGGCCTCATCGCTGAGGGTCCAGTCGCAGTGCCAGCGCTTGAAGCCCTCACCGGGCGCGTAGCGCTGCAGGTTGAAGATCGGGTTCACGAACAGGCTCTGCTCCGGGCAGCACTGCCGCAGCAGGGGCCGCTCCTCGAGGTAGCGGTTCAGGCCGGCGCTCACGCCGCGCACGATCACCTCCGCCAGGGCGAAGGACTCCGGATCGGAGCGGTCGATCGCCACCAGGCTGATGTCGGTGGAGATCTTGGCGGGCTCGGCCCCGGGCCCGGCCTCCGGCCCGAAGGCCACCCCGGGCCGCTGCAGATCCGTGCGGCGCTCGTAGAAGGCCATCACCCCATCGGCGGTGCCCTGGGAGGCGCCACCAGGGCCTCCAGGCTCTGCCAGCGGCTGCGGTCGCTCACCACCCTCGTGTGGAGCCCCACCCGCTCCAGCGCCTCCGCCACCTGCTCCAGGGAGGGGGTGGTGAGGCCGTCGAGGGGCAGCACCAGCACCTGCGCCTCGGCCGGATCGGCCATCAGCTGCAGCCCCAGATCCTCCAGTTCCCGCTCGAAGAACGTGCGCCGCATCCGGCCGGTGAGCACCGGCCCCAGGGCCGCGGCGAAGCGCTCGAGGCCGCTGCGCTCGCTGCCGCTGCCGCACTGCAGCGCCAGCCAGATCAGCAGCTTCGCCCAGCTCTCTCCCGTCCACAGGGGCGGGAAGCTCTCGCGGTGCTGGCGCACCAGGGCGTGAATGGCGAAGTCGCAGAGGGTGGCCTGCAGGGCCGCGGTGCTGGGTGCCTCGGCAGCGGCCGCCGCAGCGGTGGTGGCGGGGGAAACGGAGTCCATTGGACCATCCTCCCGCCAGAACCGCCCCCAGCGGGCAAACTGCAGAGGCAACGTCCTGGAGACGCCTGATGGCCCTGGATCTGAACGACCCGGAGCTCGAGTTCGCCGATCTGGTGACCGCCTACCAGAGCTGGGTGATGGCCGTCATCAACGACGAGAAGCTCGGGGGCGAAACCCTGCTCACCGATGAGATCGCCGACGACGCCCTCAACGCCATGCGTTTCCTGCCGGATGTGGTGACCAGCGCGATCGAAACCACCCTGGCCCGCGTCTACGACGTCGACCCCGACGAACTCGCCGCCCTGCTCTATCCCGAGGACTGAACCCCGTGGCGCCGGATGCCTACGTGCTCGGCACCGACGCCTTCGAGGCGGAGCGGCTGCGCCTGCAGCACGACGTCTGGCTGCCCCTGGCCCAGGCGGCCTGGGAGCGGGCCGGCCTGGCGCCGGGCCAGCGGGTGCTCGACCTCGGCGCCGGCCCCGGCTTCGCCAGCCTGGAGCTGGCGCGGCTGGTGGGGGGCCGCGGCCGGGTGCTGGCCCTGGAGCGCAGCCCTGCCTACCTCGAGCAGGCCGAGGCGGCGGCCGCCGCCTCCGGCCTCTCCCAGCTGGAGGTGCGCCGCCACGACCTCGGCGCGGAGGAGCCGCCCGTGTGGGGGCGGGAAGCGGCCGGCTTCGATCTGGCCTGGTGCCGCTGGGTGGCGATGTTCCTGCCCCGGCTGGAGCCGCTGATCACGGTGCTGCGCACCGGCCTGCGGCCCGGCGGCCGCTTCCTGACCCAGGAATACGTGCAGTGGGACACCTTCGGCCTCCATCCCTACGGCGAGGCGGTGGCGCGCTTCGGGGCGGCCACGCAGGAGAGTTTCCGCGCCGCCGGCGGTGATCCGGATGTGAACCGGCGCCTGCCGGCCCTGCTGGTGAGCCGTGGCTTCCGCATCGACCACCTTCGCCCCCTGCCGGTGCTGGGGCGCGGCGGCGACGGCTGGTGCCAGTGGCTCGAGCGGTTCGTGAGCCTCTACGGCCAGGAGCTGATCCGCCAGGGCCTCTGGAGCGAGGCGGAGGCGGAGGAGGCCGCCGCCGAGATGGCCGCCGCCCGCACCGACCCCGGCAGCTACTGGGTGGGCCCCCTGGTGCTCGAACTGCAGGCCACCCGGGTGGGTCCCTGATGGCCTGGCGCCGCCTGGGAGCACTGCCGCGGCTGCCGCTCCTGGCCCGTCGCCTGCGGCGCTCCCCGCTCTTTCTTCCCCTGGGAGTGGCGCTGCTGCTGGGGGTGGGGGTGCTCGTGCGAACCCTCAGCCTGCGCCTCGCCGGAGACCCCGAGCCCCCGATCACGGGGCTTGGCCAGCGCCTGCTGGCCGGTGGCCTCGAGAGTCTGCTGCCCGCCGCGGGGCCGCGGCTGCGGGGCACGCTGTACCAAGGCATCGTGCTCGACCGTGATCAGGTGCTCAACGCCGAGACCTTCACGGAGCTCCGCTCGCGGGTGGAGGAGCTGTCGCGGGCGTTCCGCACCGTGCATCCCGAGGTGAACATCCAGGTGCAGCTGTTCCGCAGCGATACCCTCATCCCCCACCTCCGCTCCCGGGTGCGCAGCGGCCTCGGGCCCGACATACTGCTGGTGAGCGGGCTCTTCGCCAACGATCTCAACCAGCTCGGCCTCACGAGCCCCGCCACGCTCACCGCTGCGGAGTGGAACCAGATCAATCCCTCCGCCATGGAGCGGCTGCGCCTGCCCAACGGCCAGATCAGTGGCGTTCCGGCCCTCTTCCATCCCGAGCTGGCCTGCTTCAACCGCAGCCGGCTGCGCAGCAGCCCCACCACCCTCGACGAACTTCTGCAGCGCAGTGCCCAGGGCCTGCGGGTGGGCCTGGGGGCCCATCCCTTCAGCATCTACTGGACCGCGGGATCCCTCGGCGCCAATGACGCCCTGGTGGCGGCGGCCCGGGGGGAGGCCCTCACGCCGGAGCAGCGCCTGCGGCTGCGCGGCTGGGTGCAGTGGCTCCAGGGGGCAAGCCTGCAGCAGCGGGTCACCCTCTTCTCCGATCAGAACCAGGTGCTGAAGGAGTTCCGCAGGGGCCAGCTCGACTGGATCAGCTGCAACAGCATCGCTCTGCCCAACCTCCGGGCCCAGATGGGCAGCCGGCTCGGGGTGGCCACCCTGCCCTCGGGGCCCGGAGGGGAGCCCACCCCCGTGTCCCGCGAGCGGGTGATGGTGTTCGGGCGCGGCTCGAGCCCGGAGCAGCGCCGCATCGCCGAGGCGATGGTGCGCTTCACGATCAATCCCCTGATCCAGCGCACGCTCACCCTGGACACCATGGCGGTGCTGCCGGTGAACCGCTTCGTGCCGCCGCCGGTGAACAGCTCCGCCTCCCTGCAGGCGATGGTGGAATCCCAGCGCCAGTCCAACGCCAACACCATGCTGGTGGAGCTGGTGCATCCGGGCGATGCCCGCCTTCTGCAGCTCTCCCAGACGATGGTGCAGGTGGTGTTCGGTGAGCTCGAACCCGACCCCGCGGTGGAGGCCATCATCCGGGACCTGCGCCCCACGCCCTCCCGTTCCCTCGTAGGTGAACGATGACGGAACTCTTCCAGGAGCTGCTCGGCTGGATCGGCTACCTCGAACGGGGGGCCGTGCAGGTGCAGGTACTGCTCGTGCTGTTGGGGGCCCTCGGCCAGATGATCCTGCGGCGGCGGGTGCGGCGCCCCAGCCTGCGGTTCCTGCTCCTGCCGCTCTCCCTGGGGGGCATCGGCCTGGGCTGCCTCCTGCTCGCCGCTCTGGGGCAGCCCTACGGACTGGCGCTGTTCCTGCTGCTGCTCGGCCTGGGCTGGTTCGGCCTGGATCTGCTCCAGCTGCTGCTGGCGCGCTTCCTCTCGCCGGAGGCCCTCCGGCTGCTCGAGATCCGCCTGCTGCGGCCTGCCTTCCTGGTGGTGGCGCTGCTGGCCCTGATCCAGCAGCTCGACAGTCTCCTGGACCTGGCC
Source organism: Prochlorococcaceae cyanobacterium (assembly GCA_049242845.1). Taxonomy (GTDB): domain Bacteria; phylum Cyanobacteriota; class Cyanobacteriia; order PCC-6307; family Cyanobiaceae; genus CBW1002. Next base: position 4,156 of record JBMLOS010000219.1, read on the forward strand.
CTGATTCCCCTGGGCACCTGGTTCGGCGTGCCGGTGGATCTGGGTCAGCTGTGGCTCTCGCTGGTGATCCTCTACCTGGTGGTGATCGGTTCGGGGCCGCCGGCGGCGGTGCTGGTGTGGCTGCTGCAGCACCTGCTCCGCTTCAGTGACAGCAGCCGCCGCGCCCTGCAGCTGATGGTCCGCTACCTGGTGGTGGGCGTGGGGGTGCTGTGGGTCTGCAGCCACATGGGCTTCAACGCCACGGCGATCCTGGCGATCGCCGGCGGGCTCTCGGTGGGCCTGGGCTTCGGCATCAAGGAGGTGTTCTCCAATTTCGTCAGCGGCCTCTGGCTGCTG
>JBMLOS010000220.1:0-2534 GCA_049242845.1 Prochlorococcaceae cyanobacterium
ATAGAAGTGCTGGAGAACGAAGCCTGTGCAGCATTGCCCAATGAGTTTAGGCTCCACGCCGTTGAGATAGTAGCGGCCCGCGGTGTTCATTGACGGCTAACGCTGGCCATCACCTGGCCGCAAAGATCTGAACAGAAGTTTGTTCATGGGAGTAAGGATCCTGCGGTGGCGGGTCAGGTGCATGGCCGCGTTAGACCCCCTTTGCATCAAAGCTAGACCGTGATTCCACATACTTCTTTAACACCTCATCCATCCGTGATTGCCAGCCAGCACCGGATGCCCTGAAATACTCAAGCACTTCAGGGCTATATCGGATGGAAACAAGCTGCTTCTTATTCGCCAGTCTTGGGCGCCCCTAATGGTCTTCAACGGAACCATCCGGTGCATCTGCTCGTCCGCAAGCGGCAATGCATCTGGATCATTTAAAGCAGCTTGAGTTATCTGATGATCCTCTTCAGGTGTAGGCATCCTGATCGAGACCTTCTTGGATGGCTTTGACATAGTGACTGACCTCACGGCGATTGACTCTGCGCAGGCTGATAACTCTTCTGGCCTCATCTCGATCAACGAAGACTACAAAGAAGAGCCTGTCTCCCATCGGAGCCAAGGCAACGATTCTCTGCTCTCCATAATCAGCTCGATCATCGATCCAGGCCAGCGCCGCATCCCAATCAAGCTCAGCAGCCGCAGCCAAGGAGACCCCATGCTTACTGAGATTGGTTGCGTCCTTGCCTTGGTCGAAGACGATGAGCGCGCTTTACCGTAGCTACGGGAAAACGGGTCGTCAAGCTCAGGGCTCTGGCTGTTCTGGGTGGGTCTAACGTTCCAGATGAGAAGCGGGTAGGGGCTGATCAGACTGACTCGCGGATTCGGCTCCCGCCTTCTGGATCTGGATGTTGGGCATCAGCGCTCGACAAGAAAAGTGTCCAGATCTCTCGTGAAGATCACGCGGTCTTCACCCACCCCGTCATAGTTCAAAACGACGGGCACGTCGCCGACCATGCAAGCGGAGTCGATCATTGAGAAGCCCATGCGGCGATGGAAGGCAATTGAGTTGCGATTGACTGGAGCGGTCACGCAAATAGCAGTGCGACAGCCAAGCGAGGCGACTGTTGAAAAGAAAGACTTATAGAGGAGCCGTCCTAACCCTTCTCCACGGCGTGTGGGATGCACGCCAAGGAAGTGAATATAGGCTTGGTCGGGAAAGGTCTGCGAAATGAACCCGATGAGGAAACCTACGATCTGACCATCATCCACGGCAGTGAAGCTAGTGGAGCTGAAGTGGACGAAGAAGAGTTTGGGGAGCATTGCGGCCATCGGCCGTCCACCCCACCATTCATCGACGACCGAGATGATCGGCTGGTAGTCCTCATGCTCGACATGTCTGATGACAACCTCGCTCATGACCTCCTCCTCACCAGACAGTATGCCCAACAGTGATTCGGCGGACCGTAAAAGCTACCGCCGTCCTGCTGTTACCGCATAAGCTGCCGATCCCGCACCCTCTTCGTAGCCAGGCCAAGGCGCCCCGCGTCGCCAAGAAATGTTACGCAGTACACATAACGGGCGATGTACAACTTTCAAGAACACCGCCCCACTGGTCATCCCCTTCTGCAAACCGCACAGAATCGTCTGCCCAGCGTTCTCGGAGCCCTGGTAGCGAAATGAACAAACCGATCAGCCCAGCTGCTCGTGCAGGTCGGCCAGCAGCCGGCCATTCACCCCCAGATCGGAATCCCCCAGCCGCGACACAGAACGCGCCTGCAGCACACCACGGGCGGGATCGGCATAGAGCTCCAGATCGTCCACGAAGCCGAACAGGGCACTGCTGGCGGTGGCGTGCAGATAGCCCTCGCCCTGCTCCTCGATCGTGGTGCGCGGCGTGGCGGCGATCACCGGCACCAGCGCCGCGAGGGCGGCCTGCGGATCGGCCACGGCCCAGTTTTCGCGGGCGCAGTGGGCGGGGCTCGGGCAGGGCGAGAGGGCACCGTTGTGCACCCCCAGATCCACGGGCACCGGGCCCACCAGGTGGAACAGGGCCAGCGTGAGCGTGAGCAGCAGGGTGGTCATGGCGGGAGAGGGGGTGCACCTGGTTAGTTTGTGCCGCCCTGCGCCACCGGCATGCAAGCCCCCGCTCCCCTGCTGCAGCGGCTCCAGCTGATGCCGGGCATGGCGAGCGGCCGCCGGCTGGTGCTGCTGCTCACCCAGCTGGGCGATTTCGACTCCATGGAATACGCCCAGGCCCTGGTGCCGGAGCTGCCCCGGCTGGAGGCATCAGGCATCCGCACCCGGGCGATCGCCATCGGCGATGGCGCCGGTGCCGATCGCTTCTGCACCTACACCGGCTTCCCCCGCGAGGCCCTGGAGGTGGACGCGGAGCCCGTGCTGCACCGTGCCCTCGGCCTCTACGAGGGTCTGCAGACCCCAGGTGGAGCCTGGCCAGGGCTGCTGCTGATGTGCGCCGGCCTCGGCTCGCCCGGCACCCTGGCGGAGGTGCTGCGCGGCTACACCGGCGATCGTTCGGCGCCGCAGCG
>JBMLOS010000221.1:0-4812 GCA_049242845.1 Prochlorococcaceae cyanobacterium
AAACGAAGCGGTCGCGCTTGAGCCAGTCATCGAGGACGTCGAACCATCCCCGCTGTGGCGCGCGTCCTACAGCAATCGTCATGGGAAGAAACGAATGGTTGTCACGGGCGGAAAACCCGCGGGAGCTGTGGGATACCGGGCGATGGTAACAACGTTCCCAGCCACCGCGAGGCAGGCCGCAACGGGCTGACATGCCTTGCCGGATCAGGGTTCTCGCGGGCTGACCCGGCGGGCTGGGTATTTCTGCTCCGCTCGGCCGGCCGGGGCGGTCATTTCTCCTTCAGAACCCAGGTGCCGTCCCAGTCGGGGCCGGGCGGATCGGCCTGGTAATGGCGGCAGCGTTCCCGATGCAGCTGGCTGAGCCGGTCCTGGGGATGGAGCGCCAGGGCGCGCTCGAACGCCTGGGACGCCTCCTCCCAGGCCCGCCCGCGGTAGAGCCGCAGGCCGTCGCGGTAGTGGTTGAGCACCTCCATGGCCCGGGGAAAGCTCTCCTCGGTGTGGAAATCGAGCACCTCGTGCACCACCACGGGCTGGCTCTTGCCCTTCACCACCACCCGGTCGGCCTCCCGCAGGCGGTAGGTGCCCCGCAGGCGCTGCAGGGTGTCGTCGCTGATCAGCATCTGGGCGCCGTAGTGCTTGCAGGCCGATTCCAGCCGCGAAGCCAGGTTCACGCCGTCGCCGATCACGGTGTAGTTCATCCGTTTCGGGGAGCCGATGTTGCCGCTCACCACGGTGTCGGTGTGAATCCCGATGCCGATCCGGATCGGCGGCAGGCCGTTCTGGGCGCGCTCGCCGTTGAACCCCTCCAGGCTGCGCAGCATGGCGATGCCGGCCCGCACCGCCCGGTCCTCGTCCTGCTCGCCCGGCACCGGCAGGCCGAAGATGGCCATGATCGCGTCGCCGATGAACTTGTCGAGCATGCCTCCCTCCTGCTGGAGGCACTCCACCATCAGGGTGAAGTATTCGTTCAGCAGCCGCACCGTGCCCTGGGCCCCGAGACTCTCGGTGAGGCTGGTGAAGCTGCGGATGTCGCTGAACAGCACCGTGGCCATCCCTTCGGCGCCGCCCAGCACTTCGGCACCGCCGCGCATCAGCTCATCGGCGATCACCGGATCCATGTAGCGGGCCATGGTGCCCTTCATCCGCTTCTCCTCGCTGATGTCCTCCACCATCACCAGCGAGCCCAGGGGCTGGCCCTTCACGCTCTCCAGCGGCAGCACGCTGATGTTGGCGGAGCTGTTGTCGTCTTCGATCCGCAGTTCGGCGTCGAGCACCGTGCTCGGTTCACTGCTTTCGCGCACCTGCCGGATCCGCTCCGCCAGCCAGCCGTTGCTGCCCTCGAAGAACTCGCTGGCGCTGCGGCCCACGATCGTTTCGGCATCGAGGCGGAAGATGCGGCAACCGGCCCGGTTCACGGTGCGGATCACGTCGTCGTCGCCCAGGGTGATCACGCCGTTCGACATGCTCTCCAGCATCGATTCGGCGTAGTTCTTCATCGTCTGCACGTCGTCGAACAGCTTGGCGTTCTCCAGCGCCACCGCCATCTGGGCGGTGAAGGCCTTCAGCCGCACCTCATCGGCGTTGGTGAACACCCCGCCATGCTTATTGAGCACCTGCGTCACCCCGATCAGGCGGCCGCTCTTGCTCACCACCGGCGTGCAGAGCATCGAACGGGTGAAGAAGCCGGTCTGGCGATCGAAGCTGGGGTTGAAGCGCAGATCGGCGTAGGCATAGGGGATGTTCACCGCCTCGCCGCTGTGGAACACCGAGCCGGCGATACCGAGGTGGTTCGGGAAGCGGATCTTGGTGGCGCCGAGGCCCTCGCCGATCTCGGTGTAGAGCTCGCCGGTCTTCTCGTCGTTGAGAAAGAGGGTGGAGCGCTCCGCGTTCAGAAGGCGGGTGATCGTGCCGATGATCCGCTGCAGCAGCGCGCCGAGCTTCAGCTCCCCCGACATCTCGCTCACCACGCTCAGGAATTCGGACTCCTGGGCCTTCTTGGCCTCCGCCTCCTCCAGCAGCAGCGAGCGCTGCAGCGACACGCTCGCCTGGCGGGCCATCGCCTCCAGCAGGCGCAGATCCCTGCGGCTGAAGGGCTCGGAACTGAGCTTGTTGAGCACCTCCACCACGCCGATCACCTCGCCGTCCATGGTGAGCATCGGCGCGCAGGCGATCGTGCGGGTGTGGTAGCCCGTCTGCTCGTCCACGCTGCGGTTGAAGCGTTCGTCGGCGTAGGCGTCGTCCACCAGCAGGCCCTCGCCGCTCTGGAACACGTGGCCCGCCACCCCCACGGTGTTGAGCAGCCGGATCTCCCGGATGAGCCCGCCGGCGTAGACGCGGCTGTAGAGCTCCTGGGTGCGCGGATCGTTCACGAACAGGGTGCCCCGGTCGGCGTGGGTGGCACGGGTGAGCAGATCGAGCAGGCAGCGCAGCTGCCCATCGAGGCTGGGCTCCATGCCCACGGCCGTGGACACCTCCAGCAGGATGCGGGCCTCCGCCAGGGTGAGCCCCGCCAAGGGGTCGTTGCCTGCGGCGGAGCGCCGTCGGGCCGGGCTCATGGGCGCACCGCCGCCGCTTGCTCTTCCAGCCGCCGGCGAAGCTCCAGGATCGTGGCCCGCAGCTCCCGGCCGGCTTCGTCGGCCAGCTGCCGCTCATGGGCCAGGGCGGCGCGGTGCTGTTCCTGCTCCAGTTCGATCCGGTGGCGAAGGGCATCCACCGTGCTGCGCAGTTCCCGCTTGTCCACCTCGAGGGTCTCCAGCAGGCGGGTGCGCTCCTCCAGCGCGAGCCGCTGCTGCCGCTCCAGCTCCACCCGCAGCACCTCCACGGTGGCCCGCAGTTCGCGGCGTTCGCTCTCGTGGGCGTCGATCAGTTCCTCCCGTTCCTGCTCCGCCAGCCGCTGGCGGCGTTCGAGCTCCAGGCGCAGGGCCCGGATCGTGTCCTGCAGCACGTGCTCCGTGCCCTGGGCGTCCACGGCTTCGGCGGCCGGCGCGCCGGGGGAGAACGCAGGGGAGGGACGGGCCGGATCCATGGGCTGCCGCTGTCCCCCCTTTGTGCCCGCATCCTGCCCGGTTCGTCAAGCGTGACGCTCCGGAGGCGAAGATGTCCGCTCCGATCCCTGGCTTGCGAATGGCGGCTTCCCCGGCCCCGGCCCCGGCGTCCCCCCCGGCGTCGCCCTCCTCCCCCGACCTGCTGGAGCAGCCGGTGCTGGGGTCGCGGCGGCTCTCGAACGTGCTCGTGGCGGCGGTGGTGAGCACCGGCGGGCTCGGCTTCCTGCTCACGAGCGCCTCCAGCCGCTTCGGGACCGATCTGCTGCCGATCGGCCACCCGGCTGCCCTGGAGTGGGTGCCCCAGGGGCTGGTGATGGGCCTCTACGGCCTGGCCGCCGCCCTGCTCTCCACCTACCTCTGGACAGTGATCGCCCTGGATGTGGGCGCCGGCGTGAACCGGTTCGACCGCCGCTCCGGCCAGGCCACGATCGAGCGCCGCGGCTTCCGCCAGGTGATCCGGGTGGAGATTCCCCTGCGGGAGGTGAAGGCGGTGAAGCTCGACGTGCGCGATGGCCTCAACCCCCGCCGTCGCCTGGCCCTGAAGGTGCAGGGCCGGCGCGATCTGCCCCTCACGCGGGTGGGGGAACCCCTCCCCCTGGCGGACCTCGAACTGGCGGGAGCCCAGCTGGCCCGCTTCCTCGGTGTGGCGCTGGAGGGGCAGTGAAGATCGCCTCCCTGCCCCTCCGCTGGCGCGCGCGCCTGGGCCGCAGCCTCGGCGCCGCTCTGCTGGTGCTGCTGCCCCTGGCCCTTTCGGCCTGCGCGGCCGAGACCCGCAGCCAGGCCCTCGGCTGCGGCGTGTCCCCCGTGCCCTGCCTGAGCGGCACCGCCGTGGTGCGGCTGCAGACCAGCCGCGGCGTGGTGCAGATCAGCCTCGATGGGGCCGCCGCGCCCCTCACCGCCGGCAATTTCGTGGACCTGGTGAAGCGCGGCGCCTACAACAACACCGCCTTCCACCGGGTGGTGCGGGAGCCCACCCCCTTCGTGGTGCAGGGGGGTGATCCCCTCTCCGCCGATTCGAAGGTGCCCCCGAGCCAGTACGGCACCGGCAGCTTCCTCGATCCAGCCACCGGCGAGGCCCGCCTGATCCCGCTGGAACTGAAGCGCAAAGGCGAGGCGGAGCCCCGCTACGGCGAACTGCTCACGAGCCCCTCGATCACCCGGGAGCTGGCTCTGGTGCATCAGCGCGGGGCCGTGGCGATGGCCCGCTCCAACGACCCCAATTCGGCCAGCGCGCAGTTCTACATCGCCCTGGAATCCCTGCCGGAGCTGGATGGCCGCTACGCAGTCTTCGGCCGGGTGAGCGAGGGCATGGACGTGGTGGACAGGATCCAGCAGGGCGACCGGCTGGTGAAGGCCACCCTGGTGGAGGGGGGCACCCTGGTGAAGGGCAAGCCCTGAAGGGCAAGCCCCAGGCGATCAGGCCGGCACCCGCTTGGCCGAGGCGGTGAGCTTGAGGTAGGCGGTGTTCACGCCGGAGGCCCGCTCCAGGGCCACCTTGCCGGTGCGGGCGATCTCGAGAATCCCGTAGCTGGCGAGCACCTGCTCGAGGGCCACGAGCTTGCCGGGGTCCCCCACCACCTCCAGGGTGAGGGCGGTTTCGCCCACGTCGATCACCTTGGCGCGGAACACGTGCACCAGATCGAGGATGGCGGCCCGCTTCTCCGGCGGGGCCGACACCTTCAGCAGCATCAGTTCCCGCTCCACCGAGGGAATGGTGGAGAGATCGGTCACGCCGAGCACGTTGACCAGCTTGTTGAGCTGCTTGGTC
>JBMLOS010000222.1:0-30480 GCA_049242845.1 Prochlorococcaceae cyanobacterium
CGCTGCTCGATCAGGCCGATCGGCATGCCCGGCTTGCCCTGCACGGTGAGGTCGTAGAGCAGCGAGGTGCCGTGGGGATCGCGGTTCAGGATCCAGGCCCCCTCGAAGCGGCGGAAGTCGCCGCGCACCATGCGGAAATCGAGGCGGCCCTGGTCGGGGCGCTCCTCCAGCTCCAGCTCCACCGCGGCACTGAAGCGCAGACCGCAGAACTGCTGGGTGCCCACCTGCTCGAGACCCACCACTGTGCCGCGCCGCCACAGCAGCCGGGAGACGGCCAGGTTGGGGATGAAATGGGCAAGGGCCTCGTAATCGGTGAGCACCGCCCAGAGCCAGAGGGGGTCGAGATCGAGGCGCAGCTGCACGGCCAGTCGCCGGGTGCCCTGGGGCAGCCTCTCCATCTCCTGCTGAATGGTGTCGAGGCTGCAGCTGGGCTCACTGGAGGGGAGCTGCAGCATCCGGGAGAGGGAGGCGGGAACGGAAACGGTGGCCAAGGGCTGCACCCGAACGGTTCGCAGGGTTGTGGAAACGGGGAAGGCTCTGGGCCTGGCCGGAGGAGCCGGCGGGCATCCCGCATTCCGCAACCCTAACCGCGGTTCTGGGGAGGTGAACGGGTTCCCTATGATCAGCCCGATTTTTGTGAGGACTGAGCCCGAATGCGTGTCTCCACCAGCGCTGTCACTCAGTCCGACGGACGGATGTTCACCGTCGTCGTCCAGGGCTTCGGTGTCGGCCTGCAGCGCCAGGCGGAGCGCCGCTTCACCGTGCCCTACGCCCGCATGCAGGCCCTGGTCCAGACGATCGCCCGGCAGGGCGGCCGCATCCTGTCCGTGACCCCCGCCGATCAACCGCCCGCCCAGGCGGCTCCGCCTGCCGCCGCCCCGGCCCAGGCCGCCGAAGTTCCCGCCGCCGCTCCCCCCGTGAAGACCGCCTCGAGCCACGCCTCCGTGCCGGTGAACCTCTACAAGCCGAAGGATCCCTTCATCGGCACGGTCATCGAGAACTACAGCCTGCTGGCCGAAGGAGCCATCGGCCGGGTGAACCACATCACCTTCGATCTCGCCGGCGGTGATCCCCAGCTCCACTATGTGGAGGGCCAGAGCATCGGCATCATCCCCGACGGCACCGATGCCAACGGCAAGCCCCACAAGCTCCGCCTCTACTCGATCGCCAGCACCCGCCATGGCGACAACATGGCCGGCCACACCGTGTCGCTGTGCGTGCGCCAGCTGCAGTACGAGAAGGACGGCGAGACGATCAACGGCGTCTGCTCCACCTTCCTCTGCGACATCGAGCCCGGCGCCAAGGTGAAGATCACCGGCCCGGTGGGCAAGGAGATGCTCCTCCCCGACGACGAGGAGGCCAATGTGATCATGCTGGCCACCGGCACCGGCATCGCGCCGATGCGGGCCTACCTGCGCCGCATGTTCGAGCCCGCCGAGCGTGAGAAGAACGGCTGGAACTTCCGCGGCAAGGCCTGGCTGATCATGGGCGTACCCACCACGCCGAACCTCCTCTACGACGCCGACTTCGAGCACTACCAGAGCCAGTTCCCCGAGAACTTCCGCTACACCAAGGCGATCAGCCGCGAGCAGAAGAACGCCAAGGGCGGCCGGATGTACATCCAGGACCGGGTGCTGGAGAACGCCGATGAGATCTTCTCGATGATCGAAAACCCCAAGACCCACGTGTACATGTGCGGTCTGCGGGGCATGGAGCCCGGCATCGACGAGGCCATGACCGCCGCCGCCGCCGCCAAGGTTCTCGACTGGAGCGAGCTGCGTCCCCAGCTCAAGAAGGCCGAGCGCTGGCACGTGGAAACCTACTGAGCCCTCTCCCCTTCCGGTCCCCCGACCGGTGCCCAGGATCCGCCCCGGCGGGTCCTTTTTTCATGGGTGATCGGGGTGGTCCATCGCGCGCACCGCCGGGCACGGATCAGCGAACCCCGACAGAAGGCCGCCGGAAACTGGCGAAAACCGGTTGGCTTTCCCCGCCCGACTCCGGGCTCGTTAAACAGGAGGAACAGGCGATCGATCTGCCTCCATGACCGTCACCCTGACCAATCCGCTCCGGGTGGGGCTCCGTCAGGAGCGGGTGATTCCCCCCCAGTGCCTGGTGATCTTCGGCGCCAGCGGGGATCTGACCCACCGCAAGCTGATCCCGGCCCTGTTCGAGCTGTACCGGCAGCGGCGCCTGCCGAGTGAGTTCGCCGTGCTCGGCTGCGCCCGCCGCCCCTGGAGCGACGAGGAGTTCCGCAGCCGCATGGCCGAGGCCCTCGCCGATGAGGTGGAGGAGCACCGCCAGGCCTGGGGCCAGTTCGCCGCCGGCCTCTTCTACGAACCGGTCGACCTGGAGCAACCGCCGGATGTGGTGCGGCTGGGGCAGCGGCTCGACACGATCGACCGGCTGCGGGCCACCCGCAGCAACCGCACCTTCTACCTCTCCGTTTCCCCCTCCCACTACGGCAGCGGCTGCCGGGCCCTGGCCGCCGCCGGCCTGCTGGCCGATCCCCAGCGCAGCCGGGTGGTGATCGAGAAGCCCTTCGGCCGCGACTACGGCAGCGCCCAGGAGCTCAACCGAATCGTCCAGGCCTGCGCCAAGGAGAGCCAGGTCTTCCGGATCGACCACTACCTCGGCAAGGAGACGGTCCAGAACATCCTGGTGCTGCGGTTCGCCAACACGATCTTCGAGCCGATCTGGAACCGGAACTACATCGACAACGTGCAGATCACCGCGGCCGAGACCGTGGGGGTGGAGGAGCGCGCCGGCTACTACGAAACCTCCGGTGCCCTGCGGGACATGGTGCAGAACCACCTCACCCAGATGCTGGCCCTCACCACCATGGAGCCGCCCGGGCGCTTCGACCCGGAGGCGATGCGCAACGAGAAGGCCAAGGTGCTGCAGGCAGCCCAGCTGGCCAACGAATCCGAACCCTGGAAGTGCTGCGTCCGCGGTCAGTACTCCGCCGGCGGCACCACGGCCAGACCGCTGCCGGGCTATCGCCAGGAGCCGGGGGTGGACCCGAATAGCACCACCGAGACCTACGTGGCGATGAAGCTGTTCATCAACAACTGGCGCTGGCAGGGGGTGCCCTTCTACCTGCGCACCGGCAAGCGGCTGCCCAAGCGGCTCTCGGAGGTGGTGCTCACCTTCCGCCAGGCGCCGGTGCACCTCTTCGACGCCGCCGGCGGCGCCCCCACCCCGAACCAGCTGATCCTGCGGATCCAGCCCGATGAGGGGGCCGAATTCCGCTTCGAGGTGAAGGCCCCCGGCTCCGGCATGCGCAGCCGGCCGGTGGACATGGCCTTCAGCTACGACGAATCCTTCGGCGAACCCAGCGATGAGGGCTACGTGCGCCTGCTCGCCGACGCCATGCTCGGCGATGCCACCCTCTTCACCCGCAGCGACGAGGTGGAGGCCGCCTGGCGCCTCTACACCCCCCTGCTCGAGCTGATCGAGGACGCCCCCTGGCAGCTGCCGGTGCATCCCTACGAAGCCCGCACCTGGGGACCGGCCGCCGCCGAAAGCCTGCTGGCCGAGGACGAGCTGGCCTGGCGCCGTCCCTGAGTTCCTCCCCCCGCTCCAGATCCCGCGCCCTCCTCCCTTTCCGCCATGTCCGCCCAGCTCACCCTTCAGGCGCCCCTGGAACTGCCGCCCACCGAGGTGACGCCCTACCTCGAACGCCTCTGGACCCACGATCTTGAGGGCTCCAGCGGGGCCTCCACCTTCACGCTCCTGGTGTGGGATCCGGCCTGGCTGGAGCAGCACCTGATCCGCACCGGCCGCCTCGAGGGGCCCGTCACGGGCCTGCTCAGCCCCGAGCTGCTGCGCGAGGCCGCCGAAGCCGCAGCCGCCTGCGGCCTGCCGCCCAGCACCGCCCCCCTGGCGCCGGAGGTGGCCTGGCGGCTCGGCCAGCAGCCCGGCGAGCACACCAGCCCGGATCTGCGGGGCCGTCATGTGGATGGGGCGATCAGCGCCCACATGCCCCGCCGCCTGATCACCCTGGCGCCCACCCTGGAGGCCACCCTGGGGCTCGAGACCCTGGTGGCCGCCTACTGCCCCCTGCCCGAGGACGGCGGCAGCCGGCCCGCCTGCGGCGATGTGGTGGTGCTGCGGGGCGGCATGGAGGCGCTGCAGCGGGGACTGGCGCTGGTGAACCCCCTGGTGGGCAACGACCTGCCCTGCTGGGTGTGGTGGAACGGCTATCTGGATGAGGCGCCCGAGATGCTCGAGGCCCTTGCCCCGGTGTCGCGGCGCCTGATCGTGGACAGCTCCATGGGGCGCCCGCGCCGCTGCCTCGATGTGCTCGAGCAGCGGATCGAGGCCGGCCAGGCGATCAACGACCTCAACTGGCTGCGGCTGCGCAGCTGGCGCGAATCGCTGGCGATGGTGTTCGATCCCCCCAGCCGCCGCGATGCCCTCAACCATGTGGTGCAGCTCGACATCGACGTGGAGGGCACCCATCCGGTGAAGGGCCTGCTGCTGGCGGCCTGGATCGCCGACCGGCTGGGCTGGCACCTCGAGAGCAGCTACCGGGTGGCGGGCGACGGCCTCGGCGATGGCATCGGCGCCGAATTCCTGCGCACCGATGGCGCCACCGTGCGCTTCCGGCTCATGCCCGTGCCGGTGGGCGTGCCCAAGACCCACCCCGGCAGCCTGGTGGGCCTGCGGCTGATCTGCGAGCCCGGCGGCCGCCCGCCTCTGTGCGTGATCCTCTGCTCGGAATCGGGCGGCTGCATGCGGCTCGAGGCCGGCGGGGTGGCCAGCATGGAACTGGCCGAGGAGGTGGTGCCCCTGCCGAGCGAGAGCGAGGAGATGGAGGTGGCCCGGCTCCTCTCCGGCGGCCACGACAGCACCAACCCCCTGCTGGCCGCCGCCGCCCCGCTGGCTGCCAAGCTGCTGCCCGACTGAGCGCCGGTCCCGGCCGGGGGCCGCTTCCCCGATGGCCTGCCTGATCGCGGCCCCCAGCAGCGGCAGCGGCAAGACCCTGCTCAGCCTCTCCCTGGCGGCGCTGGCGCGCCGGCGAGGCCTGCGGCTCCAGCCCTTCAAGGTGGGCCCCGACTACCTCGATCCCCAGCTGCTGGGGCAGGTGAGCGGGCTGCCCTGCCGCAACCTCGACCCCCTGCTCTGCGGCGAGGGCTGGGTGCGGCACTGTTTCCACTGGCACGGCGGCCGCGCCGACCTCTGCCTGGTGGAGGGGGTGATGGGTCTGTTCGACGGCCGCGGCCCCAGCAGCGCCGGCAGTTCCGCCGAGGTGGCGGCCCTGCTGGGTCTTCCGGTGGTGCTGGTGGTGGAGGCGTCCCGCCAGGCCGGCTCGATCGCGGCACTGGTGCGCGGCTTCCGCGATCACGGGCCGCCGGCGGTGCCGCTGGCCGGGGTGGTGCTCAACCGGGTGGGCAGCGAGCGCCACCGGGCCCTGCTGCGGGAGGCCCTCGAGGCGATCGCGGTGCCGGTGCTCGGCATCCTGCCGGCGCTGCCGGCCCTGGAGCTGCCCTCGCGCCACCTGGGCCTGCTGCCCCCGGGGGAACTGCTCGATCTGGCGTGGCGCCAGCAGGAATGGGCCTCCCTGGCGGAGCAGCACCTCGACCTCGAGCGGCTCTGGCCCCTGCTCACGCCTCCGGAAGGCGCAGCGGAAGATCCGATTCCCTGGTGCCTCGCCCAGGCCCAGTCCGCCCCTGGGTCAACCGCCGCTGCACAGTCCGCCGCTGCGCAGTTCGCCACTGCTGAGCCGCCCGCCGCTGTGCCACCTCCCACGGCCCAGCCCCTGACGGTGGCGATCGCCAGCGACGCCGCCTTCCACTTCCGCTACCCGGAGGCGGAGGAACTGCTCACGGCCCTGGGCCTGGAGCCGATCCCCTGGAGCCCCCTGGCGGATCAGCCCCTGCCGGCAGGGTGCCGGGCGGTGGTGCTGCCCGGTGGCTACCCGGAGCTCCACGCCCCCGCCCTCGAAGCGGCCCGCCGCAGCCTGGAGGATCTGCGCCGGGCCGCCCGGGCCGGGATGCCCCTGGTGGCGGAGTGCGGCGGCCTGCTGCTGCTGGGCCAGCAGCTGACAACGGCGGAGGGAGGGCAGCACGCCATGGCGGGTCTGCTGCCCTTCTGCGCCGCCCGCGGCAGCCTCAGCCTGGGCTACCGGGAGGCGGTGGTGGCCAGCGACGGCCTGCTGGTGCGGACCGGCGAACGGCTGCAGGGACACGAATTCCACCGCTGGCAGCTCACGAAATCCCCTGGTTCCGCCACCGATGTGGTCAGGGAAGAGGGGCTGTGGCAGCTTGAGGGCTGGGGAAGTCCGCGGAGGCCCGAGGGATGGACGAACGCCACGCTGCACGCCAGTTGGCTTCATCTCCACTGGGCTGGTTGCCCGGAGATCCCTTGGCGGCTGGCGGCCGCAGCCGCCCGCGCCGCGGCCCTGCCCATGAAGGCCCCGTCGTGAGCCGGCCGGAACCCCGCTCCACCGCCCCGAAGGAGCGCTGGCGCATGGTGGCCGACGGCCAGGTGCAGGGGGTGGGCTACCGCATGGCCTGCTGCCGCACCGCCGTGGCCCTCGGCCTGGGGGGCTGGGTGCGCAACTGCAACGACGGCTCGGTGGAGATCGAGGCCGAAGGGCCCCTGCACCAGCTCGGTGAACTGCGCATGTGGTGCGACAAGGGCCCGCCGGCGGCGCGGGTGAACCGGGTGGTGACCAGCCGGATCCCGATCACCGGCCAGGACTGGTTCGAGGTGCGCAGCTGAACCCGGTGGCTCCCCCTCCCCTGGAGCTCTGGCTCTTCCGCCACGGGGCCACCGCCTGGGCCCGCGCCGGCCGCCACACCGGCCGCACCGACCTCCCCCTGCTGCCGGAGGGAGAGGAGGAGGCCCGTGCGCTGCAGCCGCTGCTCGAGAGGATGCGCTTCGCGGCCGTGCTGGTGAGCCCCCTGCAGCGGGCCCGGCGCACCTGCGAGCTGGCGGGCCTCGGGGCAGGGGCGATCCCCTGCGACGACCTGCAGGAATGGGACTACGGCGACTACGAGGGCATCACCACCGCCGAGATCCGCCGTTCGGTGCCGGGCTGGACCGTGTGGAGCCATCCCTGCCCCGGCGGGGAGGGGCGGCAGGAGGTGGAGCAGCGCTGCCGGCGGGTGATCGAGCAGGCCGAGGCGCTTGCGGCCGCCGCGGCGCCCGGCGATCCCGCCCCCCCCATCCGCCTCGCCCTCTTCGCCCATGGCCACCTGCTGCGCAGCCTGGCGGGCACCTGGCTGGGGCTCGGCGCGGCGGGCGGCGCCCTGCTGGCCCTCGACACCGCCTGCATCGGCGTGCTCGGACGGGAACGGGAACAGGCGGTGCTGCTGCGCTGGAATGCACCGGTGCACTGGCCCTAGGCCCCCGACCCCGATGCCCGCAGCCTCGTTGATCCCCCTGGCCATCCCGCCCGGCCTGCTGGGGGAACTGGGGGCCTTCGCCCTGGCGGTGGGGTTCTCGCCGGTGCACCTCGCCCTGCTGTTCCTCCTGCTGCTGGGGCCCCAGCCCCTGCGCCGCAGCGGCCTCTTCATGGCGGCCTGGCTCGCCACCTCGATCCTCACCGTCACCCTGCTGGTGACCCTCGGCCACGGCCTGCTGCTGGGGATGGAGAAGGGTTCGGTGCACCGCACGGGCCTGGATCTCCTCGGCGCCGGCGCCCTGCTGGCCCTGGGGCTGCGGGAGCTGCTCGGCCGCAGCGCCGCCGGAGACCAGCCCCCCAGCTGGACGGCCCACCTGGATCGCTTCTGTGCCATGCCCCTGCCGGTGCTGCTGCTGCTCAGTTCGGCGCTGCAGGTGATCAGTCCGGAGGATCTCTTCCTCTATGCCCGCACCGCCGGCAGCCTGCTCGCCGCCAGCCTCAGCCGCCCCCAGGAGACCCTGCTCACCCTGCTGTTCTCCCTGGCCAGCACGGTGCTGCTGGCGATCCCCTTCGCCGCGGTGATCCTGCTCGGCAGCGAACGGGTGCTGCCCCTGCTGCAGCGGGCACGCAGCTGGCTGTTCGAGCGGGGCGAACTGATCGTGGGAAGCGTGAGCCTGCTGCTGGCGGGCTACCTGGGTTGGCAGGGCATCGACGGGCTGACGCTGCCGCTCCAGGGAATTTCGCTCCCCTGAGGCCTAACCCATCCCAGGCGGTTTCGCCTCGGTTTCGGACTCTGCCTCGGAATCAGCCTCCGTGAGCCAGCGCTGCCAGAGCTCCCGCTCGGCGGGGCAGGCCCTGCCGCCCACCACGGACACCGAGCGACTGGCCCGGCTGACGGCCACGTACACCAGCTGGCGCCGCAGGCGCTCCTCCTGCGGCCGGAACACATCGGCATCCACGAACACCTCGCCGAAGGTGCTGCCCTGGCTGCGGTGCACCGTGAGCACAGCCGCCGGACCCAGCGAGGCGAAGGCATCCCGCACCAGGAAAAAGCGCCGCCACAGGCCGCGGCCCGCCTCCCGCCCCGCCTCCTGGGAAGCCGTGCGGGCCTCCTGGCGCAACCGCTGCAGCACCGCCTCGAGGGCCAGGCGCGGCGCCGTGCCGAGCGGGGGAAGGAGCCGCAGCCGCAGCCGCCCCTCCCCCGCCATCACCGTGGCGGTGAGGGTGTCGATCGGCGGCGCATCCGGCACGCCGAACTCCCGCAGATCGCAGCGCTCCGGCTGCACGTCGTGCACCAGCAGCTCCCGGTTGGAGCCGAGCACCAGATCGGGTTCCTCGGCGCTCTCCTCCCCCTCCCGGCAGGCCGGCGCCATCACGGCGGCACGGGTGAGCAGCACCTCGCCGGGAAGCACCGGAAGCTGATCGGCCAGGTCGCCATGCAGGGCACGCCGTGCCATCGGCACCAGACGCTCGAGGGTCTGGTTGGTGTAGCAGAGCAGCCGCACCTGATCCGGATCGTCGGTCTCGGCGCTGCGGCGCAGGGCCTCCTGGGCCGCGGCCAGCCAGTCGCGGCGCTCCAGCAGCGCCACGCCGGTGCTGCCGCTCTGCACCCGCGGCAGCACGGGGGGCAGGCGACAGGGAAGCGCGCCCAGCCGCAGCCCGGTGGCCAGGCGCAGCACCGGCCCCTGGTGCCGCACCACGGCGGTGAGGCAGGCCTGCCGGGCCCTGGCGAGCTGGAACACCGGGCTCTCCTCCTCCCCCACGGGGGGCAGCTGGGCCGGATCCCCCACCAGCACCAGCCGGGTGCGGTAGGGGTGGGCGCAGCGCAGCAGGATCTCCAGCAGCGGCCCGTCCACCATCGAGGCCTCATCGAGCAGCACCAGGTCGAGGGATTCGAGCGCCGCGGCGGTCTGGTCGGTCTCCTCGCAGCGCTCCCGGTCGCGCTCGCGGCGCAGCCGCAGCCGCAGCAGGCGGTGCACGGTGGAGGGAAACCAGGTGGGCCGCAGGCCGGAGCGCTCCAGCTGCCGCCGCAGCACCCCCACCGCCTTGTGGGTGGGCGCCGCCACGGTCCAGCAGAGGCGCGCCTCCTCCGCCAGGGCAAGGAACCGCATCGAGAGGAAGGTCTTGCCGGTGCCGGCGTAGCCCTGCAGCACGAAGGGAGAGCCCGCCGCCGGCTCGCCCAGCCAGGCGGCGAAGGCCTCCAGGGCCGCGCACTGATCGGCGGTGAGCTCCGGCGCCGCCGCCGCGCCGGGGGCGGGGGGCGTCACCCCGGCGCGAGCGTGGCGGCGAGAACGGGGGCGAGGCGGGCCAGCAGATCCAGGGGCGAACCCAGCAGGGCGAGGCCGGGCAGCGCCACCGCCGGACCCATCACGCTGCCGATCAGCACCTCGAGCTTGGTGTGGCCGAGGTTCTCCTTGAGGGGGGGCAGGTCGAGGGGGGGCAGGGCCGCGCCGGCAGGTCCAGGGGCCGGCTGGGGCTGCCAGAGCTGCGGCGGCAGGGCATTGACCCGCTCGGAGATGCGGCCGGCGGCGCGACGCACACCGCTGGCGTCGTAGAGCACCACGAAGCAGAGGGCCGCCGCCAGGGCGAAGAGGGGATCGGCGAATCCCAGCTGCCAGCCGATGCCGGCGGCGGTGCCGGTCATCAGGGCCGAGTGGCTGGAAGGCATGCCGCCGGTCTCGAACAGCACCGCCGGCCGCCAGCGGCGGTGCTGCACCAGTTCGATCAGCAGCTTGGAGAGCTGGGCGGCGCCGCAGGCCACCAGTCCCCAGGCCATCACACCGTTGGCGAGCAGGCCGCCGAGGGGATGGGCATCGAAGGCATGGGGCTGGAGTGCCGCCAGGAGGGCACTCATCGGTCGCGGCTGGTGATGTAGTCGGCCAGGGCCAGCAGGGGCGCCGCCTTGCCGCCGCCATCCTCCTGGGCCCAGGGAGCGAGGGCCGCCTTCGCCTCCGCCACCAGCGCTTCGGCCCGGCTGCGGGATTCCTCCAGCCCCAGGAGCTTGGGATAGGTGGTCTTGTCGGCGGTGAGGTCCTTGCCGGCGGTCTTGCCCAGCACGTCGCTGCTGGCGGTCACATCGAGGATGTCGTCGATGATCTGGAAGGCCAGTCCGATGCCGCGGGCGTAGGTGCGCAGGGCCTCGAGCAGGGCTTCGGGGGCTGCCGCGATCAGGGCACCGCTGATCACGCAGGCCCGCAGCAGGGCGCCGGTCTTGTGGAGGTGGATGTATTCCAGCGTGTCGAGGTCCACGTTCTTGCCCTCGCACTCCAGATCCACCACCTGGCCGCCCACCAGGCCGGGCGCCCCGGAAGCGAGCGAGAGTTCTCCCACCACCTGGAGCAGCTGGGGGGCCGGCACGCCGGGGCTGCGCAGCGCCACCATCTCGAAGGCGCGGGTGAGCAGGGCATCGCCGGCCAGGATCGCGTTGGCCTCGCCGAACACCTTGTGGTTGGTGGGGCGGCCGCGGCGGAGGTCGTCGTTGTCCATCGCCGGCAGATCGTCGTGGATCAGCGACATGGTGTGGATCATCTCCAGCGCCACGGCCGTGGGCATGGCCAGCTCCCGGCTCCCCCCGGCCAGCTCGCAGGCCGCCAGGCAGAGGATCGGCCGCAGCCGCTTGCCGCCCGCCAGCAGCGAATAGCGCATCGCCTCCCGCAGGCTCTCGGGCCGCTCGGGAGCGAGGGAGGCATCAAGGGCCTCCTCCACCTGCAGCCGGGCTGCCTCCAGGTAGGCGGCGAAGTCGAAGGTCGTGGTCACCGCCACCTGCATGCAGCTCGGCCCTGGGCCCCTTATCTGGGCGGGATTCTCTCAGGCCATGCCGCGCCCGGCTGCATGCCATCACAAGGAATCACGGTCGGGTTCAGCCGGCACACCCCTCCCTAGGGTGAAGGGTCTTCCAGAGCGGAGCGCTACGGCCCTGATTCCCCGAACACGCCTGGTCCAGTGGTGGGGGGCTGGCTTGTTCGCGGCGGGCCTGCTTTCGGCCCTCCCGGCAGGGGCAGCACCGGCCGGCGGCGCGTCCCGGCTCGATCCAGGGCTCCTGGCCCTGGTGCTGGCGGGGTACGGGCTGCTGCTGCTGTGGTCGCTGCAGCTCACACGGCGGGCCCGCCGCCAGACCAGGGAGCTGCAGGGCGCCCTCGAGACCATGGCCCGCACGATCGAGATCCTTCCCGACCCCCTGATCGAGGTGGCGGCCGACGGGCGGATCCTGGCGGTGCACAGCGACGGCAACCCACTGGTGCCCCTGGAGGAGGTGCAGCAGCCGGGTCGCCGCCTGCCGGAGATGCTCAGCGCGGGTGCCGGCGCCACCCTGGCGGAGGCGCTGGCGGAGGCAAGCCGCAGCGGCACCAGCCACGGCCGCCTGATCGAGGTGCTGTACCCCCAGGGCAGCCGCTGGTTCGAACTCTCGGTGACCCGGCGCCGGCTGAAGGGGCAGCAGGAGGAGCGGTTCCTGATGCTCTGCCGGGATGTCACCCAGCGCCGCAGCGACCAGGTGCAGATCACCCGCCTGGCCCGCCTCTACCAGGCCCTGAGTGAATCCAACCAGGCGATCGTGCGCCTCAGCGACGGCCCCGCACTGCTGCGGGAGATCTGCCGCATCGCCGTGGAATCCGGCGGGCTGAAGATGGCCTGGGCCGGCATGCTCGAACCGGGCGAGACCAGGCTGCGGCCGATCGCCTTCTACGGCACCGGCACCGCCTACCTCGAAACCCTCACGGTCAGCACCGATCCGGCCGTGCCGGGGGGCAACGGCCCGGTGGGCAAGGCCCTGCGGGAAGACCGGCCCCACTGGTGCCAGGACTTCCTCGCCGACGAGGGGCTGGCCCATCTGCGGCAGGAGGCCCGCCGCTACGGCTGGGGTTCGGTGGCGGCCCTGCCGCTGCACCGGGAAGGGCAGGTGATCGGCGCCCTGGCCCTCTACATGGAGGAACGGGAGGGCTTCGACAGCCGGGTGCAGGCCCTGCTGCAGGACATGGCCCATGACATCGACCTGGCCCTGGAGCGCATCGGCGCCCGGGCCGCCAGGCAGCGGCTGCAGGCCGAACTGGTGGCCAGCGAGGCGAACTACAGGGAACTGATCGAATCGATCCACGACGTGGTCTGGACCCTCGACCCCGCCACGATGCAGTTCCTGCAGGTGAGCCCTTCGGTGCACCGGCTCACGGGCTACCGGCCGAGCGAGGTGCTGGGGCGGCCGTTCACCGATCTGATCCAGCCGGAGCGCAGGGAGGAGATCACCAGCCAGATCCAGGCCGAGCTGCAGGAATTCGAGGAGGGCATCCGCAGCGGCGAGATCGTGTCGGTGGATGAGGTGGAGCTGGTGGGCAAGGACGGCTCCCGGGTGTGGACCGAGATGGTGACCAAGCTGGTGTGCAGCATCCGCAGCGGCCGGGTGGAACTGCACGGCGTCAGCCGCGACATCACCGAGCGGCGCTTCGCCCTCGAGCAGATCCACCGCCTGGCCTATTGCGATCCGCTCACGGGCCTGCCCAACCGCACCCAGCTGCAGGAGCGCTTCCGCCGCAGCCTGGAGCAGGCGCGGCTGCGGGATCGCCCGCTCAGCCTGTTGCACGTGGATCTCGATCGCTTCAAGCACGTGAACGACAGCCTCGGCCATCGCCTCGGCGACCGGGTGCTGCAGGAGATCGCCCGGCGGCTGAGCGTGCAGCTGCGGCCCGGCGACACCCTCTCGCGCGGCGCGGCCGATGAATTCCAGGTGCTGCTGCCCGATACCGATGCGGCCACGGCCCTTGAGCTGGCGCAGCGGATGATCGAGGCGGTGGCCCAGCCGGTGCCGATCGGCACCCCGCCGCTCTACCTCACCGCCTCGGCGGGCGTGGCCGTGTATCCCACCGACGGCTCCGACCTGGAGACGCTGCTGCGCAACGCCGACATCGCCATGCACCAGGCCAAGCGGGAGGGGCGCAACCGGCTGCAGTTCTTCACCGCCGCCCTGCAGGAGCGCAGCGGCCGCGACCTGGTGCTCAGCAACGCCCTGCACGAGGCGCTGCAGCACGACCAGCTCAGCCTGCTCTACCAGGCCCAGGTGGACAGCGGCAGCCGCTGCATCCTCGGGGCGGAGGCCCTGCTGCGCTGGCATCACCCCAGCTACGGAGCCATCTCCCCGGCCGAGTTCATCCCCCTGGCGGAGCGCAACGGCCTGATCGTGCCGATCGGCCTGTGGGTGCTGGAGCGGGCCATCCGCGATGCCAGCCGCTGGCCCGCCGCCGCGGACGGCTCCCTGCCGCGGGTGGCGGTGAACCTCTCGGCGATCCAGTTCCGCCAGAAGGGGCTGGCGGCGCGGGTGCTGCGGCTGCTGGAAGCCCATGGCCTCGCGCCGGAGCGGCTGGAACTGGAGCTCACCGAGTCGGTCACGATGGACAACCCCCGCCAGGCGCTGGCCCTGATGGATCAGCTGCAGGAGAGGGGCATCCAGCTGGCGATCGACGACTTCGGCACGGGCTACTCCTCGCTCAGCTATCTCAAGCGGCTGCGGGTGCACCGGCTCAAGATCGATCAGTCGTTCATCCGGGAGCTGGAGACCAGCGGCGACGACCGCATGATCATCACCACCGTGATCCAGCTGGCCCATTCCATGGGCATGGACGTGGTCGCCGAGGGGGTGGAGACCGAAGAGCAGCTCGAATGGCTGCACGCCCACGGCTGCGATGCCATCCAGGGCTACCGGATCAGCCGGCCGATCCCCGACCAGGCCTTCCGGGAACTGCTGGAGAGCAGCTGCGTTCAGGGCAGCAGGTCGGCCAGCGGCTGATCCGGGCCGTGCTCCCGGCACCAGCGGGCCACGGTGTTCACCAGCAGCAGGGTCACCGTCATCGGTCCCACGCCCCCGGGCACCGGGGTGATCGCACTGGCGATCGGCTCCACCTCCTCGAAGCGCACATCCCCGCAGAGCCTGGCCCGCCCGCCGGGCTCCTCAGGCGGCAGGCGGTGAATGCCCACATCCACCACCACCGCGCCGGGGCGCACATGCTCCGCACCGATCATCCGCGGCCGGCCGGCCGCCACCACCAGGATCTCGGCCTCGCGGGTGAGGGCCGCCAGATCCGCCGTGCGGGAATGGGCCACGGTGACGGTGGCATCGGCCGCCTGCAGCATCAGGGCCATGGGCTGCCCCACCAGGATGCTGCGGCCGATCACCACGGCGCGATGGCCGGAGGGGTTGATGCCGTGGCGGGCCAGCAGGGCCATCACCCCGGCCGGCGTGCAGCTGCGCGGTCCGGGCTCGCCCTTCAGCAGGCGGCCGAGGTTGAGGGTGTGCAGCCCGTCGGCGTCCTTGTCCGGATCGATCGCCGCCAACAGCGGGGCCTCGTCCAGGCCGGCCGGCAGGGGCAGCTGCAGCAGGATGCCGTCCACCGAGGGATCGGCGTTGAGCCGGCGGATCACGGCCAGCACCTCCTCGGCCGGGGTGTCGGCCGGCAGGTGGGCGCCGTGGCTGGTGACCCCTACCCGGGTGCAGGCCTTCTCCTTGTTGGCCACGTACACACCGCTGGCGGGATCATCCCCGACCCGCAGCACCGCCAGGCCGGGCGGCCGCCCCCAGCGCTCGCTGCGTGAAGCGATCAGGGCGGCGAGCCGCTCCTCGATCTCCTGGGCCAGGAGGCGACCGTCCAGGCGGGTGGCCATGCTGAAGGGGTGTCTGCGCTCCAGCATGCCTGTCCCCGGCCGGCCGGGCAGGCCCCCGCTAGCGTGGGTGCCATGGGCATCCGACAGCGTCGTGCCAGCACCCTGTGGCGGCGGTTCGTGCGTCTGGAGTGTCCGCGCCAGCCCTTCGCTCCCTGGAGGCCCAGGGCCCTGCTGGGGGTGGTGCTCCTCTGCCTGCTGGTGTCCCTGGTCTCCAGTTGGCCCTGGCTGAGCGAACCCAGCCTGCAACCGGGCTTCCCGGCCCCGTTCACGGCCCGGGCTCCGCGCAACGCCACCGTGGTGGACAGCGAGGAGCTCGAGACCCGGCGCAGCCAGCTGGTGCCCCGCAGCCACGTGCAGGTGGTGGACGACCGGGTGAACCGGGAACTCCAGGCCCGGCTCGAGCTGGAGCTGCGCCGCCTGCAGGTGGCGCGGGCCTCGCCGCTGCAGCGGGTGGGGGCCGAACCCCTCAGCCCGGATGAGCAGGCCTGGCTGGAATCGCTCACGCCGGCCCGGTGGAACGCCTGGGCGGAGCAGGTGCGGCGGGTGCAGAACCGGATGCTGGGCCAGGGGCTGGTGGCCAGCGTCGCCGATGCCCAGCTGGCCGCCGCCGCCGATCTCCACCTCGAGAGCATGCCGCCGATCGGCCGCAGGCTCGCGGCCCGGCTGGTGGCCCAGTCGCTGGCGGGGCACACCAACCTGCGCACCGACCCCGCCCTCACCCAGCGCCGCATCGAGGAACTGGTGACCCAGCAGGGCGTGCCCACGATCGCGGTCCAGCGCGGCGACCTGATCACCCGCCAGGGGGAGGCGATCAGCTCCCAGGCCTACGACGTGCTCGATTACTTCGGCCTGGTCAGCCGGCAGCCCCGCCCCCTGGCCTGGCTGCTCCATTTCCTCGAGGCGCTGGCCACCACGGCGGTGATGGTGCTGATGCTGCGCCGCTGGCGGGCCGGCGCCGAACCCCGCCATGCCCTGCTGGTGCTCGGCATGCTGCTGGCCGTGCAGGCCTTCAAGCTCTGGCTGGGGCCGGCCGTGAGCCCCATGGCCCTGCTGGTGCCCCCCACCCTGCTGCTGGCCGAAGGGCTCGGCACCGCCAGCGGCCTGGCCTGGCTGGCGGGGGCCACCCTGCTCTGGCCCCTGCCGATCAACGCCGTGCTGCATGGCCGCCTGCTGCTGGCGGCGGGCCTGGCGGCGGCGGCGGCGGTGGTGGCCGGCCGGCAGCGCAACCGCGCCCAGCTGCTGCAGCTGGCGGTGCTGCTTCCCACCGCTTCCCTGGTGCTGCAGTGGCTGCTGGTGCAGGCGGTGAGCCTGCAGGGCACCCCCGAGAGGGATCTGCCCAACGGCGCCCAGCTGCTCAGCGAGGCCCTGCTGCTGGGGGGCCTGGTGATGGCCGGGCTGCTGCTGGCGCCCCTGGTGGAGAGCTTCTTCGGGCTGCTGACCCGGGCGCGGCTGCTGGAGCTGGCAGATCTGGAGCGGCCCCTGCTGCGGCGCCTCTCCTGCGAGGCGCCGGGCACCTTCGAGCACACCCTGATGATCGCCGGCCTGGCGGAGGAGGGCGCCCGGGCCATCCATGCCGACGTGGATCTGATCCGCACCGGAGCCCTGTACCACGATGTGGGCAAGCTCCATGGGCCGCAATGGTTCATCGAGAACCAGGGGGAGGGCGGCAACCCCCACGACGAGCTCGACGACCCCTTCCGCAGCGCCGAGATCCTCCAGGCCCACGTGGACGAAGGGCTGCGGCTGGCCCGGCGCTACCGCCTCCCCCGCCCCCTGGCCGACTTCATCCCGGAGCACCAGGGCACCCTGAAGATGGGCTATTTCTTCCACCAGGCCCGCGAGCGCGACCCCGCCGTGCCGGAGGCCGCCTTCCGCTACCGCGGTCCGGCCCCCCGCAGCCCCGAGACAGCCATCCTGATGCTCGCCGATGGCTGCGAGGCCGCCCTGCGCTCCCTCCCCCCCGGCACTTCCGAGGAGGAGGCAGGCCAGATGGTGCGCCGCCTGATCGAGGCGCGCCAGCGCGATGGCCAGCTGGCGAACAGCGGCCTAGGCCGGGCCGAACTGGAGCTGCTGGTGCGCGCCTTCGTGCGGGTGTGGAAACGGATGCGGCACCGCCGCATCCCCTACCCGATCGCGCCGCGCAAGGCCTTCAGTGCCTGAGCCGCGCCGCCGGCGCCAGCATGGGAGCAGTGGTGCACCGGCCGGGCAATGGCACTGAGCTTCCGGGAGCTGCAGGAGGAGCTGCGCCGCAGCTGGGGGGCCCTGGAGGGTCGCGGCGAGGGCCCCGATGCCCACTTCGATCAGCTGGTGGTGCCCTCGCTCACGATGGAGGAGCACCAGATCCAGCTGGTGACAGGGGTGCACCACTACGAGGAGCGCCAGCTGTTCAACCTGATCCGGCTGCGCCATCCGGGCGTACGGGTCACCTACGTGACCAGCACCCTGCTGCCGGACCTGGTGGTGGATGCGGTGCTCGAACTCCTGCCGGGCATGCCGGCCTCCCACGCCCGCCGGCGGCTGCGGCTGTTCGACACCAACGACGCCTCGCCCCGCCCCCTCACCGAGAAGCTGCTGGAGCGGCCCGCCCTGCTGGCCCGCCTGCAGGAGCAGCTCCGGCCCGGCCGCAGCTATCTCACCTGCTACACGGTGACCCCGCTGGAGCAGAGGCTCTCGGAGCGCCTGCAGGTGCCCCTGCTCGGCTGTGATCCTCGTCTGGCCCACTGGGGAACCAAGAGCGGCAGCCGGGCGCTCTTCCGTCGCTGCGGCCTGCCCCATCCCCCCGGCCGGGAGGTGGTGCATGGGGTGGACGAGCTCGCTGCGGCCGCAGTGGATCTCTGGGAGGAGGAACCCTCCCTGCGGCGGCTGGTGGTGAAGCTGAACGAGGGCTTCAGCGGCGAGGGCAACGCCCTGCTCGATCTCGAACCCCTCGCCCTGGCGGAGCAGACCCCCGCCCGCCGGCTGGCACTGGTGCGCGAGGCGCTCGAAGGGCTGCCGATGCCGAGTGGCCACTGGCGTGAGCTGATGGCCGAGCAGGGCGCCCTGGTGGAAGCCTGGCTGGAGGGCGGTGAGGCCATGGCCTCCCCCAGCGTGCAGGGCATGATCCACCCCGGCGGCCGGGTGGAGGTGCTCTCCACCCACGAGCAGCGGCTGGGGGGAAGCAGCCGCCAGACCTTCGAGGGCTGCCGCTTCCCGGCGGACGACGGCTACCGGATGGCGATGATGGAGATGGGCCGGGTGGTGGGCGAGGCCCTGGCCGCCGAAGGGGCCCTGGAGCGCTTCGCCGTGGATGTGGTGGCTCGCCGCTTCGGGGAGCACTGGGATCTGCAGGCGATCGAGATCAACCTGCGCCAGGGCGGCACCACCCATCCCTTCATGGCCCTGCGGCACACCACCAGCGGCCATCTCGATCCCGGCAGCGGCGCCTTCCTCGCCCCCTCCGGCCAGGCCCTCTGCTACGAGGCCACCGACACCCTCTGCGATCCACGCCTGCGGGGGCTGCTGCCCGAAGACCTGATCGATCTGGTGGCGGAGGCCGGGCTCCACTTCGATCCGGCCCACCTGCACGGCAGCCTCTTCCACCTGCTGGGATGCCTCTCCCAGTACGGCAAGCTCGGCATGACCTGCATCGGCCGCAGCCCCGCCGAGGCCGCCGCGGTGTACCGCAACACCCAGGCCGCCCTGCTGCGGGGGGCCGAAGGACTGCGCTGCTGAGCATCAGGGCGTGTGCAGGACCGGCCCGGTGATGGTCAGGGGGGGAGGATGGCGTCAGGATCGGACCAGACCTGCTCCCCGCGATGGCTCCTGCCACCACCCGCCGCAGCCCCACCCTGCCCGAGGCACCCCTGTGGGTGCCCTGGCTGCTGGTGGGGATCACCACGATGCTGGCGGTGCTGTTCGTGGTGCTGCTCGGCAAGTACCGCGAACAGAGCCGCAGCCTGCGGGAGCTGCGCGACCGGGTGGCGGGTCTGGAGAATTCCCGCGCCCTGGAGCGCACCACGATCCTGGAGCAGCAGCTGCGCAGCACCTCCGAGCGGCTGCGCAAGCTCGAGCGGCTCGATGGATCGATCTCCGCTCTGCAGGGCCAGACGGAGCGGCTGCGTTTCGAGATCCGCCAGCTGAGCCGGCGGCAGCTGCCGCCCGAACTGGAGGTTCCGCCCGCGGTGGAGCCGCCCAGGACCACCACGCCGGCCCCGGCGGCTCCGGCGGCCCCGGCTCCCTAACCCTTCACCGCATCGGCGCTGGCGTTAGGCAGGATGTAGCGCTGCAGGGCCAGGAACAGCACCAGCACCGGCAGGATCGACACCACCGAGCCGGCCGCCACCAGGCGCCAGTCGAGGGAGAAGCTGCTGGCCAGCTGCTGCAGGCCAAGCGGAAGGGTATAGAGGGCGGGGTCGTCGAGGATCACCAGCGGCCAGAGGAAATCGCTCCAGGTACCGATGAACACGAACATCGCCAGGGTGATCAGATCGGCCCGCGCCGCCGGGATCATCACGTTCCACCACTCCCCCAGGGGGGTGCAGCCGTCGATGCGGGCGGCCTCCTCCAGCTCCACCGGCACGCCGAGGAAGCTCTGCCGCAGCAGGAAGATGCCGAAGGCCGTGGCCGCCTGGGGCAGGATCAGGGCCCAGAGGGTGTTGCGCAGCCCGATCTGCACCATCAGCAGATAGAGCGGGATCATCACCACCTGGAAGGGGATCAGGATCGTGGCCACCACCAGGGCCAGCACCAGCCCCCGGCCGGCGAAGCGGAGCCGGGCCAGGGGATAGGCGGCGAGAGAGCAGAACAGCAGGTTCGCCACCACCGCCAGGGCGCTCACGATGGCGCTGTTGCGCAGGTAGACCCCGAGCGGATTCTCCGTGAACAGCCGCCCGTAGGCCTGCAGGCTCGGCTGGGCGGGCCACAGGGCCGGCGGGCTGGTGAAGATGTCCTCGGCCGGCCCCTTGAGGGAGGTGCTCACCAGCCACAGCAGCGGCAGCAGCACCAGCAGGGCCAGGGCGAGCAGCGCCGCGAGCTGCAGGGCGGCGGACCAGCGGGAACGCGGCGAAGCCATCGAGGCCGTGCGGAGATCAGAGGTGGGGTCGTTCGGCCGGGGTGAGGTCCCCCACCGGCAGGGGGGTCTTCTGGGGGTGCAGCGGCGAGCGCTGGGTGCCGGAGATCAGGCGGTTGAGGGCGTTCACGAAGGCCTGGGCGGCCGCCACCACGATGTCGGTGTCGGCCGCGTGGCCGGAGTACAGCACCCCGCCCTGGCGCAGGCGGATCGTCACCTCGCCCATGGCGTCGATCCCCTCGGTGACGCTCTTCACCGAGAACTCCACCAGCTCGTTGGGCACCTGGGCCAGGCGGTTGAGCGCCTGGCAGACGGCATCCACCGGGCCGGTGCCGAGGGCGGCCTCGGTGAGCTCGGCCCCATCGGCGGTCACCAGGGTGACCGTGGCGGTGGGATGGAGGCCCGTGCCGCAGCTCACCTGCACGGAGCGCAGGGTGTAGCGGGCCTCGTCCTGCTGCTGCACCTGCTCGCTCACGATCGCCTCGAGATCGCGGTCGGTGATCTCCCGCTTGCGGTCGGCGAGCTCCTTGAAGCGGGAGAAGGCGTCGTCGAGGTCGTCGCGGCTGAGCTGGTAGCCGAGCTCCTCGAGGCGGGCCCGGAAGGCGCTGCGGCCGCTGAGCTTGCCGAGGGAGATGCGGTTGTCCGCCAGGCCGATGGTGCGGGCGTCGATGATCTCGTAGGTGAGGCGGTTCTTGAGCACGCCGTCCTGGTGGATGCCGCTCTCATGGGCGAAGGCATTCGCCCCCACGATCGCCTTGTTGGGCTGCACCGCCATGCCGGTGAGATTGCTCACCAGACGGGAGGTCTTGTAGATCTCCTCGGTGCGCACCCCCGTGAGCGGCTCGGTGCTCTCGGCCGGACGGCCGAGGAAGGGGTTGTAGTAGCTGCGCCGCACGTGCAGCGCCATCACCAGCTCTTCGAGGGAGGCGTTGCCGGCCCTCTCCCCGATGCCGTTGATCGTGCATTCCAGCTGGCGGGCACCGCTTTTGACGGCCTCGAGGAAGTTGGCCACGGCGAGGCCGAGGTCGTTGTGGCCGTGCACCGAGATCACCGCCTGATCGATGTTCGGCACGTGGCGGTTGATGCCCTCGATCAGGGCGCCGAACTCCGCAGGGGTGGTGTAGCCGACGGTGTCGGGGATGTTCACCGTGGTGGCACCGGCGGCGATCGCCGCCTCGATCACCTGATAGAGGAATTCCGGATCGGAGCGGCCGGCGTCCTCACAGGAGAATTCCACGTCGTCCACGAGGGAGCGGGCGTAGGCCACCATCTCGGCGGCGATCGCCAGCACCTCGGAGCGGCTCTTGCGGAGCTTGTGCTCGAGGTGGATGTCGCTGGTGGCGATGAAGGTGTGGATGCGGCGATGGGCGGCGGGGGCCACCGCATCGGCGCAGGCCTTGATGTCGCCGCGGGCGGCACGGGCGAGGCCGCAGATGATCGGGCCGCTCTCGCTGCCCACGGTCTCGGCGATGCGCTGCACGGCCGTGAAGTCGCCGGGGCTGGCGAAGGGGAAGCCGGCCTCGATCACATCCACGCCGAGGCGGGCGAGCTGCTGGGCGATGGCGAGCTTCTCGTCCAGGTTGAGGCTGGCCCCGGGCGACTGCTCGCCGTCGCGGAGGGTGGTATCGAAGATGAGTACCCGGCCGGGGTCGCGGGCCATGGCGTTAAGTCGGAATAAGTATGAGTTAAGGGGATTCTAGGGGCTCGCCCGCAGAGCTCCCCCCAGCCGCCTGCCTCTGGAACACGGGCGCCTGCAGGGCCTCGGCCTTCTCCAGCTTTCCGCGCAGTGAGGCCAGATCCACGAAGCGGTCGGCGGCGTTGCGCAGCTCCCGCGCCACCATCCCCTCGGTGCTCATCACCACCACCCGCAGGCCCCGCGCCCGCAGCACCTCCACCAGCCGCTCGAGGTCGCGGCTGCCGCTCAGCAGCCACACCTCCTCGGTGCGGCCGGCCACGGCCATCAGATCGATGGCCATCTCCACCTCGAGGTTCGCCCGGCCGAAATGGCGGGTGTCGGATTCCGGGCCGCCGAACTCCCGCAGGGGCTTGGTGCGCACCGTGAAGCCCAGGCTGGTGAGGGCATCGCGGAAGGGGCGCTGGTCGGTGTGGTCCTTGAGGCCGGCGTACCAGAAGGCACTGGCCGGTTCGCTGCCCGCCTCCCGGCGGGCCAGTTCCAGCAGCCGCCGCGGATCGAAGAACCAGCCCAGCTTCTGCTGGGCATAGAACATGCCGTGACCGTCCACCGCCAGGACCAGCTGCATCGAGTCGAGGGCGACCGCGCCCACCCTAGAGAGTGCCCCTACACTGAAACGATCGCCGCAAGCCCATGGCCGCAGGGGATCTGGCCCTGGTGCTCCACGCCCACCTTCCCTATGTGCGCTCGGGGGAACCGGGCTCGCTCGAGGAAGACTGGTATTTCCAGGCGCTGCAGGAGTGCTACCTGCCCCTGCTGGAGGTGCTCGAGGCCGCCGCGGCCGATCCCCTGCAGCGGCCGCGGCTCACCCTGGGGCTCTCGCCCACGCTGCTGTCGCTGCTCTGCGACGTCGAGCTGAACCTGCGCTTTCCCGCCTGGCTGGAGCAGCGCCGCCACCTGCTCGGCCTGGCCCCCGCCAGCCATCGGCTGGCCGCCGACGACCTCGATGCCCGGCTGGAGGCCGCCGAGGAGCAGTTCCTCGCCTCCGGCGGCAACCTGTTGCCCCGCTTCCGTGCCCTCGAGCAGCTGGGGGTGCTCGATCTGATCACCTGCGGTGCCACCCACGGCTACCTGCCCCTGCTGCGGCACACGCCGGAGGCGGTGCGCGCCCAGCTGCTCACCGCCGTCCGCGAGCACCAGCGGCTGCTGGGCCGGCGGCCGCTCGGCATCTGGCTGCCGGAGTGCGCCTACTACGAGGGGCTTGACCAGGTGATGGTGAGCTGCGGGCTGCGCTACTCCCTGCTCGACGGCCACGGCCTGCTCCATGCGCTGCCCCGGCCGCGCTATGGGGTCTATGCCCCGATCTGCTCGCCGGCGGGGGTGGCGTTCTTCGCGCGGGACAGCGCCTCCACCCTGCCGGTGTGGGACGCCAGCTCGGGCTATCCCGGCGATGCGGCCTACCGGGAGTTCCACCGCGATCTGGGCTGGGATCTGCCGGAGGAGGTGCTCGAGGAACAGGGCATCCGCAGCCGCCGGCCGCTGGGGCTGAAGCTCTGCCGCGTCAGCGGCCGTGACTGCCCCCTCGATCAGAAGCTGCCCTATGAGCCCGCCGTGGCCGCG
Source organism: Prochlorococcaceae cyanobacterium (assembly GCA_049242845.1). Taxonomy (GTDB): domain Bacteria; phylum Cyanobacteriota; class Cyanobacteriia; order PCC-6307; family Cyanobiaceae; genus CBW1002. The sequence goes on from JBMLOS010000222.1 coordinate 23,296, forward strand.
CAGCGGCTGGCCGAGCACGCGGCGGCCTATCTCGAAGGCCGCGCCGAGCAGCTCGGCTCCCTCGCCGGCGCCATGGACCGGCCGCCCCTGCTGGTGGCGCCCTTCGATGCCGAGCTGTTCGGCCACTGGTGGTTCGAGGGTCCCCGCTTCCTGGCCGAACTGTTCCGCCAGGGCCCCGGCCGCGGCATCCGCTTCCGGAACCTGCGCGAGGTGCTGCAGCAGGGGGAGACGCTGCAGGTGTGCCGCCCCTCCCCCTCCAGCTGGGGCCAGGGCGGCTACCACGATTACTGGCTGAACGAGAGCAACGCCTGGGTGGTGCCCCAGTGGCACCGGGCCTCCCAGGCGATGGTGCGGCTGGTGAACGGCGGCGTCGCCAGCGAACGCCAGCGCCAGCTGCTCCACCAGGCGGGGAGGGAGCTGCTGCTGGCCCAGAGCAGCGACTGGAGCTTCATCCTGCGGGCCGGCACCACCACCGACCTGGCCCGCGAGCGGATCCACCGCCACCTCGACCGCTTCTGGCGCCTGGTGCATGCGATCGAGACCGGCCAGGAACCCCCGGCAGAGTGGATCGCGGCGGTGGAGCGCGAGGACGGCCTCTTCCCGCGGCTCGATGCCGCCGACTGGCTCACCCCGCCGGTGCTGCTACCGCCGGGAGAAGCCGCGGAGAGCTCAAGGAGCCAGTAGCCGGGCGAGCTGTTCGGCCTCGCGGCCGCGGAACTCCATCAGCCCCCACCGCACACTCCAGGGAGCCAGGGCGAACAGCCGCAGCATGGCGCCCAGCAGCTCCGGCACGTTCAGGGTGTTGGCGAGGAAGCCATACCACTGCGGATTCGGCAGCGAGAAGAAGGTGGCGAAGAAGGCCCGCAGCTGCTCCTCCGGGAAGCGCATCAGCTTCTCGAGGCCGAACTGGTAGAGCGCGTGCTTGCGGCGCAGCGGCTGCGGCCAGAGCGCCTCCCAGCCCGCCTGGGCCAGCAGGGCGGGGGAGGCGGCGGGATCCGCCAGGGCGCCAGCCACGGCACGGGCCACCCCGGGGGCGCGGCGCAGCAGGGAGCCCACCAGATAGCCGGAAGCCGGGTGCACCATCGCCGCCGCCCCGCCGAAGGCCAGCAACGGCTGGCTGCGGTCGGGCAGGGGCAGGTTCATCGGGAACAGGCAGAACTCCTCGTGCTCCACGGCGCTGATCGCCACCCCTCGGTGGGCGAGCCGCTGCTCCAGCCGCTGGCGGAGGGTCTCGAAGGAAACGGGCGGCGCCAGGGCCAGGGAGGTCTCCTCCACGAAGAACCGGCCGCCCCCCAGATCCATGGCGTAGAGGAAGGTGGGCGGCTCTCGCCGCTGCTCGACCCGTAGGTGATCGCAGCGGTAGTCCATCAGCACAAAGCGGCCCTCGGTCACCGGCGGCGCACTGAAACGTCCCACCACGCCGTAGGCGGCCTGACCGGCCACCGGCCCCTGATCCGGGCGGCGGATGAACACCGGCTGGTGGCCACTGGCATCCACCACCAGCCGGGCCTCCAGGCTCTCCCCCTCCGCGGTGGTGATCCGGCATCGGGCCCCCGCCGCCCCGGCGGCGCAGGGCTCCCCCGCAGCAGAGACAACCTCGAAGCGGCGAGCCTCCCCCTGGTGCCACTGCACCCCGGCGGCGGCGCAGCGCTCCAGCAAGTGCTGCTGCAGCCGCTGCTTGTCGAAGAGGCCGTAGTCCCGCCGGTGGAGGGTGGGGGCATTGGCCGGATCGTCCGCCGCCTCGCTGCCGGAGCCGAAATAGCTCACGCAGTCGCTCCAGCGGTGCTCCAGCAGGTGGGCGAGCCCGAGCCTGTCCACCTCCTCGCCCCAGATGCCGTAGGTGTTGGGCCAGGGCTGCTCCGGCGGCTGCAGCGCCAGAGCCGTGATGGCCAGGCCCTCCTCGCCAAGGGCAGCGGCGATGGCGAGGGCCGCGGGGCCACCGCCGATCACCTGAACATCGGACATGGCTGGGCTCAGCTGGCGTCCTCGGGCTCCGCAGGCAGGGCCGGCTCCTCCTCCGCCTCAGGGGCGGGGGGCACCAGCACCACCTCGGCGAGGTGATCGCCGGAATCGAGCTTCTGCAGCCGCACGCCGGTGGCCGCCCGCGACTGCTGGGGCACCGCATCGGCCTGCATGCGCACGATCACACCCCTCTCGCTCACCAGCAGCAGCTCCTCGCCGGCACCGAGCACCTTGAGCCCCACCAGGGCGTCGCCCTGGCGGCGGAACTTCATCGCCCGCAGGCCCATGCCGGCGCGCTTCTGCAGGCGGAACTGATCCACCGGCACCCGCTTGCCCAGGCCGCTGGAAGTGGCCACCAGCACCCAGGGGCCCTCGCTCGGGGGCAGTTCCTCAGCCTCGGCCTCGGCATCGTCGTCCGCGGCAGCCTCGGCTTCGGCCGAGCGGCTGGCCACCCGGTCGGCGAGCTCCACGGGCAGCACATCCATGCTCACCAGCTGATCCCCGGAGCGCAGATTCATCGCCCGCACCCCCCGGGCGGTGCGGCCGAGGGGGCGCAGTTCCTCATCCGTAAGGCGGAAGTGGATGGTCATGCCGTTGCGCGAGCCGATCAGCACGCTGTCGCCAGGCAGGGCCAGGCGCACCCAGGTGAGCGCATCGCCCTCCTCGAGGGAGATGGCGATCAGGCCGTTGGAGCGGATGTTGGCGAAGGCGGAGAGATTGGTGCGCTTGATGTAGCCGCCGCTGGTGAGCATCAGCAGCTGGTGATGATCGCCGAAATCACTCACCGCCAGCAGGGACGTGAGCGACTCCTCCCGCGGAATCGGCAGCAGCTGCACCACGGGCGTTCCGCGGGCCGCCCGGCTGCAGATCGGCACCCGGTAGGCCGGCACCGCATACACCACGCCGCGGTCACTGAACAGCAGCAGGGAGTCGTGGTCGTTGCAGCTGATGAACAGCTTCACCGCCTCTTCGCCCTGGCTGCGGGTGCCGGCCTTGCCGCGGGTGCCGCGGCTGGTGGCCTCGAATTCGCTCACCGGCATCCGCTTGAGGTAGCCGTTCTCGGTGAGCAGCACCACGGAGCGCTCGTTGGCGATCAGGTCGATGTCCTCGAGGCCGCCTTCGAGATCGAGGATCTCGGTGCGGCGGGGGGAGTCGTAGCGGCTGCGGATCGCCTGCAGCTCATCGGTGATCAGGCCGAGCACCCGCTCGCGGCGGGCGAGGATGTCCTGGTAATCGGTGATCTTGGCGAGCAGATCCTCGTGTTCCAGACGGATCTTGTCGGCCTCGAGGGCCGTGAGCCGGCGCAGCTGCATCTGCAGGATGGCATCGGCCTGGATCTCGCTGAGGCCGAACTCCTCCTGCAGCTCCAGGCGGGCCGTGGCGGTGTCGGCGGCGCCGCGGATCAGGGCGATGATCGCATCGAGATTGTCGAGGGCGATCAGCAGACCGAGCAGGATGTGATCACGCTCCTCGGCCTTGCGCAGCAGATAGCGGGTGCGGCGCTCGATCGTCTCGATCCGGAACTCGAGGAACACCTGCAGCATCTTGCGCAGGGTGAGGAGCACCGGCTCCCCCTTCACGAGCGCCAGCATGTAGGCGCTGAAGTTGTTCTGCAGGGGGGTGAGCTTGAAGAGGTTGTTCAGCACCACCTGCGGATAGGCATCGCGGCGCAGTTCGATCACGATCCGCATGCCGTCGCGGTCGGATTCGTCGCGGATGTCGGCGATGCCCTCCAGCTTCTTGTCGTTCACCAGCTCGGCGATCCGCTCGATCAGGGCCGCCTTGTTGGTCTGGTAGGGGAGTTCGGTGATGATCACCGCATCGCGATCGGGGCGGCCCTTGGCCTCGATCGTCTCGATCGAGGCCACACCCCGCATGGTCACCGAGCCACGGCCGGTGGTGTACATCTCGCGGATGCCGCGGCGCCCCAGGATCTGGCCGCCGGTGGGGAAGTCAGGGCCGGGGATCAGCGACGTCAACACGCGATCGTCGACATCCGGGTCGGCGATCAGGGCCAGCAGCCCGTCGATCAGCTCCGTGAGGTTGTGGGGCGGGATGTTGGTGGCCATCCCCACGGCGATGCCGGTGGAGCCGTTGAGCAGCAGCTGGGGGATGCGCGCCGGCATCACCGTGGGCTCCTGCTGGGAGCCATCGAAGTTGTCGATGAAATCGACGGTCTCACTCTCGATGTCCTCCAGCAGGCTGTCGGTGGTGAGGGCCTGCAGCCGCGATTCCGTGTAACGCATGGCGGCCGGCGGATCGTTGTCCACCGAGCCGAAGTTGCCGTGGCCGTCGATCAGCGGCATGCGCATGGAGAAGTCCTGCGCCATGCGAACCAGCGCGTCGTACACCGCCGTGTCGCCGTGGGGGTGGTACTTACCGAGCACCTCACCCACCACACGGGCGCATTTGCGGTATGGACGGTCGCTGGTGAGGCCCAGCTCATACATCGCGTAGAGGATGCGGCGATGCACCGGTTTGAGGCCGTCGCGGGCGTCGGGCAGGGCCCGGCCCACGATCACGCTCATCGCGTACTCCAGGTAGGAGCGCGACATCTCGTTGCGGAGATCGGCCTGGATGATCCTCCCGTCGGACTCCCCGGGGCCAGTGGGTTCGGGCCCGCTTGGATCCGCCATGCACGACCGTCTCTAGAAGAGGTCAGTTTATCGAAACCCCATGGCACTGCCGGTGCGCACCGAAGCCCAGCTGCAGCAGCGCCAGAGCCGGGGTGACCTGCGGGTGCTGCTGGCGCGCGACTTCCGCCGCCGCGTCCGGGCCGTGGGGCTGGCGCAGGCCCACGCCGAGACCGATGTGGTGGTGGCCTCCGAGGCCGGCTTCACCGACCAGGCCTCCCTGCTGCTGGGCCTGGGCCCGGCCGATCCCCCGATCCGGATCCGCGAGGCCCAGCTCGACGGGGTCCCGGCCCAGGCAGGGGGCGGCAGCGGTGGCGGAGAACTGCTGCTGCCGATCGCCTCCGGCGGCGCCCGGGTGCTGGCCCAGCTGCTGGAGGGCGGCAGCGTCGGCCTGGCCGCCACGGGGGAGGCCACGGCCCTGCAGCCCCGGCCGGAACTCCACACCCGCCTCGACCTCGAGCGCATCGGCCTGGCCCGGCTCACCCTGCACCGCGGCATCGGCGAGAACGGCGTGGTGGCGGTGAGCAGCGCCGAGGGGCTGATCCGCTCGGCCTACGGGCCCCTGCTGGGCCCCTTCGGCAATGCCCTGTTCAGCTGCGGCGGGGCGGGCAGCATCGGCCTGACCTCCCCCGGCCTGGCGGCCCTGGGGCCGGGCTCGCCGGTGCTGGTGGCCGGGGCGGTGGGGGTGGTGCTGGGGGCCGGCAGCGGTCACCAGCCCGGCGCCCGGCGCCTGCCCAGCGGCCATGCCCGCAGCCCGGGCGCCGTGGCGGCCGTGAGCGTGGACCTCGAACGGGTGGAACCGCGCTGGCTGCGGCCCTGCCGCTTCGAGGGCCAGGGCAGCGCTCTGCTGGTGGCGATGGCGGCACCGGTGCCGCTGCTGCACGAGGGGATCGCCCGCCAGGCAGCGGTGGGCAACGACCAGCTGGAGGCCCCGGTGCTGGATCTCTCGATCCCGCGGCGGATCAAGCCCAGCTTCGGCGGCATCCCCTACACCCAGCTGCTGCGGGGCCGCTTCCCCCTCCAGGGACACATGCTGCGCTGCGCCCCGGCCCACAGCCCCCGGCTGGCCCAGGAGATCGGCGAGGCCCTGGTGGAGCGTCTGCGGACAGGCAGCTTCCCGGTGCGTCTGCCGCTGCAGCCGCTCAGCAGCCGGCCGGCGCTGGTGCCCCTCGATCCCTGAACCTTCCCGGAGGAGCGCCGTAAGCTCCGCTCCAGCCCAGCCTGGCAACGATGGTGGATAGCTCCAGCCCCACGCCCTCCCCCGAAGAAACCGCCGGCGACGAGGCCTCCTCCTCCCCGGTGGCCACCACGATCACCGTGCCGCCCCTGGAGGGGAAGGCCGGCGAAGGCGGCGAGTGGCAGCTGCTGGTGCAGAAGCTGCAGGAGTGGTTCGCCAGCGGTGCTGTGCAGGACCTCTTTCAGCAGCTGCGCTCACCCCTGATCGCCCTGGCGGCGCTGGTGGGGGTGCTGATGGTGCTGAAGGTGTACGCCGGGGTGATGGGCACGCTGCAGAGCCTGCCCCTGCTGCCAGGGCTTCTGGAGCTGGTGGGGGTGATCACCCTGGGCCGTTTCGCGGCCTCGAACCTGGTGCAGAGCAGCGACCGCCAGGCCCTGCTGGAGCGCTGGAACAACCGCTGGGAATCCTTCCGCGGCCGCGGGAGCTGATGTGACGGCCTGTTGATAGTTTGTCCCGATTGCGTCAGCCTCCGGTGAACATTCAGCTCGGTCGATCCCGCACCGTCCGCCGCGCCTACGGCATCGATGAGATCGCCTTGGTGCCGGGTGGACGCACCGTGGATCCGGCGGTGACCGACAGCAGCTGGACCCTGGGCGGCATCCAACGGGAGATCCCGATCATCGCCAGCGCCATGGACGGCGTGGTGGATGTGGGCATGTGCGTGGAGCTCACCAGGCAGGGAGCCCTCGGCGTTCTGAACCTGGAGGGGGTGCAGTGCCGCTACGACGATCCCAACCCGGCCCTCGACCGCATCGCGGCAGTGGGCAAAGAGGAGTTCGTGCCGCTGATGCAGGAGCTCTACAGCCAGCCGGTGCGGGAAGACCTGATCCGCCGCCGCATCGCCGAGATCAAGGAGAAGGGCGGCATCGCCGCCGTGAGCGCCACCCCCGTGGCGGCCCTGAAGTTCGGCAAGGCCATCGCCGAGGCCGGCGCTGATCTGTTCTTCGTGCAGGCCACGGTGGTCAGCACCGAGCACATCGGCCCCGAGGGCCAGGAGAGCCTGGATCTCGAGGCCCTCTGCCGCGATTTCGGCGTGCCGGTGATCATCGGCAACTGCGTCACCTACGACGTGGCCCTCAAGCTGATGCGCGCCGGTGCCGCCGGCGTGATGGTGGGCATCGGCCCCGGCGCCGCCTGCACCAGCCGCGGCGTGCTGGGCATCGGCATCCCCCAGGCCACCTCCGTGGCCGACTGCGCCGCCGCCCGCGACGACCACTTCGCCGAAACCGGCACGTACGTGCCGATCGTGGCCGACGGCGGCATCGTCACCGGCGGTGACATCTGCAAGTGCCTGGCCTGCGGCGCCGATGCCGTGATGATCGGCTCGCCGATCGCCCGCGCCGCCGAGGCCCC
>JBMLOS010000223.1:0-6345 GCA_049242845.1 Prochlorococcaceae cyanobacterium
GGTGTCGCAGAATACCCGCCCGAACACCTCCACCCGCACGTGGCGGCGGCAGGCTTCGAGCCGGGGCGGCCGGGGGTAGTCGGCCACCCGCTCCACGGCGCGGTCCATCACGGCGGTCCGCGGCAGGATCAGCTCACGATCAGGGCCACACCCAGAACGGTGATCATCACGGCGATCGCAGCCACAGCCCAGTAGGCGTGCATCTGCGCATCGGCCCGGGTTTCGCCGGCCACCATCGCCACCTCATCGGCGTAGAGGTTGTCGTGGTTCTCCATGTCGTGCGTGTGCATGGCGCCCGTGCAACTAACCGGAACCTAGACAGACCCTGCAGAACTGTCAGCGCTCAGGCTGGTGGTGTGGCAGAACACAGCGTTTTCCACAGATTGCTGTCGCTTTCCCCAGTTTTTGCGTTGTTTTCCACAGTTCAGACTGAACAGAGGCCGATCCGATGCCAAGGCCGCCGCCGTTCGGGGCGATCGGTGGGGAAAACCCTCCCGACCGTGCGGACCCGGCTCGATAGGATCCGCCCATGCAGGCATCCGACATTCCCCCGTCTCCGGACCCCCGCCGTCAGGCGCTGGTGGACTCCCTGCGGCAGCGCCACCAGGCCGCCGTGCAGGAGGGGGATGATTCGGCCCGGCTGGATCTGTTCCGCGAAGCGGCCTATCTCGGGATCCTGCCGGAGGAATTCCAGGACGCCGGCGCGGTGGCAGTCCAGGACTGACCAGCCGAAGGCCGCAAGCGGCGCTGGATGCAGCTGTGGTTCAGGGTGCTTCGGTTTCCGTATCCAGCTGACGCAGCCCGCGGGCCAGTTCCTCCCGCAGTTCCAGGAAGCGGGGGGTGACCCGCAGGTGGGCCAGATCGCTGCGGTCAAGATCGGCCTCCACGGTGCGCACGATCCGGCCGGGCCGCGGGGCGAGGATGTGCACCCGCTGGGCCAGCAGCAGCGCTTCTTCCAGGTCGTGGGTGATCAGCAGGGCGGTCAGCCCGGTGCGCTCCCACAGATCCAGCAGGAATTCCTGCATCGACTCGCGGATCTGCAGATCCAGGGCCCCGAAGGGTTCATCCAGCAGCAGCACCTTGGGATCGGCGGCCAGGGCCCTCGCGATCGCCACCCGCTGCTGCATCCCGCCCGAGAGCTCCCGCGGCAGCCGTCTGGCCGCATCCGCCAGGCCCACCACCTCGAGGAAGTAGGCGGTGCGCTCCTTCACCTCCTGGGCGGAGCGCCCCTGCAGGCGCATGCCGAAGGCCACGTTGGCGGCGGCGCTCATCCAGGGATACAGGCTGTATTTCTGGAACACCATGCCCCGGTCGGGCCCCGGCCCGTGGACCGCGCTGCCATCCACCAGCACCACGCCTTCGCTCGGATGATCGAGGCCGGCCACCAGGCGCATCAGGGTGGATTTGCCTGAACCGGAGCTGCCCACCAGGGCCACGAACTCGCCCGAGTGGAGATCGAAATTGATGTCGCGCAGCACCAGCTTGGCTGCGCTTCCCTTGCCGAAGGTTTTGCTGATGCCGCAGACCGAGAGATGCATGGCGGGAACGGGTGGAGAGGCGGATCAGTTGGCCCAGGCGCAGGAGCGTTTCATCAGGAAGCGGAAGCCCAGATCGATCGCCAGGCCGATCAGCCCGATCACGATCAGCCCCACGAAGATCTCATCGGTGCGCAGAAATCGCTGCGCCAGGCTGATGCGTTTGCCCAGCCCCTCGTTGGCGGCCACCAGTTCGGCCACGATCACCAGGTTCCAGGCGGCGGCCATGTTGATGCGGTAGGCATCGAGCACCTGGGGGGCGATGCAGGGGGTGACCACCCGCAGCAGGATCTGGCTGGAGTTGCCCCCGAGGGTGCGGGCGGTTTCGATCAGCTCCTTGGGCACGAACTTCACCGCATCCATGATCATCAGCGTGTTGAAGAACAGGGTGCCGATGAAGATCAGCAGGATCTTCGGCAGTTCACCCAGGCCGAAGTAGATGATCAGCAGGGGAATGAAGGCCGGGGCCGGCATGTAGCGGATCAGCCCCAGCAGCGGCTCCAGCAGCTGGCAGATCAGCCGGCTGCTGCCCATGGCGATCCCCAGGGGCAGGGCCACCGCGGCCGAGAGGCCGAAGCCCCCCAGCACCCGGCCGATGCTGGCGAGGGCATCGCTGAGCAGGATGCCCTGCTGGGCCTGGGCCGTGCCCGCCGCCCAGACCGCCGCCGGACTGGGCAGGAAAAGGCGGTCGACCATGCCGCTGCCGGCCACCAGCTGCCAGAACAGCAGCACCGCAAGGATGCCCGCGGCCCCGAGAATCCAGGGCTGGTCGAGGGCGGCCGGCAGCTTGGGGGATCGCTTGGGCATCGCGGCGGATCAGGGAACGGCGTTCACGAACTGGGGATCCAGCAGCCCCTCGAGCTTCGGCGGGGTCTTCGCCAGGCCCACCTCCTGCAGGAAGAGGCTGATCTGATCGGCGGCGTAGGGCAGGGACGCCATCGTGGTGCCGGGCTTGAAGGCCTCCCGGTTCTGCTCGAGGGTGAGGATCGTGGTGCCGGCGTCGTAGGCCTTGTATTCCTCCTCGCTCACGCCGGCCCGCTGGGCCAGGATCGCCAGGCTCGGCCCGGGCTCGGCCTTGATCGTGCGCAGGGTTTCGAACCAGGTGTTCACGATCTTCTGCACCAGTTCGGGGTTCTTGGCCACGAAGTCGCGGCGGCAGACCAGGTGATCGCTGATCGCCCCTGGGAAGTCCTTGGAGGAGAACAGGGTGGTGCTGCCGGGCCGCTTCAGCGCCTGGGTGGTGAAGGGCGCGAACACGCCCACGGCATCCACCTGGCCGGCCACGAAGGCCGCGGCGGCGGCGCCGGTCTCGAGCGGAACGAAGGTGATGTCGCTGGGTTGGAGGCCCGCCTTCTTGAGGCCGAGCAGCAGGAGGTAGTGGTCCACGGTACCCTCCTCGGCCGCCACCTTCTTGCCCTTCAGATCAGCCACGCTGCGGATGCCCGGCGCGGCGATGATCTGGTCGTTGCCGGTGGAATTGTCGTTGGTGAGCACCACCTGCAGGTCGGCGCCGCCGGCCACCGAGCTGATCGTGTCACCCAGGGTCTGGCTGTTGCAGTCGAGCTGGCCGGCGTTGAGGGCGTTGATCGAATCGAGATAGCCGTCGAACCACTGCAGATTCACCGGCATGCCCGCCGCGGTGAACAGCCCCTTCTCCTCGGCCACCTTCCAGGGGATCCACCCCGGCCAGGCGCTGTAGCCGATCCGCACCGGGGTGTCGGTGCCGGCCGGTTTCTGGCAGGCGGCCAGCAGACCGGTGCTCAGGCCTGCCAGCAGCAGCATCATCAGGCGGCGGGGCAGGGCGCCTCGCCGAGAACGGCGGCGGGAACTGGGGCGGGAAAGGAATCGCATGGGTGTGTGGGGGTGGGGGTTCAAAGGGCGCGGCTGCGGGCGAAGGGGGCAGAGCGCCGGTTGCGGAGCGGAATCCGCGGGGGAAGGCTGGTGGAAGGGCGGTTCAGAAGAACTCGAGATAACGCTGCCGCTCCCACTCGGAGATGGAGCCGTGGTAATCGGCCCACTCCTGACGTTTGTAGTTCACAAAGCTGTGGAACATGGCATCACCGAATACAGAGCGGCTGAGAGGATCAGCGGCGAAGGCATCAATCGCCTCATCCAGGGTGCGCGGCAGCATCGTCAATCCCCGACGCTCGCGCTCCTCAGGGCTGAGGGTGTAGGCGTTGTCGAGATTGGGAGGGCCGGGATCGAGCTGCTCGCGAATGCCCTCGAGGCCGGCCGCCAGGATCAGGGCGGATCCGAGATAGGGGTTGCAGGAGATATCCGCAGCCCGGCATTCCACCCGGGATCCGGCGGATGGAATCCGCAGCATGTTGGTGCGGTTGTTGTTGCCGTAGCTGATGAACACCGGTGCCCAGGTGAAGCCGGACATGCTGCCCTGCATCACCAGCCGCTTGTAGCTGTTCACCGTGGGGGCGATCACGGCGCAGAGGGCCGGCGCATGGCGGAGCACCCCTGCGATGAACTGCCGGGCCAGCAGGCTGATGCCGCCGCTCTCGCCCGGGGCGGGCGAGAAGAGATTGGCGCCGCTCTGCAGATCCGCCAGGGACATGTTGTAGTGGGCGCCGCTGCCGGTGCGATCGGAGAACGGCTTCGGCATGAAGCTGGCGATCAGGCCGTGGCGATGGGCGATCTCCTTGGCCATCAGACGGAAGAAGATCAGCCGGTCCGCCATGGTGAGAACGTCGGCGTAGGCGAAATCCACCTCGAACTGGCCGTTGCCGTCCTCGTGATCGAAGGAGTAGACCCCCCAGCCGAGTTCGTTCATCGCCTGCACCAGCTCATCGAGCCAATCGAGGTTGTCGAGCAGGCCGATCAGGTCGTAGCAGGGTTTCTCCAGCCGGTCCCGGCGGCTGGCGGGCTCCAGCTCCCCCTCGGCGGTGCGGCGCAGCACGAAGAACTCGGTCTCGATGCCGAGCTGGAAGCGGAAGCCCAGGGCGGCTGCCTGCTCGCGCACCCGCCGCAGGATGGAGCGGCTGCAGGCCTCGAACGGCTGGCCGTGCAGGTGCAGATCGCTGGCCATCCAGGCCACCTCCGGCCGCCAGGGCAGCACCGTGGTGCTGGCCGGATCGGGCAGGGCCGCCACCTCGTCGTCGCTCACCTCCTGGGGAACGCCGTCGAGGGCCGCGCCGGTGAACAGCTCCGAGCCCGCCAGCATGGAGGCGAGGTGATCGAGCGGCACGGCCTTGGCCTTGCCGATGCCGTGCAGGTCCACGAAGCTGGCCAGGGCGTAGCGCACGCCGCGGGCCTGGAGCTGGGCCTGCAGCTCCGTCGCCGTGCCGGTGGCCTGGAGTGCGGGGGAGAGCGTGCTCATCCCACCTCCACCAGGGCTGCGGCCGCCGGAGCGAGCAGCTCGGCGTGGGTGCGCTCCAGCCACGCGTACCAGGCGGCAAAGCCGCTGCCGGTGGTGGCGGAGAGGGGCAGCACCATGGCGGAGGGATTCACCTGGTGGATGTGCTCCTCGATCCGCTCGAGCTGCACCGGCAGGTAGGGCAGGAGGTCCACCTTGGTGATCAGCACGCAGTGGGCCTCGCGGAACATCACCGGGTACTTGAGCGGTTTGTCATCGCCCTCGGTCACGCTCAGCAGGGCCACCTTGCGGTGCTCCCCCACTTCGAATTCCGCCGGGCAGACGAGGTTGCCCACGTTCTCGACCCAGAGCAGATCCAGGCTGGAGGGCTCGAGCCGCTGGCGCAGCAGCCGCAGGCCGCCGCTCACCATGGCGGCATCGAGGTGGCAGGCCCGGCCGGTGGTGATCGGCACCACCGGCACCCCCACGGCCTCGAGCCGCTGGGCATCGAGCTGGGTGGTCATGTCCCCTTCCAGCACCGCCATCTGCCAGCGGGCCGAGAGGTCGGTGAGGGTGCGCTCCAGCAGGGAGGTCTTGCCGGCGCCCGGACTGCTCATCACGTTGAGGCAGAGCAGCCGCCAGGCGTCGAAGTGCTCCCGGTTGTGCTCCGCCTGGTGCTGGTTGGCCGCCAGCAGGTTCAGACCGAGGCTGTCCTCGAGGGGCATGTGCATGGTCGTTCGAGGCGATGGGATTCAGGGGGATGGCGATCCCGGCGGAGCCGGGGCCGTTGCTCAGGCGAGGGCGGGCACGGATGGATGGTCGAACTCGATCGAGCGGATGCGCAGCTCGCGGCCCTGGAGGATCTCCTCCATGGGGTGATCGCAGCAGGGGGAGCGGTAGGCCGACTCCGGATCGGGGCTGTAGGGGTTCGAGCAGGCCAGGCAGCGGGCCAGCAGCGGGATGTTCTCGATCCGCAGCTCCGAGCCCTCCAGCCAGCTGTTCTGCACGGCGGCGGCGTAGGTGAAGCGCAGGGCCTCCGGCTCCACGCAGGTGAACGCCCCCACCTGCAGATGCACCACCCGCACCCGGGGGGGCTGGTCGCTGGGCTCCTGCTGCTCCCTCCACTGGCGCAGGGAGAGGAGCAGGCACTTGGTCATGTCGACTTCATGCATCGGCTCATCTCCACTTCTGATCCACGTTCATGTTGCACACCTCGCTGATCCAGGCCGGCTTCTGCCTGCGGGGCAGCTGGCCGCTCACCACGAGGTGGGCCATGGTGTCGCAGATCACCCGAGTGGCCATCAGGGAGGTCATGTCGCTGATGTCGTAGGGGGGTGAAACCTCCACCACCTCCAGGCCGCAGACCGGCACGTTGCGCACGATCAGCTCCAGCAGCTTGAGCGCTTCGCGAGGCAGCAGGCCGCCGGGTTCGGGCCAGCCGGTGCCGGGCACGAAGCCGGCGTCGATGCAGTCGATGTCGAAGGAGATGTACACGCAGTCGGTGCC
>JBMLOS010000224.1:0-6833 GCA_049242845.1 Prochlorococcaceae cyanobacterium
AGACGCGGGCCATGATGCAGCCCTCGGCGATCATCGCCACCGAGCCGAAGCCGTACTCCTCGGCGCCGAGCAGGGCGGCGATCACCACATCCCAGCCGGTCTTGAGACCGCCGTCGGCGCGGAGCAGCACCCGATCGCGCAGGCCGTTCTCCAGCAGGGCGCGGTGCACCTCGGTGAGGCCCAGCTCCCAGGGGCTGCCGGCGTGCTTGATCGAGCTCAGCGGCGAAGCGCCGGTGCCGCCGTCGTGGCCGGAGATCTGGATCACATCGGCGTTGGCCTTGGCCACACCGGCGGCGATCGTGCCGATGCCGATCTCGGCCACCAGCTTCACGCTCACCTTCGCGGCGGGGTGCACCTGGTGCAGGTCGTCGATCAGCTGGGCCAGATCCTCGATCGAATAGATGTCGTGGTGGGGCGGCGGTGAGATCAGCGCCACGCCGGGCTTGCTGTTGCGCAGCCAGGCGATGTAGGGATCCACCTTGGGACCCGGCAGCTGACCGCCCTCACCGGGCTTTGCCCCCTGGGCCACCTTGATCTCCAGCTGCCGGCCGCTGCGGAGGTATTCGGGCGTCACCCCGAAGCGCCCCGAGGCGATCTGCTTGATCGCGGAACAGGCGGTGTCGCCGTTGCGCAGGCCGCCGATCGTGGGAAGGGTGGCGGAGCGGCCCTCCGCGTCCACATCAGCGAGCACGTGGAAGCGGGCGGGATCCTCGCCGCCCTCGCCGCTGTTGCTCTTGCCGCCGATGCGGTTCATCGCGATCGCCAGCACCTCGTGGGCCTCGCGCGAGAGGGCGCCGAGGCTCATGCCACCGGTGCAGAAACGGGCGCAGATGCTCTCGACGCTCTCCACCTGCTCGAGCGGGATGGGTGTGGGTGCGGGCCGGAGCTGCAGCAGATCCCGCAGGGCCGTGACCGGCCGGTTCTCCAGCAGGGTCTGGTAGGTGGAGAAGTGGTCGTAGCCGGGACCCTGGCGCACGGCGGCGTGGAGGGCCTTGGCCATCTCGGGGCTGTTGAGGTGGAACTCACCACCGGTGCGGTACTGCACGAAGCCCATGAACTCGAGCTTGGTGCGGTCGAGTTCGGGGAAGGCCTTGCTGTGGAAGGTGAGGGTTTCGCTGGCCAGCTCGGCCAGGCTGAGCCCGGCGACCCGGCTGGTGGTGCCGCGGAAGGACGTCTCGATCAGGTCGGCGCCGAGGCCGATGGCCTCGAAGATCTGGGCGCCGTGGTAGCTCGCCAGCAGGGAGATGCCGATCTTGGAGAGGATCTTGCGCAGGCCGTCTTCGAGGGCCTTTCGCACATTCGCCTGGGCCTGATCGGCATCCAGGGGAGACAGCTTGCCGGTCTCGATCAGCTTCTGGGTGCGGGGATGGGCCAGCCAGTGGCGCGTGGTCTCCCAGGTGAGCCAGGGGCAGACCGCACTGGCGCCGTAGCCGATCAGGCAGGCGAGATGGTGGGTGGTCCAGCACTGGGCCGTGTCCACCACCAGGGAGCAGTGGAGCCGCAGGCCCAGGGCCAGCAGGTGATGGTGCACGGCCCCCACCGCCAGCAGGGGCGGGATGTAGGTGGTGCCGGCGCCGATGCCTGCGCTCTCCCCTCCTGGGCCGCGGCGGTCGGAGAGCACCAGGATCTGGCTGCCGCCCCGCACGGCGGCCTCCGCCGCATCCCGCAGACGGCCCACGGCCGCCTCCAGCCCGCCGGGGCCATCCGCCACCGGGAAGAGAGTGGAGAGGGTGGACAGGGGAATGTGATGGCTGCCCAGGGAGGCGAGTTCCGCCTCGTTCAGCACCGGCGTGTCGAGGTGGAGCACCGAGGCGGACGCGGGCTCGGGGCGCAGGGCCGAGCCGCGCCGGCCCAGGTGCATCTCCAGGCTCATCACCAGCTTCTCCCGCAGGGGATCGATCGGCGGGTTGGTGACCTGGGCGAAGCGCTGCTTGAAGTAGTCGTAGAGGAGATGGGGCTTACCCGAGAGCACGGCCAGGGGGATGTCATCCCCCATGCAGTAGGTGGGCTCCTTGCCCGCCCCCGCCATGTCCTCGATCACCAGATCGAGGTCCTCGGCACTGAAGCCGAAGGCGGTCTGCTGCTGGAGCAGGTCGAGATCGCCGAGGCGCTGCTCCTGCTTCCAGGGCTGGGGCGTCAGGCTGCGGCGGTGCTCGGCGAGCCAGGCAGCGTAGGGATGGCGGGCGGCCGCCTCCTCCTTCACCTCCCAGTTGTGCAGCAGACGGCCCTTCTCGAGATCCACGGCCAGCATCTGGCCGGGACCGAGCCGGCCCTTCTCCACGATGCGCGACTCATCGAGCTCGACCACGCCGGTCTCCGAGCCCATCACCACGTAGCCGTCGCTGGTGATGCAGTAGCGGGCCGGGCGCAGACCGTTGCGGTCCAGGGTGGCGCCGACACTGCGGCCATCGCTGAACACCAGCAGGGCCGGGCCGTCCCAGGGCTCCTGCAGGCAGGCATTGAATTCGTACATCGCCTGGATCGCCGGACGTCTCTCCAGTTCGGGCTGGTTGCGGAAGGCTTCCGGCACCAGGGTGAACAGGCTGTCGGTGATCGGACGACCGCTGCGCACCAGCAGCTCCAGGGTGGCGTCGAGGTTGGCCGAATCGCTGAAATCGGGATTGACCACGGGCCGCAGGTCGCCGGCCGCCTCGCCCCAGACGGCATCGAGGTTCGCCTCGGAGGCCCGGGCCCAGTTGAGGTTGCCCAGCAGGGTGTTGATCTCGCCGTTGTGGCCCAGCAGGCGCATCGGCTGGGCGAGGGGCCAGCGGGGCAGGGTGTTGGTGCTGAACCGGCGGTGGTACACCGCGAAGCTCACCGCGAAGCGCTCATCGCGCAGGTCGCCGTAGAACGCCGCCAGCACGGCGGAGCGCACCATGCCCTTGTAGACGACGGTGCGGCTGCTGAGGGAAGCGAAATAGAGATCGTTGGGGCCCGGCCCCCAGGCCTCCCGGGCCCGGTCGCCGATGCGGCGCCGCACCCGGAACAGCAGCGCCTCGAGGGAGTCCTCGACGCCCGCCTCGGCAGGGGCATCATGAAGGCCCAGCAGCCATTGCTCGATCACCGGAGCGGTCTGGCGGGCGAGGGGACCGAGCACCGCGGGATCCACGGGCACCTCCCGCCATCCGAGCGAGCGGATCGAGAGCCGCTCGGCCTCCTCCTCGCAGAAGCGGCGGGCCTGCTCCCGCAGCGCCGCATCGGCGGGCAGGAAGACCATGCCGAGCCCCCGGGCCAGGCCGGCGGAAGATGCCGCGGCAGGCCAGACGGCCTCGAGGTAGCTCCAGGGGATGCCACAGAGGATGCCGGCTCCATCGCCGGAATCGCTGTCCCCGCCGCAGCCGCCGCGGTGCTCCATGCAGTCGAGGCCGCGCAGGGCCTGGCGCAGCACCCAGTGGCTGGCCTCCCCCCCGAGGTGGGCCAGGAAGCCCACCCCACAGGCGTCCTTCTCCCCGGCCACGGCCGCCGGCGCCGGGCTGTCGCAATGGGGCCAAACGGACTGGGGGAGGCGGGGCATGGCGCTGGGCGGGACCTGCGGACTCGAGCGGCGACTGCAACGACCGATGGCGGCAAGCCCCCGGTGGCGGCAGAAGGTACCATCCTAGGGACTGATACCGCCGTGCCCACCCTGCCGCGGTGCCTCCTCCGCCCCGCCGCCTGCTGCACTCCCCCGGCGCCCTCCGGCGGCGGGGAGCGGCCGGGCTGGGTGGATCCGGCCTAGGTTGCCGCCCGCTGCCGCAACCCGCCATGGTCCTGGCCCCGTTGCTGCTCCTGCTCGGCGCCGACAACACCGCCGCGGCCCTCCCGGGCCCGCCGGCCGTGGCTTCATCCCGGCCGCCCGGCCTGCAGCGGCCGGACCCGGCCGCTGCAAGGAAGCAGGGAGCCCCTGGCTTCGTGCCCCTGCCTCTCGCCGCTGAGCCCCTCGCCCAGCTGCGGCGCTCGGACACCGGCGCCCAGGAGCTCCAGGGCGGCACCCTGGTGATCAACGGGCAGCGCCAGCAGGCGCGCTGGGAATGGCGCCGCGCCCCCGGAGGCGACCTCGCCCTCTGGCTGCCGCTCGAGGTGCTGCAGGGCCAGCTCGGGGTGAGCAGCCGCACCCTGGTGGACGGCAGCCTCGATCTGGAGTGGTTCGGCCAGCCGCTGCTCGTGCCGCCAGCAGCCCAGCGAAGCCTTGACGACGAGGTGGCCGTGGATGTGGCCTCCCTGCTGGCCGTGGTGGGGGTGCAGAGCCGCATCGAGGGGGATCAGCTGCATCTGGAGCTGCCCCCCAGCGGCCTGCTCGGACTGCGCACCTCCCAGCCGCCGGGGACGCGGCGGGTGGTGTTCGACCTCAGCGGCCCCGCCCTGGTCCGCCGGGCGGAGACAGGGCTCTGGGTGTCCCTGAGCGGATCGGCCGACCAGATCCGCCAGCTCAGTGCCCTGGGGCTGAGGACCGTGCCGCGGGCCGGCGGCGTGGAGATCGCCCCGGGCGCGGGCCAGCAGTTCACCAAGGTGTTCACCCTCGGGGGGCCCCATCGGCTGGTGGTGGACCTGGCCGTGGCCGCCGGCGCCGCCGACGACGCCCCGGGGACCCCCGAGCCACCCATCGATCCCCGCCTGCAGGCCCTGCTCGGGCGGGAACTCCGCTGGGAACGCCAGGTGCAGAGCGTGGGGGGCAGCGCCCTGCGGATCAACAGCGTGGTGGTGGATCCGTCCAGCAGCAGCCTGCAGCTGCGCACCCTCACCCGCGAGGAGGGGATGCAGGGGCTCAGTTCCCTGGCGGAGCTGGCCCGGCGCCAGGACGCCCTGGTGGCCATCAACGGCGGCTACTTCAACCGGGTGCGGCGCCTGCCCCTGGGAGCCCTCCGGGAGGGGGGGCGCTGGCTGTCCGGACCGATCCTGAACCGGGGGGTGGTGGCCTGGAGCGGCCAGAGCCTGCCGGCCTTCGGACGGCTGCAGCTGCAGGAATGGGTGGTGGAGGACGGCGGCGGCCGCTGGCCGCTCACGGTGCTGAACAGCGGCTACGTGCAGCGAGGCCTGAGCCGCTACACCTCCGAGTGGGGTCCGGCCTACCAGTCCCTCAGCGGCGGCGAGACCGCCGTGCTGCTCCAGGACGGCGTGGTGGTGCAGAGCTTCGACACCGCCAGCCTCGGCCGGGGCGTGCGCCTGCCTCAGGGTGCCACCCTGCTGGTGGCCCGCGGTGGAACCTCCCTGCCCTGGGGCCAGGGGCAGCGGCTGCGGATCGAGAGCCGCCCCAGCTCGGCCCTCGGCCAGGCCAGTTCGGTGATGGGGGGAGGACCGCTGCTCCTCCAGAACGGCCAGGTGGTGCTGAACGGCGCCGCCGAGGGCTTCGGGGATGCGTTCCTGCGGCAGGGGGCCCCCCGCACGGTGATCGGCAGCGACGGCCGCCGCCTCTGGCTCGTGACGCTCCAGGGCGTCAACGACGCCGGCCCCACCCTCGCCGAGACCGCCTGGGTGCTGCAGCGGATGGGTCTGCGGGATGCCCTGAACCTCGACGGCGGCAGCTCCACCGGCCTGGTGATGGGCGGCCTGCACACCGTGAAGGGCCGGGGTGTGGCGGGCTCGGTGCACAACGGCCTCGGGCTGGTGCCCAGCGGCCGGCCCGTCGCCCGGCTCGACCCGCCGCCCCAGCCCTGACACCACGCCTCCCGGCCCGAGGCGTGGCTGGCAGACTGGGCTTTCGTGCCACTCCGGGAACCGCGCCCCCATGCCCAAGGGTCACAGCCTGCGCCTGACGGCCACGGCGGCGGCTGAGCTGGGCCGCCAGGCCGCCGTGGCCGGCACGCCGGGAATGATGCATCTCGATCTGATCGAGGGCAGCTGCGAGCGCTGGGCGATCCGGCTGCGGCCGGGGCACCTGGCCGGCCGGCCCGTGGCCCGGGCCGACGGCATCACCCTCTACGCGCCGGAAGCGCAGCAGGGGCTGCTCAGCGGCCTCAGCCTCGACTACCGCGGCGATCTCAGCGGCGGAGGCTTCCTGATCCGCCCGGGCGAAGGAGTCCGCTGCTGCGCCTGCGGGGCCGCCTTCAGCCGCCCAGGAGGGGAGAGTTCCACGACCCGGTAATGTGGCGGATTGTCGAAATCGGTCGGACGTCCGACCAGTCCCCCCCGAGCAGCACTCCGGCCCTCGATGCCCACCATCCAGCAGCTGATCCGCACCGAACGGCAGCGCCTGACCCGCAAGACCAAATCGCCCGCCCTGCGCGCCTGCCCCGAGCGGCGTGGTGTGTGCACCCGCGTGTACACCTCCACTCCCAAGAAGCCCAACTCGGCTCTGCGCAAGGTGGCCCGGGTGCGGCTCACGTCCGGCTTCGAGGTGACCGCCTACATCCCCGGCATCGGTCACAACCTGCAGGAGCACTCCGTGGTGCTGATCCGCGGCGGGCGCGTCAAGGATCTGCCCGGTGTCCGCTACCACATCATCCGGGGCACCCTCGACACCGCCGGGGTGAAGGATCGCCGCCAGAGCCGCTCGAAGTACGGCGCCAAGACTCCCAAGGCCTGAGCGCCTTCCCCGCACGCCCCCTGCCCTCCAGCCCCTAACCCAGGTCCATGTCCCGCCGCAACGCCGCCGAGAAGCGCCCGGTT
This sequence comes from Prochlorococcaceae cyanobacterium, assembly GCA_049242845.1. Lineage (GTDB taxonomy): Bacteria > Cyanobacteriota > Cyanobacteriia > PCC-6307 > Cyanobiaceae > CBW1002. The sequence continues at coordinate 6,586 of JBMLOS010000224.1, forward strand.
CTTCCCGATCCGCAGTTCAACAGCCGTCTGGCCTCGATGATCGTGGCCCGGCTGATGAAGCACGGCAAGAAGTCCACCGCCCAGCGGATCCTCTCCGATGCCTTCACGCTGATCAACGAGCGCACCGGTTCCGATCCCCTCGAACTGTTCGAGACCGCCGTGCGCAACGCCACTCCCCTGGTGGAAGTGCGTGCCCGCCGGGTGGGTGGTGCCACCTACCAGGTGCCCATGGAAGTGCGCCAGGAGCG
>JBMLOS010000225.1:0-32862 GCA_049242845.1 Prochlorococcaceae cyanobacterium
AGGTGGTGGACGACATCCTCGATTTCACCGGCAGCGACCAGCAGCTCGGCAAGCCCGCCGCCAGCGACCTGGCCAGCGGCTACCTCACCGCCCCTGCCCTCTACGCCCTCGAGGAGCGGCCGGCCCTGGCGGGGCTGATCGAGCGCGAGTTCTGCGAACCGGGCGATCTGGACCAGGCCCTGGCCCTGGTGCGCGGCTGCGAGGCCATCCCCCGCTCCCGCGCCCTGGCCGAGCAGTTCAGCCGCGAAGCCCACGAGGCCCTCAGCTGGCTGCCCCCCTCGGAGGCCAGCACCGCCCTGCTCGCCCTGCCGGACTTCGTGCTCAGCCGTCTGTACTGAAGCTTCCCCCGCCCCGCCTGACGGCGTCGCCGCCCGGGCCTAGAACGCAGGCAACGAAGCCCTGAATCCCTCCATGCACCGCTGGCTCCCCACCGCAGCGTCCGCCCTGCTGACGCTGCCCTCCTTTCTGCTGCTGTCGCCCCTGGCGCTGCCGCCGGCGGCCCACGCCCAGCTGATGGAGGACAGCCGGCTGCGGGCGGCGAACCTGGCCCGGATGGAGGCCGAACGGCTGAACGGCGGCCTCACCGTGTACAACACGGCGGCCTGCATGCACCGCCGCGGCGGCGGCGACTGCCTGATGCGCAGCGATGACAACGGCTATCTGTTCACCTTCCTGGGGGGTGTGCCCGGCTGGCAGGCCCTGGGCAAACCCGCCACGGTGGAAACTTCGATCCTGATCTCCCCGGACGGACGGGAGGTGGTGCGGGTGGAATACGACGGCGCTCCCCGCTGATCCGTGACCCAGCAGTCCACCGGCTCCGATCCCGATCTCCAGACAACGGCACCGCCGCTCGATGACGCAGCGCCGGCCGAGCCGCAGGGTCCGGAGGCGATCCTGCTGCAGGTGGGGCAGGCGCTGCGGCGGGGCCGGGAGGCCCAGGGCCTGAGCACGGCGGAACTGGCCCAGCAGCTCTACATGCGGGCCGAGCAGATCGAGGCGCTGGAGGCGGCGGACCGCAGCCACCTGCCCGAGATGGTGTATGTGATCGCCCAGACCCGCCGGATCGCCAAGAGCCTCGGCCTCGATGCCAATGCCCTGATCGAGCCGCTGCTCGACATCCGTCCCGGCGGTCAGGTGGCTGTGGCGGTTCCCCCGGCGCCCGCCGCGGGCCCGCTGCCGGCCACCGCCCAGGCACCCCAGCCCGTGCGGCGTCCCGTCGCGATCGGTGGTGCAGCTCCGCGCTCCGATCGGGGACCCAGCCGCACCCCCCTGGCGATCGGGGCCCTGCTGGTGGCCCTGGCCGGGGCCCTGCTGGTGCTCCAGCCTTGGAAATCCGGCCCCCAGACGGCCACACCGGCCGGCGGCACGGCGACACCCTCGACCGGAACGGATCAGGCGGCGGCGGGTGGGACCCCGAACGGCAGCCTGCGGCTCACGGCACGGGAGCCCACCTGGCTCGAGGTGAAGGATGGGGAGGGGCGCAGCCTCTACCGCGGCCTGTTCCGCGGCTCGAGCCGCTTCTCCCTGGGCCAGGGGCTGGAGATCCTGGCGGGCCGGCCCGATCTGCTCCTGGTGGAGCGCCCCGGGGCCAGCGCCGAACCCCTCGGGGCGATCGATCAGCTGCGCTGGTACAGGATCGCCAGCAACGGCCAGCCCATCGAGCCGCGTTGATCCCCACCGGGGTCCCGACCCGCGATGATGGAGGGCACCGGGAGGCCTTCCGCAGAGCCACCCCCTGGGGCACTGCCTTGTCGTCTGATCCTGAGTCCACCAGTGCGAGCTCTTCGCGGGGCTATCCGCTTCCTCCCCGGGAGGAGGAGCGGCTCGCGGCCCTGCGGGGCTACGAAGTGCTGGATGGACCCTCCAGCGAGGGGTTCGATCGCCTCACCCAGCTGAGCAGCCAGCTGTTCGGCGTGCCGATCGCCGTGATCTCCCTGGTGGATCAGGACCGCCAGTGGTTCCTCTCCCGCACCGGCCTCAACGCCTGCCAGACCGACCGCGAGGTGGCGTTCTGCGCCCACGCGATCTGCCAGGACGACGTGCTGGTGGTGGAGGACGCCTGCCAGGACCCCCGCTTCCGCGACAATCCGCTGGTGACCGATGCGCCGGGGATCCGGTTCTACGCCGGGGCGCCGCTGATCACGGCCGAGGGCCATGCCCTCGGCACCCTCTGCGTGATCGACACCCAGCCGCGGCACTTCTCCGGCACCGATCAACGGATGCTGCGCCAGCTGGCGCGGATGGTGATGGAGCAGCTCGAGAGCCACCGGCGCCGGCACAGGCAGCAGCCGGAGCAGGAGCGCCAGCATCTCGACTTCCTGCGGACCTGCCGGCGGGAGTTCGAGCGCGCCCGCCGTTTCGGCCGCCCCCTTTCGCTGCTGTGGCTGGGGCTGGAGGGCCTCCCTCCTCCCGACAGCAGCGACCATGCCGCCGCGATGGCGGGGCTGCTGCAGCGCCTGGGCGACGAACTCCGCGACCACGACCGGATCGCGGCCCCCTCGGACACCAGCCTGGCGGTGCTGCTGATCGAGGCGGAAGGCTCCGATGTGGAAGGGTTGGCCGAGCGGCTGCGGCAGCTGGCGGTGGAGGCCCTCGAGGCCCTGGGCCTCAACGCCGGCGTGTGGGGAGGGGTGGCCACGCTCGATCCGCAGGACAGCAGCCTCGAGGATCTGGAGCTGCGGGCGCGGGCACTGAATCGGCTGGCCCGCAGAAGCTCCCCCGGAGGGATCCGCTCCGTGAAGAGCGCCGCGGCGGAGTGGAGCGAACAGGAGCAGGGGCTGATGGGTGAGCTGGCGACGCTGATGGTGCAGCGGCTGGAGCAGGACCCTGGCTCCGGGGCGGATCCCCAGCAGGCCGGGATGATCCAGCGCCAGGAGTTCTTCACCCTGGGGCAGCGGGAATGGGAACGGGCCCGGCGTTTCCAGCGCCCCCTCTCCCTGGTGGTGTTCGATCTCGATCATCTGCGCCTGCTGAACGAGCGCTGGGGCCACCGCAGCGGTGACACCGCGATCGAAGCGGTGGGGGCGCTGATCCGCGGCGGACTGCGCACCCACGATCTGATCGGCAAGCTCGGCGGCGACAGCTTCGGGGTGCTGATGCCGGAGACCCCCGCCCAGGGGGCCGCGATGATCGCAGAGCGCATCCGCGAGCAGGTGGCCGGCTACTCCTTCCAGCGGCATGACATGCCGGCCTTCGTGACCCTCAGCGGCGGCTGCTCCACCCTCCAGGAAGGGGATGGCAGCTTTCTCGATGTCTTCGATCGGGCGGAACAGTCCCTGGAGCTGGCCAAGGAAACCGGTCGCAACCGCATCCGTCTCGATGGGCGATCCACACGGGATCTTGCCCATCGGGCCACCGGGGAGCAGGGCTCCTAGCCTGAGGCCTCTTCCCGCCCTGAACGTCCTTACCTCCGCCCCATGAGCGATCCGCAAGTTCTCACCCCCACCGGCATCCTCAACGGCGAGAGCGGCGGGTCGCTGGAGCACACGATCCGCGACACGCTGGCAGGCACCGAAGGCCCCCTGCTGGTGGACTGCAGCAGCCTTACCTTCATGGACAGCAGCGGCTTCGGCCATCTGGTGGTGGCCCTGAAGCTGGCCCGCCAGCAGGAACGCGAGCTTCTGCTCTGCGGCCTGAACAGCCAGCTGATGATGGTGCTGCAGCTCACCGGCACCGACAAGATCTTCCGCATCTACCCCACCCGGCAGGAAGCGGAGGCGGCCCTGGTGGCTTCCTGAACCGGCGGGCCCGCGGGCTCAGGCGAAGCAGGCCTGCACAAGAGAGCAGTCGTCGGTGAAGCGGCCGCCCGCGGCTTCGGCGCGCAGCTCCGCCACCAGCCCGTCGAGCGAGAAGGCCGGATTGCCCTCGAGCCTGCCCACCAGCTCGATGAACTCCGGCAGGGTTCCGGCGCCCCCCTCGCGGGTGGGCAGCTCGTAGGCGCCATCGCTGTAGAGAAGGAGCCGAGTGCCCGGGGGAAGCACCACCTCTTCATTGCGGTAGCGAGCCTCCTCGAACAGACCCACCGCCATGCCGCCGGTGGCCAGGGATTACCTGGGCGGCCTCCTCTGTCCCCGGGGTGAGCAGCAGGGCGGGGGGATGGCCGCCGCTGGCGTAGATGAGCTGGCGGCTGGGAGCGTGATACACGCCGCACCACATGGTGAAGTACTGGGCGTTCTGCCGTTCCATCTGGAACATGCCGTTCAGGGTGCCCAGCAGGGCGGCGGGATCCAGGAGCGTGGCCGCGGGAAGGGCCGAGGAACGCAGCAGGTTGTGGATGGAGATCGAGGGGAGGGCGGCCGCCAGGCCGTGACCGCTCACATCAAGCAGGTAGAGCAGCAGGTGGTCGGGGTCGATCCAGTAGAAGTCGTAGCAGTCGCCGGCGAGCTCACTGGAGGGCAGGTAGCGGGCCGAGATCCGCACCGGATCGAGCTCCAGCGTCGAGGGCAGCAGGGAATTCACATAGGCGGCCGCCTGGGCGAGCTCATCCTGCAGACGCTCGGTCTGCTTGCGCAGGCGTGCCGCCAGAAAGCGCTGGCGTTCGTTGGCGCGCACCAGCCGCACGGCCGAGCGCATCCGCGCCAGCAGCTCATCGCTGGCCAGGGGCTTGCAGAGGAAGTCGTCGGCACCGGCGTCGAGGCCAGTGACCCGGTCCTCCACGCTGGAGCGGGAGGTGAGCAGACAGAAGAAGGTGTCCGCCAGGCCCAGGTCGTCCTTGATGGTGTGGCAGATCTCCAGCCCGCTCAAGGGCTCCATCTGCCAGTCGCAGATCACGATCTGGGGGTTGTACTCCAGCACCTCCTCCAGAGCCTCCTCGCCGTTGGTGCTGGTGCGCACCTCATAGCCCGCCGCTTCGAGGCTCCGCTGGATCACCCGCAGGATGAGGCGATCGTCGTCGATGGCGAGGATGCGGATCGGTTCGGACTCCCCGGAGAGGGGCTCCGGGGCGCTGATCAGCGTCATGTCCCCGTGCCGTCACCGGCATCGGCATCGGCATCGGCATCGCAGAGGGTGCGGAGTTCCGCCATCACCCGCCCGGCTTCCTCCAGCAGAGGGGGAACGGCAAGGAATGCGTTGTCAGCAGCACCGGAGCGCACCCCCTCCTCCACCGTGCGGCAGCACTCGGCCAGTCCCAGGGCTCCGAGGGTTGCACTGGGGGAGCGCAGGGCATGGCAGGCCTGGGCCAGAACCTGGGCATCGCCCTGCCCGGAGGCCTCCATCACCTTCCCCACCAGCTGCAGGCAATCCTCCAGGAAGAGGTCCACCAGCTCGGCCGGACTGTCGCCCGTGAGCTCGAGCAGCTGCTGCCAGACGGTGGCGTCAATGCAGGGAGCGCCCTGGGCCGAAGGCTGGTAGCGCTCCAGAACGTCGCGCAGATCGTCCAGGGTCATGGGTTTGCTGAGGTAATCGTTCATGCCGGCATCGAGACAGGCCTGCCGGTCCTCCTCCCGAGCATGGGCGGTCATGGCGATCACCCAGGGCTGAAGCGGTAGATCATGACGGGCGCGCAGTCGCCGTGTGGCTTCCAGCCCATCCAGTTCCGGCATCTGCACATCCATCAGCACCACGTCGTAGCGGTGCCGCTCGATCGCTTCGAGGGCGTCGAGGCCATTGGTGGCCACATCGGGCTCGTAGCCGAGGCGCTCCAGCATGCGGATCACCAGCTTCTGGTTCACCGGGATGTCGTCCACCACCAGCAGGCGGAGGGGGAGTCGCGCGGCCAGCGGCGCCTGGAGCGGCTGGGGCGCGGATGCCGAGGAGAGCGGTTCCGGCGGCGTGCCTTCACCGGAAGATCCACCGCCCAGCAACTGGCGCAGGGTGTTGGTGAGCTGGTAGAAGCGGGTGGGTTTGGACAGCACGCTGACCCCGGCGGCGGCGAGGCCGCGGAACTCCCCGAGCTGACGCCGGCGGGACGTGAGCAGCACCACGGGAACCGAGCCACGCCAACGTTTCTGCAGCAGGTGTTCCTCCCACTGGGCCGGAGTGAAGGCCGGCTCGATGGCGTCGTCCACCACCAGCCATCGGGATGGGGCAGCAGCGGCAAGCTGTCCCTGAGCCTCGGCCAGGCTCGAGACCGTCTGGCACTGCACGCCGAGGCTCCGCATCCGGTCCTCGAGGGCCAGCCGCTGATCGAGGCTGTCGGTGAGGAGGAGGCAGGTGAGGCCGGGCGGCAACCGGTTTTCCAGTGCAGCGGCCTGGCAGACCGATTCATCCACATCGGCCTGGATGGTGAACACGAAGCTGGAGCCCTGAGCCGGCTGACTCTCGACCCCGATGTGGCCGCCCATGAGCTCGCACAGCCTTCGGCAGATCACCAGCCCCAGGCCGGTGCCGCCGTAGCGACGGGTCATGGAGGCATCGGCCTGCACGAAGGGCTGGAACAGCAGCGCCAGCTTCTCCGCCGGGATGCCGATGCCCGTGTCGTCCACGCGGAACTGGAGGGTGCAGTGGCTGGTGAAGGGTCCCGTTCCGTTGAACGACAGCCTGGAAACGTGCACCAGGACCACCCCGTTCTGGGTGAATTTCACCGCGTTGCTCACGAGGTTGAGCAGCACCTGCCGCAGCCGGTTGCGGTCGCCGAGGATGTGGGAAGGCACATCCTCGGCAAAGCGATAGGTGATCAGGTTGCGCTTGCGGCCCGCCTCCTCCGCGAGCAGGTCGATCACCTCCTCCACACAGGAGCGCAGCTCGAAGATGCGGCTCTCGAGATCCAGCCGGCCCGATTCGATCTTGGAGAAGCAGAGGATGTCGTTGATGATCGTGAGCAGGGACTGGCCGCTGGAGCGGATCGTCTGCACCGCATCGAGCTGCTCCTCATCGAGCCCGGAGCCGAGCAGCAGATCGGTCATGCCGATGATGCCGTTCATCGGCGTACGGATCTCGTGGCTCATCGCCGCCAGGAAAGCATCCTTGGCCTGCCCGGCCTCCAGGGCATCCTCCCGGGCCTGCAGCAGTTCGCCGTTGCGCTGCTGGAGGGCCTCGATCGCCTCGCGGTCGTGGCAGATCAGGGCGTGGTGCTCCACCGCAAGCGAGAGAAGGTCGGCCCGTTCCTGCATCCACGAGCATTCCAGCTCCGACCAGGGAGGGGGAAGGATCTGTGTCCGGCCAGCCAGCAGCACGCCCCAGATCCCATCGTGATGCCGGATCGGCGCGAGCAGAGCATCCGTGATCCCCGCCGCCACCCAGACCTCATGCTGATCCGCAGGCAACTGCGTGAGGCTCAGATGGAGGCACGACTCCGAGGAGCGAGGGTCCAGAACAGCTGCCAGGTCGAGACTGTCCAGCGGGAAAGGAGTGTCAGTCCTTTGCCGGCTCGCCAGAAGCTCCCATCGGCCCGCTGGCTTTGCGGTGAGCACAGCAAACAGAACCTCAGGCAGGCGCGCAACCAGTTGCTGGAGGATCACCTCAACGATGAGGCAGGGATCCGCTCCCTGCCGGATCAGATCGGGAACGGACGCATCGTGCGAGTGGGCGAGACGCCCTGGCGGTGGGAGGCCGGCTCCGGAGGTCATGATCCCCAGCCAGAAGAGAAGGGGCAAACGGAACCATCCCCCTCGAGCGATCGCAGCGTGGGTTCAGCCAAACAGATCCACGGGAGCAAAAGGGCAGGGATCCCTTCCGGACCAGCATGCGGGCCATACGGCAAGGCACTGCCCGGGATGGAATCCAGAGCCAAGGCAACCGAACCATTCCCACCTGCCGGCCGCTGTACTGCTGAACCAGACGGGAACCCGGGAAGATTCTGCACCGCACAGGGGGCCTGCATCAGGAGAGAACCGGGACTCGCGGCATGGGCTTTTCCTGGAGCGCCATGCCCATGATAAGCATTCCCGGCCAGTACAGGTACACGAGAATCTCGAGATTCTCACCAAATGTATACATAAATAAAATAATAATCATGCCCAGTCCTGCCGAGCCAAGTTGGTAGCAGGGACTGGCCGCTCGACGAAACAGATCAAGCGCCGTGGCCAGCATAGGAACAGCCAGAGCCACAAAGCCCACGATTCCCTTCACGAAGAGGACTCCAGCCCAGGTGTGGTGGGAGCCGATCGCCATGTACTCCACAAGATGCGGGCCGCCCTCCACGACACCATGCCCCCAGATCGGCGCCTCTGTTTCCCAGCGGTGGAAGGCAATTCGCTTCAACGCAAACCGAACCCGAGTGGAACCAGCCCTGGCACCCTTGAACCCTTCCCAATAATCACTGATCGCAGTGAGGATTGAAGTGGCAAAGATTCCACCAAGATAGGAAACAACGCCAAGGGAAATCAGCATGAATGGCTGGCGAAGCTTGCTAATAATAAAAGTGGCGGATGGAATGAGAATGATGCAGAGCTGGGCAAGGCGTGACTTACAGACAAAACACATCAGAATGGATCCGATGATGCCAAGGATTTTCCACTTCCGATCCTTCTCCAGCAGGCAGATCAGAAAGTTCACGTTGCCAACAAAACCGAGGGCAGGCCCCCATGGAGCAAAGAGTCTCCAGCGAAGGTCGCCAGTACTTCCATCAATCTCGTAGAGAGGCACATCAAAGAACTCATTCCCAGGACCTCCAACCGCTCTCAAGGGCGAGACATACAGCACCTCGGGGAGACACAGATTGGGAGTCAGCAGAAGCACCGGCATGATGAGGAGGGTGTGGAACCCCACGATGCAGATGGCTCGGGTAGGGATGCTGCTTCGGATCGGCAGAGCCCCGGCCAGAGGATAAAGAGCCAGAGCGGCCCAGCCCTTGGCCCAGCCGATCGTGGATTTGATGATCATGCCGGTTCCCAGATTGAAGTTCACATGTCCTGCGATCAAGGCAACTTGCATGATGAGCATTCCAATAATCCAAAGCCAGATCACAGGAGATATCGAAATCTCTTCATTCTCCTCTGGGTGATCCATTCGGGCAAGGATCTTGATCAGCAAACAAACGAGGAGAAGCCAGCAGAGAACGGATCCGACAACATACAGGCCACCAATAATCCAGATGGGAAATGTACAGATGATGGACCACCAAACCAACCGCTCTGGCCAGTTCTGGGGGCGAAGATCATCTTCAGACTGAAAGACCTTCGACAGAATTGTTTTTAGTCCCAAGACAGCCTCCTGACTACGTGGATATCCATTTCGAAATCCTCTTGATCCAGGGCTTACGAATCCACAGGATCCAAAGGCCTGCGGTAGTCAGAATGGACCCGAAAGCTGAACCAGCAAGAACCAGCGATTTCTTTGGCGAAGTAGCCTTGTCTGGAAGGCTGGGCTCCACAGCAATCTGAATCAGTGGGAAGGCTGCAAAAATATTGGCTTGACCAAGATCGAGTTTGGCCAACGTGGAAGCGAAGACTGCCTCTGCGATCTGTTCATTTCGTTTCAGGTTTTCCAAGGTAGATTGCCTCTGCGACATCCACCTCAACCGACTCTCCAGAGAACTGATCTGTTGGTCTAACTTACGAACCTGGGACGCTGCACCTGAAGCCTCTGATTGGTAGTTCACCAAGGCCTGAAAGAGAGAATCACGTCCCGAACTGGTACCAGCCAACGCCAAGCGCATGAGAGTCTTGGCGGATGCGTTGCGCCCCAGCAACACGATGGCACGCTGGTCCATTGCTTTCTTGGCAGCGTCCTGGCGTTTGATCTCCTTCAGAATTCGGGGATTATTGCGACCGAACTTAGAAAGTTGCACTTTCAAGATAGCGGTAGCCTCACTGTAGTCTTTTAGTGTCTGCTGGAAAATCTGATCTACTTGCAGCTTAAAGGCATCTGCAGCCTCGGATGGAGAGAGGCCCAGGTTGCGGCTCAGTTTCTGCAGGCGACTCTCGGCCTGGGCTTGCTGAGCGGCAAGCTCGGCCCTCTGCTTGCGGAGTTGTTCAATATTCGCCGATAGTATTTCCACCTGTTCAGTAGAGGTAAGCCCAGACCGACGTTTGTATTCGGATACTTTTCGCTGGGCTTCTTCAAGCTTATTCTGCGTTTCAAGCAGAATCTTCTGTGTTGGACCTTGCCGTTGATCAATCTCACTCAGCCGTAGCTCATTCAGGCGCTCCACCATGGCGTCATACAGAGCATGCGCACGCTTCCGTGCATCCTCAGGGGATGGACCGGTGACGTCAATCTGCATCAAGGTAGTGTTATCAATATTCTTAATGCGGGGCTCTGCAAATTTCTCCTTAGGAATCTTCGCGATCTTGGCAGCTCGAGACAACACCTGCTCACTCACGAAGATATATTCATAGTTGGCGCGAGGATCGAAGGTAGCCAAGCCAAGGGATTCGTTGGATGCTGTGGCTTGACCAATTTCAGGCAAACTCAAGTTTACAGCATTGGCACTTCCAGGCAAGATCAAAGCCCAAGAGCTTGTATAAACAGGCTTGGTGAGAAGAAGATAGAGAATACTGAGACTCCAGATCAGGCCATTGGTGCACGTGCTGACAAAGAGATAGCGGCTCCAACGAAGTTTGTCGGTTCTACTCAGTCCTTGCCACCAGCCCTTGGGATCGGGAACCCTGAGACCAGGAATATTTCGAAACTGCTCGGTAAACAGGCGCGCAGCCTTGCACAAAGGCTCCGGAATCGCAGGAACGCGAGGCTTCAATTGTCGAATGAACTGAACTGGATTCTTCACTAGCTTTATGGCACGATGCGATCGTAGATCAGAACAGAAGGCGTCAGGAATTGCGTGACAATACCAAGAACAGCTTGGAAGTTTGTCATACCAGAATCATAACAAGTCACCCCATCATCAGCCATGAGATAGGGATTGTTCCTGTTGTCCGTGGAATCCCGAAGAACCTGCTCCACTCCCCGCTCGAAGACAGTTGTCTTACCGGTAGCGGTTTCCGTTCTCACCAAAAGGGCTCGGCGCCGAGCATTGGTCACCATCGTTCCACCAGCACAGTTGGCCGAGACAACCGCATGGGAGAAACGAGCTCCATAGGGGAACTTCTGGGCTTCATTGCCAATTGCAGCAACAGAATTACCAGCAGCTGGAACTGTCAGGTTTGAAATATTGATATTAATCTCACTGGGTGTAACGACAGATGGTCGAACAATCAAAGGGTTCAAGACACCAGTGTCGGGAACAATCACTTGATCTCCTGCAATGAGCGGAATGTCATCAAATGGTTCGCCCGTAAAGGCACCGGTCAAGTCAATCACTTGCTTGCGTGAACCTCGCTTCAGTTGCACCGCTGTCACATCGGCTGTAGGAGTGATGCCACCAGCGCGTCGAAGAGCCGTGGTGAGCATTCGATTCAGCGGGGCCTGTCCAGAGAGCGGGACAGGAGCCTGGGTTTGCTCCACGTCACTCAACTCATTAATCAGAACGCGGCCAGGCTGAAACGTGGAGCCAGTCACAAACACGGGCACAGGTGCCCACTGAACAACGCTCAGGCTGACCCTGAGAAAAGCTGGTTGAAAAAAGCCTTGCTCCACAAGGCTTTGATAGACGCGCTGCTGGAGCTGCTGAGGCTCAAGGCCAACAGCGTAGATTCCCTTGGAGTAGGGAAGCTCAAGCTCTCCATTGAGATTAATTTCAAAGATTCCACTGAACTCTTCCCCTTCGGGGATTGTGATCTTAACCCGATCCCCTGGCGAGATCGGTAGAGCCAGAGATTCTCCTGCAACGCCTAGAAAGCAGAGAACTCCTATAAGCCAGACCAGGAATTTCGACATGTGTGTCGATTTGGAAGAGTTTCCTTCATTGGAATTCTCAAAAAATCTTAGCGCATCTGATCTCGGCGAGCCAGGGGCTTGATCACTGCGCGAGAATGGCGAGTGCTCACTCAACAACCATATGAATCTCATCGCCTGCAGGGTCCCGAGCGGACCACCTACGATGGCAAGCAGCTAGGGGTCGCAAAATCCTTCAGAATCACTCGACCATTCAGATCGCAAAAGACTCGGGCTCTTGGCGGCTGGTGCTGAAGGAGAATGACCTGCTTAGTGAACACCCTTCATTGATGAAGATTTATCGTGCAATTCGGCCTGATCAACGCCTACAGCACCTTGAACCTAGGCGATGCTGCTATTTATAGTGCATTTCGCAAACTGTTGCCGCAGGTTGAGTTGGTTGCCTGCGTACAGGACAAGGCGCCTGATCCAAGCCTGGGGATCAACTTTCTAGCTCAACGCCCCAACAACTGTACCGCCTATCTCAGTGTGGGAGGGGACATCTTCAACAACTCAAGGGAATGGTTGGTTACCAAAGCATTCCTGCTGAATTTGGCTGAACTGCGCAAGAAACCACTCCATACCATCCTTTTCGGACAGTCCATCCCACGCTCCTGCCACGGGCTCAGCTTTTTCCTGCTTCGCCAATGTCTGCTCAGCCTGGCTGCTGTCTGCGTACGGGATTCAGAGAGCTACCACAGATTGCGGAAAGCCGGGGTTGATGCCCGCCTTTCCTACGACATTGCCTTTGTTCTGGAGGGATCGGCATCAGCCACAGAGACTGTCAAACAAATACTGCGCCAGAAAGCCATAAATCCTGGAAGAACTGCAGTTTTTTCTGTGCGTGGCTTTGATAGCATGTACAGCCACAACAATGATCAGTTCATCGAGAGGATGACACAGCTTAGTCTACAGTTGCAGCAGCAAGGATATCAACCACTCATCCTGATCCAGTCTCGTGCCTATGGAGCAGACAACGATCTTGATGTGGCTCAGGCAATCCAGCGTGGCGCGCCGGGGACGGAGATTTTTGATCCATTTCTGGACGATCAGAGTGTGCCAAGTTGGCAACTCGCCATGGCCCTGTTCTCCTTAGTGGATCTCGTGATTGCCGTTCGGTTCCATACGGCTGTCCTATCCCTGGCAGCTGGCCGCGTGCCCTTCCACCTTCATTATTCCAACAAGGGACGTGACCTCTGTCGTCGGCTTGAGCTTCCAGGATGCGATTTAAGCCAGTTCAATCCTGCGACTGAACTGCCAGCAATCCTGGCCTCTTCTGGACGCAGCTTCGATCACACCACCATCCGAGAGCAAGTCAACAGCGACTTCCGTTGGTGCCTGGATCAGCTCCCTGGAAAACTACTGGCCGATACGATCGCCGGACGTCTCCCATGAGTCCAGCACAGCCTGTTCAAGGGTGTGAAGGCAGGGGCCTCCTCTGGGGAGACCTGCTGAACAGCCAGGCGTGGACGAAGTGCAGTGGGGTAGGAACGGACTGCGGCGTGGCAAGTCCGCATCTCAGGGTCAGAAGGCAGCAGGATCTGAGTCAGGAGAGATTAGCGCTGAAGGAAAAAGCCAAGAATCAGCCTGAAGATTTCCTGATCAGAAAGCAATTCCACGATACCGACACCACGGAATCACTGACGAAGAGATTTTCATGTCTTATGCCAAGCCACAAGGCTCAAATTTCAGTCATAGAAGCCAATAGGGACATCACAGTGATGGCAGAGGCGCTACAGCATCAACACATGCGTAATTCAGGGAGTCTGCCAACGTATAGAAGGATGGAACTGGCTGCTTATTCCATTGAACAGGGCAAGCAAGCGACTGTGCAACCAAGACTTAATCGCTTATCCGTGGTCATGGAGGAAAGAAAATCAATCGGCAACTCGATGGCAACGGCTCCCAGGGCCTGCACGATCCGAAACAGAGACAGCAGCCATTCAGCCGGGTTTATGTGGGCGCCGCAGGATGAGCACGCGCTATTTCAACAATCTACTTGTCGGTCTGGTGAGTCTTAATGGGATTACTGAAGAGTCTCATTCCCAAAGACCGCTTCATCCGCAACATCGGCTGGATGGATGTTGGCGAACTGGGAATCCGTGTTTCCCGACTTCTAGCCACAGTCTTACTGGCAAGGCTCTTAACTCCCAGCGACTATGGATTAGCAGCCATCGTCTTGATGACCAGCGAGTTCGTCCGCGTGTTTACTCGCAATGGCATTGGAGACAAGATTGTCCAGGCTGATGATGAGGAACTTAGTGAAGTATGCCAGACCGCATGGAGCCTGAATTGGGTCATCGGGCTCAGCCTGTGTTTGATCCAGATTGCTGCTTCATTCGTAATCAGCAAAATATACAATGATTCAAGTTTAGTCTTGCCGATCATATTGGTGAGCTTTAGCTATCTGATCTACCCATTTGCAATGGTGCAAACGGCGCTGGTGCGTCGTGAGAACAGGCTCAAATTCTTCAGCCTCACCAACCTGGTCTCAGTGGTCACCGATAACCTCCTGACAGGCACCCTTGCTCTCCTGGGATGGGGGATGTGGGCGATAGTGCTACCAAAACTGCTAGTAGCCCCAGTCTGGGTAGCCATGATGTTGCGGTTTGAGCCATGGCGACCAGCACGCACGTTCACGTTGAAGCGCTGGTCTTATGTCATCGGTTTTGGGAGTCGCATCCTTGGGGTGGAATTGCTCAATACATTTCGCGAGAGCGTAGACTACCTCTTGATTGGTCGAATGATCGGCCTGAAGGCTTTAGGGGTGTATTACTTTGCATTCAATGCTGGCCTTGGACTCAGCATGAGCGTGATCAGCGCCCTTTCTGTTTCACTCTATTCAGACTTTTGCGATGTGCGCAGCATTCCTGCGCAACTAAACCAGAGATTCAACAAGAATCTCATCACGATTGCCAAAGTAATGGTACCGTTGGTTGTGATTCAGTGTAGCTTGGCACCACTCTACGTTCCCATTGTCTTCGGACATAAATGGGTAGAGGATGGAGCCATACCAATCCTGATTCTGATTTGCATCTCTGCCATTTCGCGGCCTTTTGCCAATGCTGCATCGATGCTTTTTAGGGCAGTAGGATTGCCACAAGTCGATCTCAATTGGAACATTGCCTTCACGATTGCGTTGACCATTGCCATCTTGATTGGCACGCGTTGGGGTATCCTGGGCGTTGCAGTCTCAGTCGCTGCAGCCCATCTCACACTTCAGCCAATCTATGTACTGATGGGCAAGAACCTACTCAGAAAAGATCGCATAGAGGCAATAGTATAAGCCTGAAATGACTGATGGATAGATCCTAGAGCGACTCAGGACTGCAAAGAGTTGACTCCTTTTTCACATCAGTAAAAAATCAACAAAGGCAAAACAATCAACAAAGGTAAAGATGGCGGGAAGATCAAGAAAGAAAAGACCGCTTGAGAATCCATCAAACAAAGAGTTCCTCACTGTGTGCTCGCAGGATCACGTCAGCAATGTGATCTAACAAAGACTTTGGATTGGCTCGAAGAATCAGGACTTTTTGCGGATTCATTGGCAGATAGCGTGGAGGACACCAAGGAGCAGATAGGTCATCACAGGAGTGAAGGATCATGATGATCTCCGAGAGATTCTCTCCAAGACCTGAAATGAGAACATCCATTCTCGGAATCCACCTGGCTTGGTCTGCCAGCCTTGCTCGTGCCCTGCGGTGCCTCCACTGCCAGAACCCCTCGCAGTCCATGGCTCGGCTGGCGTGGGAGTAGACAGGAGCAATGGAAGGTTTCCTGAAGGAAGAGCAGGATTTTTCCGGTAATCGGCCATGATGGCGGCCCTGAATCAACGTGCTTCGCTAAGGTGAGGAAGCAAGACCATCAGATGCTCAATGGTAAACATAGTTATCGTGGCAACAGCGAACTATGTATGGGGGGCAGCAGTCACCGTTCGCTCCGCACTGGAAACCTGCAGCACAGTCCTCAACGTTTATGTTATCAGCGTTGATCTATCCATAGAGGACAAACAGCAGCTCACCAATTCTTGGCAGACGAATAATCTCGGTATCGTAAAGTTCTTTGATTTTGATCTTGAACAGTTGAGTGGCTTTCGAACCACTCTGCTCGTCAAAAGTAAATCTCCCTATGCTCGCTTCTTCATTCCAGAATATCTACACGACCTATCCCGGTGTATCTACTTGGATACGGACCTGCTTGTTTGTTCGGACTTAAGGAGCCTGCAAGATCTTGATCTTCAAGGAAAATCCAGTGCCTGTGTGATTGATGGTGGCATTGCCACGCCAGAACAACAGCAGCGCCTGCGAGACAAACTGAAATTAGAGAATTCTCTTCGTTACTTTAACTCTGGCGTTATTGTGATGGATCTTGATGCCTGGAGAGATCGTGAGATCCAAGCGAGGGCTTTGCGCGTTGCGGAAGAACAGCATGATTTGCTCGACCAGATGGATCAGGATGCTCTGAATATGGTGTTAGCCGATGATTGGTTAACTCTCGATCCGAAATGGAATACGTCCAAGGGCAAAGCCGATCCTGGCTTCTCAGACGGAATTATCCACTTCTTAGGGAAAGTGAAGCCCTGGCATGCCGACTATGACGCCAACTTCAAAGACCGGTGGTTTGAATTCTTGGATCGAACCGCATTTGCCTGTCAGCGGCCTGCCAAACTCCTGGGAGTAGCAGCTGCCTATCAGAAGTTTGTCCGCTCTATCCCCACCTTCGAAATGGTAAAGGGCAAACTTCGGCGAATGTTGCGTTCGACTTAGATCCTGATCAACACCAAAACAGGATTGCTCGAGCGTGATTCTTGGCTTTGGGATTCTTTCCGCCGCCATCTACCATCTACCATCAAGCGAAACCATCAGCTTCGTTTCCGCTGGCATTTCCACAAGCAGCAAACCATGCCCAAGAGAGATCGGCTTGGAGAGATGCGTTCCCACTCCATCTTTCCAATAGAAGGATGATAGCCGAGAGGAAGCTCAACAGCCTGGTGGTTCTCAGGATTACAACCACCCATGAATTCTCTATTGACTTGATGAGTAGGGCCTTGCTCATCAGGTGTTGATCAAGAGCCAGGTTGGTCAGCACGAATTGATGACTGAGCATTGGGCAGATATTGCTCCGATGATTCACAAAAGACATCTCCAGATATAGGCGACTCAGGCGATCATCGTGCGGAACTGGATGCTGTTTTCCTGACACCGCCAATACTCGTGGTGCTCTGCACTCCATTGCAGTGTGCACCAAGACAAGCCACTGTTTCCCTGTTGTGCTTCAGAGTGCAGAACAAGTGTTGATCGAGTTCCTCAAGACGCTCTGCCGATGTTTGTCAGATCAGTCTGGCTGCTCCGATCCACGCACCACAGCGGGATCCAGACCACAGCAGCGGTGATTCCGGCCGAACAAGCTCCTGCTGATCAGCACCCCACCAAGTCGTTGCAGACAGGCAGGGAGGTGGTCGTAGCCGATTCATTGTTCATCACCAGCAGGAAATCATCCAGACAAGCCGCAGATCAGCATCCACAGCAGAAGGCCGCCCCTGGAGCAGCGGAACCAGGCAGTGAAAAACTCCCAGGATGCAGAGTCCAGTTCTCTGGGGCATGAGACCATGGAAGCGCCGGATTCCTCTTTGAGCTGAGCGCGTTGACCTGAGCGCCATTCGCCTTCACGGATCACCCCTTTGCTTCCCCTTACACTGCCCCACAGTGCCCGTGAAAATCTACGCAATCTGTCTGATCAAGAATGAAGCGGATGTCATCGCAGACTGCCTGAAGCATGCCCTGCAGTTCTGCGACAGGATCTTTATTCTCGATAATGGCAGTACAGACGGCACCTGGGAGATCGTGAATGATCTAGCCCAGCATCACGAGCAAATCGTGATTGAAGGGCAGATCACAGAGGTATTCCGGGATGGAATGCGCTCAATCATCTACAACAACCATCATCAGGAATTATCGGATCAGGATTGGTGGCTGCGGTTGGATGCGGATGAATTCGTGGTGGGGGACCCACGGCCCGTACTCGAGAAAGCCAACCGCGAACATGCAGATTTCGTGACCGCATGGCAGCTGCAGTTCTATTACACGGATTCTGATTACAAGAACTGGGATATCGAGAAAGAGGCGAAGGACACCCCAATCACCGAGAGGCGTAGATTTTATTCAATCAACTGGAGGGAATACCGCTTCTTTCGAAATCAAAGGGACTTGGCATGGGAGGAAGATATCGCTCCTCAGTGGCCGAACGGCTTGACAAAGGTCTGCTCAGAGCGAATATTCAATCGGCACTACTCCTATCGAACACCCGATCAAATCAAAGCAAAGCTGCAATCCATTTTGGGCCATGCACAGTTCAAGCACGTTGGCTCGGGGGACTGGAAGAGCAGGATCTTTCCATCAAAAGGTCTTCAGTTCTATCAGGAAGGGGTACCTCCAACGCTGAACCAGTTCAACTATTACCGTAAGCGCTTCCGCATGGTCCGAATCACACTCTGCGGCCGCTTGAAGCGCATCCTGCGCAGGTTCTCCTGAGCATCAGTGAGAACACAACTCTTTCGAATTCAGGACAAACACTCAGATCTGATCCCACAGCCGTGACGACACCAAGGGAGGAAACAGAATGTCCTGACATCTCTGTCGTGGTGCCTGTCTTCAACGCGGCCACCCATCTGGAGGCCACCCTCGGCACGGTCCAGCAGCAAACGCTCAGCAACTGGGAGCTGATCGCCGTCGACGACGGTTCCACCGACGCCAGCGCCGCCCTCGTGGCCGAGAGGGCCCGCAGCGACCCCAGGATCCGGCTGCTGCGCCAGGCCAACGCCGGTGTTTCGATCGCGCGCAACCGCGGTGTCGCCGCCGGCCGCGCCCCCCTGATCGCCTTCCTCGACGCCGACGACCTCTGGCATCCCGACAAGCTGCTCGCCCATGTGGAGCGTCACCACTCCGATCCCGGCCTGGGGGTGAGCTTCGCCCGGGTGGAGTTCCTCACCCCCGCCGGCCGGACCACCGGCCTTGTGGCCTCCCACCCGAAGCTGCCCCTGCGGCCTGCAGACCTGCTCTGCGAGAACCCCACCACCACCACGTCCAACTGGGTGCTGCGCCGGGAGGTGTTCGAGGCCGTGGGGGGATTCGTGGAGGAGATGAGCTATTCGGAGGATCTCGAATGGCTCCTGCGGGTGGCCTGCGATGGGCGCTGGCGGATCGAGCCGATCGAGCGGGTGCTCACCTACTACCGCACTTCCGAAGGGGGCCTCTCCTCCAGCCTGGAGCGCATGGAGCACGGCTGGCTGCGGCTGATCGGCGAGGCCCGGCGCTACGCGCCCGATCTGGTGGAACGGGAATTCGCCTCCGCCCAGGCGGTGCACCTGCGCTACCTGGCCCGCCGTTCCCTGCGCCTGCGGGGCGATCCCGCCCAGGGGGCGGACTTTCTGATCCGGGCCCTCCGCTCCGACTGGCGGCGGCTGCTCCGGCAGCCGCGCCGCAGCCTCGCCACCGCTGTGGCGGTGCTCGGCCGGCTGCTGCTCCACCGTCTCCGCACCCTGCTGCCCTTCCCGTCCCGCCCCGATCCCGTGACTGCCCCTCCACCCTCCGCGCCGGCCCCCCAGGGCGCACCGCCGCAAGCCCCTCCGCTGGTGTCCGTGGTGATGCCGCTCTACAACTCCGCCGCCACCGTGCGGGAGAGCCTCGATTCGGTGCTGGCGCAGAGCTACCGCAACCTCGAGATCCTCGTGGTCGACGACGGCTCCACCGACGAAGGCGTGGCGCTGGTGGAGCAGGTGCAGGATCCGCGCCTGCGGGTGATCCGCCAGCGCAACCGCGGCCTGGCCGGAGCGCGCAACAGCGGCATCCGCGCCTCCAACGGAGCGATCGTGGCCTTCCTCGACAGCGACGATCTCTGGAGGCCCGAGAAGATCGAGCGGCACGTGCAGCACCTGCGCAGCCACCCGGAAGTGGGGGTGAGCTACTCCTGCTCGGCCTTCATCGATGAGAACAGCCGGCCGCTCGGCATCTACCAGACACCCACCCTGCAGAACATCACGCCGGAGCTGATCCTCTGCCGCAACCCGATCAGCAACGGCTCCTGCGTGGTGATCCGCCGCGAGGTGCTTGACGGCATCCGCTTCGAGGCGAACCTCTACGGCACCCCAGAGAGCTACTGGTTCGACGACAGCTTCCGCCAGTCGGAGGACATCGAATGCTGGATCCGCATCGCCCTGCAGACCTCCTGGCGGATCGAGGGCATCGGCGAGCCGCTCACCCTCTACCGGGTGAACAGCGGCGGCCTCTCGGCGAATGTGGAGAAGCAGTTCGCCAGCTGGCAGCGGGTTCTCGACAAGACCGCCACCTACGCGCCGGAGGTGATCGCGCGCCATGGCAAGAGGGCCCTCGGCTACCAGCTGCGCTACCTGGCCCGCCGGGCGATCCGGGAGCGGGAACCCCGCACCGGGGTGCGCCTGGTGCACCGGGCGATCCGCTCCTACCCCCGGCTGCTGCTGGAGGAGCCCCTGCGCACGACCATCACCCTGGCAGCCGGCTACTGCGGCCTGTTGCTGCCGGCCTCCCTCTTTAGGCTGCTCGAGAACACCATGATGCGGATCACCGGCGTGATGCAGCGGCTCAGGATCGGTGTGCGGGCACGGCGCCAGGGCGGCGGCGGCTCCGGTTCTGGGCGTGGGGTGTGAGCGGATGAATCTGTTGCTCGTGTGCTCCTCCGGTGGCCATTTCAAGGGGCTCTTCCAGCTGGAGTCCTTCTGGAGCCATCACCAGCGGTTCTGGGTGAGCTTCGACACCCCCACCACCCGGGCTGCCCTGGCCGCTGAAGAGGTGATCTGGGCCTACAGCCCCACCAACCGCAACCTGCCCAACCTGCTGCGCAATGCCCTGCTCTCCTGGAAGGTGCTGCGCCGCCAGCGGCCGGATGTGATCCTCTCCACCGGGGCGGGCGTGGCGGTGCCCTTTCTGATCCTCGGCAAGCTGCTGGGCCACCGCACCGTGTTCGTGGAATCGATCACCCGGGTGGAAACCCTCAGCCTCTCGGCCCGCCTGGTGCTTCCGTTTCTGGACGTGCTCTACGTGCACTGGCCCCAGCTGCAGGCCCGCCATCCCCGCGCCGAGCTGATCAGCAGCGCCGGCAGCCCGATCGAGCCCGCGCAGGAGGCCCAGCGATGATCCTGGTGACGGTGGGAACCGAGAAATTCCCCTTCGATCGGCTGATGCACTGGATCGACCAGCTGCTGGAGGCCGACCTGCTGGGGGAGGAGGTGGTGGTGCAGTACGGCACCTGCACGGTGCTGCCGGCCGGCGCCAAGGTGTACCGGATGGTGCGCGAGGCCGATTTCCGCTCCCTGATCGAACAGGCACGGGTGGTGGTGGCCCACTGCGGCGAAGGCACCGTGCTGCTGCTCGATGCCATGGACACTCCTTTCATCCTGGTGCCGCGCAGCCAGCGCTACCGCGAGCACGTGGACGACCACCAGGTGGAGCTCGCCCACGCGATGGCCTCCATGGGCGTGCCGATCGCCTGGGGCCCCGCCGATCTGGTGCGCTTCTGCGCCGAACCGCGCAAGTTGTCGATCAGCGACCTCTCCGTGGCGGCGGCCCGGGCGGTCTGCCGGCGCCTCGAGGAACGTTTCCCCGCCGGAGGCCGCCCATGAACCGCCCCACCCCCCAGCCCTCGCCGCCGGCGGCCCCCGGGGTGCAGCTGAGCCATCACCGCGGCGTGCTGCTGCTCTCCTTCCCGCGGCGCTTCACCGTGCAGGAGGCGATCCCCTTCCGCCAGTGCCTCGAGCAGGAGCTGCCGCGCCATCCCGAAACCAGACAGGTGGTGCTCGATTTCAGCCGCACCGAACTGATCGACAGCAGCGGCCTGGGGTCGCTGATCACCAACCTCAAGCAGGCCCGCGCCCGCTCGATCCCGCTGGTGGCCTGGAGCGCCGGCGCCCAGGTGAAGCTCGCCCTCTCCCTGGCGGGACTGGAGGAGGCGATCCCCGTGGTGGCCGGCACCGAAGCGGTGAACCCGGCCCAGGCGGTGAACACCAAGGAACGCTCCGCGGTCACCCATCCCTCGGTGCGCTCGGTGCCCAAGCGGCTGCTGGACATCGTGGGGGCCCTGCTCGGCCTGGCGGTGACGGCCCTGCTCTTTCCCTTCATCGCCCTGGCGATCCGGCTGGACAGCCCGGGGCCGATCCTGTTCAGCCAGGTGCGGCTGGGCTGGATGGGGCGGCGCTTCCGCCTGTGGAAGTTCCGCTCGATGGTGGTGAACGCCGAGGCGCTGCGCAGCAGCGTGCAGAACGAAGCCAGCGGAGCGTTCTTCAAGAACAAGAACGATCCCCGCATCACCCGGGTGGGTCGCTTCCTCCGGCGCACCAGCCTCGATGAGATCCCCCAGTTCTGGAACGTGCTGATGGGAGACATGAGCCTGATCGGCACCCGGCCCCCCACCCCCGACGAGGTGGACCGCTACGCGGTGCCCAACTGGCAGAGGCTGGACGTGCGACCGGGCCTTTCGGGAGAGTGGCAGGTGAACGGCCGCTCCCAGGTGCTCGATTTCGAGGATGTGATCCGCATGGATCTCCGCTATCAGGAGAACTGGAGCTTCGGCTACGACCTCCGCCTGATCGTGCGCACCTTCGCCGTGATCTTCAGCAAGCGCTCGGGAGCCGCCTGAGCCATGCAGGATCGAGAGGGAGAAGCGGGGGCCACGTTCAGCAGCAACCTCGACGCCATGCCCGCCCTGCTGGAGTGGTTCGAGCAGCGGCGGCCGGGCCGCATCGACGAGATGGTGTGGGTCCAGGCCCAGACGGCCCTGGTGGAGGGCTTCACCAACGCCGTGCGCCATGCCCACGCGCCGCTGGATCCCCCGCCGGAGGTGGGGGTGAGCATGGCGGTGGAGCCCGGCTGCCTTCGCCTCGCCATCCGCGACCACGGCCCCCCCTTCGACCTGGAGGCCGCCTGGCGCGAGCAGACGGTGGACGCCGATCGGGAGGCCCACTGGGGCCTGATCATCCTGCAGAAGCTGCAGCGGGACTTCGGCTGGACGATCCGCTATCAGCCCCTGAGCGAGGGGGGAAATCTGCTGCTGCTGGAGTGCCCCCTGGGCTGAGCCTCGCCAGAGGAAGTGGCCTGGGCCAGGGGATCATCGGTGGGCTGGCCGGGAGGGGTGTCGAAGAGGTCCACGCTGAACTGTTCAGGGTGGCCGCAGGCCTCCGGATGCAGCCAGGTCCAGCGGGTCCAGAGCTCGAGGAAGAGGGTGGTGCCCTGCGGCCCCGTACCCCAGCCGCTGCCCACGTAGTCGCCCCAGAGCACGGGCGTGCGGCGGGCGTAGCGGGGCGAGCGCTCCAGCCGCCGGGCCTCGCTCACGTGGAGGATCGGCTGGCCGCGGTAGCTGAACACCGGCTGCAGGGTGCGGTTCCGCTCGGTATCCGGCACCCGGAACCACACCTTCTTGCTGTGCTGCAGATACCAGTAGCTCCAGGAGCAACCGCGGGCCTCCCGATCGCGGTGGGTGCTGAACAGGGCGCCCCTCCTCTGCAGAACCGGAAAGGAGGACAGAACCATGGAGGGGCCGGTGGAGAGCAAACCCTGCTGCTGAAGAAGCCCGAGGGCCAGGGCGGCCGGCAGCAGAACCGCAGGGGAGAGCAGCCGGCCGAGGCGCTTCCAGCGGGGAGGACTCCTCAAGCGGGGAGCACCACCTCGGCCAGGGAGGACAGCCGCACCGCTTCCGGAGGGTAGCCCTCCCCCTCCTCCCCGGGCGGCGGCAGCACATGCACCCGGCAGCCCGCCGCCAGGGCGGCCCGGCAGCCCGCCAGGGAATCCTCGAAGGCCCAGCAGGCGCTGCTCGGCACCCCGAGGCGGCGGGCGGCCAGCAGGAAGATGTCGGGCGCGGGCTTGCCGCGGTGGAGCTCCGGATCATCCCCGTGGATCCGCTCCCCGATCAGGGCCAGCCAGGGATGGGGCGCGGCCTTGAGGGCCACCGAGGCGGCGGCGCTGCTGGTGGCGAGGGCCATGGGGATGCCGAGCTGATGGCAGCGGCGCACCAGATCCTCGGCGCCGGGCATGGCCGGGGCCGCCACCAGCAGCCGCTCGGCGATCGGCTGACGCACCGCCAGCAGCTCCTCCACGCTCACCGGCCGGGGCAGCAGCCGGCGCACCTGCTCGGCGCAGTCGAGCCGGCGGCGGCCCTGGAGCTGGCGCAGCTGCTGGTTGCTCAGCTCGGCGCCGAACCGGCGGGCCGCCTCGCTCCAGGCCTGGCCGTGCAGGGGCTCGGTATCCAGCAGCAGACCGTCCAGGTCGAAGAGGCAGGCGGCGGGCAGGCACATGGGGCCATCCTCGCCTGCGGCACCCGCAGGCCCGCATGCAGCGGCACCTCTCCATCAGCCCCCGCAGAACCTCCAGGAATCTGCCCCCATCCGGGAATGCGGGGCCGGCACTCCGCCGCACCGATCCGGCTTGAACAAGCGTGTCACCTGCGGCGGCCGGGCCGGGCCGCTGGCTTGAATGCCCCGCAGGGATCCGTTGGGGCAATGAGCGAGGCCACGATCGAATCGGTGCTGCGGGAAGGCAGGCTGTTTCCGCCGCCGCCCGAGCTGGCCGCCTCCGCGGAGATCGGCAGCCTGGAGGCCTACCGGGCCCTGGTGGAGCGGATCGACGCTGACCCCGACACCTTCTGGGCCGAGCAGGCCCGGGAGCACCTGCACTGGTTCGAGCCCTTCCACACGGTGCTGAACTGGAGCGATGCGCCCTTCGCCCGCTGGTTCGAGGGCGGGCGCACCAACCTCTCCACCAACTGCCTCGACCGCCACCTCGACGGCCCCCGGGCCGACAAGACGGCCCTGATCTGGGAAGGGGAGCCCGGGGACACGCGCCGCTTCACCTACCGGGAACTGCACGCGGCGGTCTGCCGGGCCGCCAATGCCCTGCGGTCCCTCGGGATCGGCAAGGGGGATCTGGTGGCGCTCTACATGCCGATGGTGCCGGAGGCGGCCATCGCCATGCTGGCCTGCGCCCGGATCGGCGCCCCCCACTCGGTGGTGTTCGGCGGCTTCTCGGCCGATGCCCTGCGGGACCGGCTGATCGACGGCCAGGCCCGGGCGGTGATCACCGCCGACGGCGGCTTCCGCAAGGACAAGGCCGTGGCCCTCAAGCCCGCCGTGGACGAGGCCCTGGCCGGTGGCGCCTGCCCCAGCGTGGAGCACGTGCTGGTGGTGCGCCGCACCGGCCAGGAGTGCGCCATGGACGAGGGGCGCGACCGCTGGTGGCACGATCTGGTGGAGGCCCAGAGCCCCGACTGCCCCGCCGAGCCGATGGACAGCGAGGACCGGCTGTTCGTGCTCTACACCTCCGGTTCCACCGGCAAGCCCAAGGGGGTGGTGCACACCACGGCGGGGTACAACCTCTGGGCCCACCTCACCTTCCGCTGGATCTTCGATCTGCGGGAAGACGACATCCACTGGTGCACCGCCGATGTGGGCTGGATCACCGGCCACAGCTACATCGTCTACGGCCCCCTCTCCAACGGCGCCACCACCGTGATGTACGAGGGGGCGCCCCGGCCCTCCAAGCCCGGCGCCTTCTGGGAGGTGATCGAGAAGCACGGCGTCACGATCTTCTACACCGCCCCCACCGCGATCCGGGCCTTCATGAAGGGCGGCCGCGCCGTGCCGGATCAGTACGACA
The DNA here is from genome assembly GCA_049242845.1 of Prochlorococcaceae cyanobacterium. Lineage (GTDB taxonomy): Bacteria > Cyanobacteriota > Cyanobacteriia > PCC-6307 > Cyanobiaceae > CBW1002. Next base: position 25,329 of record JBMLOS010000225.1, read on the forward strand.
TGGGCACCCTGCGGATCCTGGGGACCGTGGGGGAACCGATCAATCCGGAAGCGTGGATGTGGTACCGGGAGGTGATCGGCGGCGGCCGCTGCCCGGTGGTGGACACCTGGTGGCAGACCGAGACGGGCGGCGTGATGATCAGTCCCCTGCCCGGAGCCACCCCCACCAAGCCGGGCTCGGCCACCCTGCCCCTCCCCGGCATCTCCGCCGATATCGTGGACCACGAGGGGGTGTCCCAGGGGCCCGACCAGGGGGGCTTCCTGGTGGTGCGCCGGCCCTGGCCGGGAATGATGCGCACGGTGCACGGCGATCCTGATCGCTTCCGCCGCAGCTACTGGGAGGAGATCCGCCCCGCCGACGGCTCCCTGCTCTACTTCGCCGGCGACGGCGCCCGCCGCGACGGCGACGGCTACTTCTGGGTGATGGGCCGCGTCGACGACGTGATCAACGTGAGCGGCCATCGCCTCGGCACGATGGAGATCGAGAGCGCCCTGGTGAGCCACCCCGCCGTGGCGGAGGCGGCGGTGGTGGGCCGGCCCGACGACCTCAAGGGGGAGGGCGTGGTGGCCTTCGTGACCCTGGAGGGCGGCCGCACCGGCGATGCCCCCCTGATGGCCGAGCTGAAGGGCCACGTGGGCAAGGAGATCGGACCGATCGCCCGCCCGGATGAGATCCGCTTCACCGATGCCCTGCCCAAGACCCGCAGCGGCAAGATCATGCGCCGGCTGCTGCGGGCCCTGGCCTCCGGCCAGGAGGTGAGCGGCGACACCTCCACCCTGGAGGACCGCTCGGTGCTGGATGCCCTGCGCCTCTGAGCCGGCGGCTCCGTCGTCGTCAGAGGCAGAGGCGTGGTCTGCGTGGCGTCAGCCCACCCGCGATTCAACCGCTGACGCCCTGCACCCTTTGCCTGGCCATCGGGCCGGGTTTGATCAGCACCCGTTCGCTCTCGGTGATCGTCTGCGGTTTTCCGTAGAGGTAACCCTGGCCGAAGTCGCAGCCGTACTCGATCAGCCGCGCCTCCTGGGTGTCCGTCTCGACGCCCTCGGCCACGACCCGGAGCCCCAGGGCTCCCGCCAGGGAGATGATCGCCTGGGCAATCGCTTCGTCCTCAGGATCGCATCCGAGATCGGCCACGAACGACTGATCGATCTTGAGCAATCCCACCGGGAAGCGTTTGAGATAGAGCAGTGAGGAGTAGCCGGTCCCGAAATCGTCGATCGCCAGCTTGAGGCCCAGCTGCCGCAGGCCATCCATCGTGCTGGCGATCGATTGGATGTCATCCACGAGAGAGGTTTCGGTGATCTCCAGATACAGCTGCGCCGGATCAATGCCGCTGTTCTCCAGAATCGGTTGGATTCGCTCCACCAGATCGACGGCACCGAGGGTGCGCGCCGACACATTGACCGACAGACGCAGCTGGTGCAGGCCCTGACGATGCTGCCAGGTCCCCACGGCATGGCAGGCCATGGCCATCACCCGCAGATCGATCTCCTCGATCAGGCCGCTCTCCTCCCCAGCAGCGATGAAAGTGCCCGGTGCCAGCAGGCCCATCTGGGGATGGTTCCACCGCGCCAGGGCCTCGAATCCCACCAGCTGGCGCTCCTGCAGCTGCACGATCGGTTGGAGGTAGGCGATGATCTCGCCGTTGCCGACCGCATGCTGCAGGGCCTCCTCCATCGCCAGCCGCTGCCGGGCCTCCTCGCGCATGCTCGGATGGAACAGGGCGTGGCGACCACGCCCGAGGGCCTTGGCGCGATACATCGCCATGTCGGCGTTTTCGATCACCGAGGAGGCGGTGTCGTCCGGCGTGATGAAGCTGATGCCGACCGAGGCGGAATGGCTCAGCTCGGTGCCCGACACCCGGATCGGTCGGCGGATCGCGGCGATGATGCGTCGAGCCAGTTCCGAGGCCGCCTCAGGGCTGCTCGTGCGGGTGATGATGATGAATTCATCGCCGGAAAGGCGACCCACCAGATCATCGCGGCGGACGGATTGTTGCAGCACACGGCTGATGTGCATCAGCAGCTCGTCGCCGGCCGCGTGGCCATGGGCGTCGTTGACCCACTTGAACCGGTCGATGTCGATGAACAGCACGGCGGTGCGGGCTGCACCGTCGTTGGAGGGACGGTGGATCCAGCTCGAGAGTCGCTCCAGCACCAGCAGGCGGTTGGGCAGGCCGGTGAGGGGATCGTGGGTGGCCTGGTGGGAGGCATCCCGCCGGGCCTGCCGTTCCGAGGAGATCGCCTCGAGCATGCGCAGAGACAGTTCGATGCTGCGTGCCATCGCCCGCAGGAGCGAGCGTTCCTCCAGATCAAAGGGTTCAGCCAGCCGGCCCACCAGCAGGACGTTGCTGCCGCCCAGCGGTGCCCAGGTGGTGTGCAGGGTCCCTGCTCCGATCGTGATCGAGGCGGGCTTGCTGGTGGCCAGTTCCGGGATCCTGGCGCGTTCCTCCCGTGCCAGGCCGATGCCCCAGCTGATGCCCTCCGGTCCGAGAATGGCGGCCACCTCAGCCTCCACCGATTCGGCCACCCGGTTCACCACATTGCGCAGGTTCTCGGGATCGTCGGTGGAGAAGGCCGAGAGGATCTCGGAGAGCAGGTGCAGTGACCAGGACGGTTCCATCAACCGATCGCCAGCGTCACCAGGGTCTGGTTGTGAAAACCGCCGGATCCCTTGGTGCGGGCGATTTCGCCGTAGGTATAGAAGCCAGCCATCGGAGCCCCGTCACAGCAGCGGGCGATCAGCTCGGTTTCCTCCTGCACGTGGCGATCGCCGAAGATGGAGCGGCGTGAAACGCAGTCGAACAGCAGAAGACCGGCTGGTGCGGCATCGCCGAGGGCACTGACGGCCGAAGTCGCCGAATCGGCTGCAGCTTCCAGTACGGATTTGGAATCGCCTTCCGTGAGGAAGGCCAGGGCTCCCTGCGGCACCTCCGCCACCATCACCAGAGCCCGCAGGGCGGGATCAAAGCCGGTGATGTGTCGCATCTCGATCCGATCGCGCCGGCGAATGCCGATCGGGTGCACCGCGGCGAAGTCGGCGAAGGCCTGGGGGTCCTCCCGCACGGCCTGGGGAGGATCGAAGAAGTTGAGGTAGACATCCAGGGCCGGCTGATTATCGAGTGAGGAGAGCAGGGTGCTGCGGCTCTGGGTCACCAGCATGGGCTCGCTGGCCGGAGTCCAGCCATGGCTGACGCCGACCCCGAGGGGGCGGTCGGAGCTGATGGCGGCGGCGACCACCGCTCCGCTCATCACGCGGCGGCCGTGCAGCTGGCGGGTCTGTCGCATCGCCAGATAGTCACCGGCGCAGCCGCCCACCAGCGGCACATCGATGTTGGCGGCGTCATAGGCGCCGCGCACCACCTCCATCTGATCACCGCCGAGGCCATCGGACAGGAGCACCAACACCGTATTGCGGCGCCGCTCCAGCCGCTCGAGACAGCCGGCGGCCTGCATGGCCGCCTGGCGCAGACCCTGGCCATCGCTCCCGCCGCAGCCCGTGCTCACCCGCACCCCCGTGCCCCCCAGCGCCCAGAGCACCAGCGACTGGGTGAGGGCGCTGCCCGCGGCGATTTCACCGGAGGTGGTGCAGCCGATCAGCGCGCAGTCCGGCAGGCGTTCGCTCAGCGTGGCGGCGAGCTGCTCGAGGTCGAAGCGCGGTGCGGCGAAGACCATCAGCAGCTGCGGCACGTGCGCCAGGTCCAGAGCCGTCAGGGCCTGTTCCAGGGCCTCGTGCTCATCGCCGAGGTTGGAGGCCCCCACGCGCACCCAGCTCTTCGGCTGAGCAGACGCTTCGGGGCGAAGTGCTGGGTATGTGGCAACCATGGCCTGGCACCGGTCGCTCCACGCCGCGGGAGCAGGGGGATCTCCCTTGATTGTGCCCAGGCATCGGGCAGCCCGTCAGAACCAGCGATCGATCGCTGCGGCGATCTGCTCCACGGCGCGTTGCCGCGCAGGGTCGTCGGCCCAGTCGCCAAGCAGCTGGCGCCGCAGTCCGGCACTGCTGGGGGTCAGGTGGTCTCCGGGCAGCTCCAGCAGTGTGGAGTGATCGGCCGATCGCTCCTGCAGCACCGCCAGCAGGCGGCGGCTCTGATCGATGCCGTCCCGTTGGAACCGCACCAGCAGGTTGTGCGGCTGCTGGTAGCAGCGGCGCACCTGTTCCAGGGTTTCCTGGGGTGAGGGGCTGAATTCGCTCCGGAAGTTGAACTGCTGACCCAGTTCCGCCAGCAGCGGCACGGAGCGTTCGGCGGAGAAGTTGTTGAAGCTCAGGGCCACAAGCCCGGAACCGCCGCGGCCGCCATCCGGTGCCAGCAGATGGAGCTTGCAGCCGAGGCTGTGCCCCAGGCGGAGCAGAGGTTCACCGCTGGGGTTGTCCGGCGCGCACCGTTCGCTTCGGAAGCGGCGCCAGGCGGCGTTGGCCTGGCTCTGGTGGTCGAAGCCGGGCACGTAGCTCCAGGCATGGACGCGCCAGCCACGCTTGGCCAGGACCTCCAGCAGACGCCGATAGCTCAGCTGGGGGGTGGCGGCCAGATAGCTGCCGCCGATGAACTCGATCAGCCCGCGCGGTGGTCCATCGGGCTCCACCAGCCAGAGATCGTCGCGTTGCTGCCAGCGGAGCATGGCCGCGCCTGCCCTCAGCCGGCCTGCAACCGCCGCAGGGCCGCGAGGGCCTCAGCCCGGTGGGCGGGGCCGTCCAGCAGGTTGTTGAACACGTGCCGGATCACCCCGTCGCCGTCGATCACGTAGGTGACCCGGCCCGGAAGCAGCAACAGGGCGCGGGGCACCCCGAAGGCCTCCCGCAGCCGGTTGCCGGCATCCACCAGCAGGGGGAAGGGAAGCCGGTGGCGCTCGGCGAAACGGCGGTGGCTGGCGGCATCGTCGCCGCTCACACCCCACACCTCGGCGCCGAGCTCCTGCAGATCGGCGAAGCTGTCGCGGAAGGCGCAGGCCTCCATGGTGCAGCCCGGGGTGTCGTCCTTGGGATAGAAGAACAGCACCAGGGCCTTGCCGCCCAGCTGGTCGCTGCAGCGCTCCACGCCGCTCTGGTCGGGGAGGGCGATGCGGGGGGCGCGGTCGCCGGGGGCGAGGGGACGGGCCAAGACACCGGGGCAGGCAGAGCGAACCCTAGGGCTGCAGCTGAGACGATGGGGGGGCAAGCAGGGCGGTGATGGAGTCGCAACCCAACCCCGGCAACAGACACGCCCAGCTGAGCCTGCTGGAGCTGGCGGCGGCCGAGGCGGCCGAGGCGGCCGGACGGCAGGAGCAGCAGGAGCCGGAGGTGGCCGAGGCGGCGGCCGTGCACGCACCCGCTGAGGCAGATGAGGCAGTGCACGCAGCCGCTGAAGCACCTGAGGCAGAGCAGAGAGAGCCTGAGCCGCAGGAAGCCCTGCCAACCGTGAACTCGGCGCCGGGCGAGCCCGCCTGCGTGCCCGAGGCGAAGGAGAACTCCTTGCCCGCCTGCCCGGAGCGGTTGCTGATCCTCGACACCGAAACCACGGCCCTCTCGCCCCGCGAGGGCCACTGCATCGAGGTGGGCGCCGTGCTCTTCCACGTGCCCAGCCGCTCGGTGCTCAGCCAGGTGTCCTTCCTGCTGCCCTGCCCGGACAATCCGGCCCAGGCCGTGAACGGCATCGATGCGGCCGTGAGCCGCCTCGAGCAGCCCTGGCAGGCGGGGCTGCAGTGCTTCCTGGCCCTGGTGGAGGCCTGCGATGCGCTCCTGGCCCACAACGCCGCCTTCGATCGGCAGTGGTTCGGCCAGGGGCCGCTGCCGCCCCTGGAGCGGCCCTGGATCTGCTCGATGGACGACATCCGCTGGCCCGCGGAGCTGCGCCTGCGGACCAACCCCTCGGTGTCGGCCCTGGCCCTGGCCCACGGGGTGCCGGTCTGGGCGGCCCACCGGGCCCTCACCGACTGCATCTACCTGGCCCAGGTGTTCGAGCGCTGCCGCGATCTTGAGGGCCTGCTGGCAGCGGCCCTCGAACCCCGCCACCTCTACCGCGCCCGGCTCGACTACGCCGAGCGGCACCGGGCCAAGGAGGCCGGCTTCCGCTGGAACGATCCGGTGCCGGGCGCCTGGACGCGCCGGCTCAGCGCCCGCGAGGCCGAAGCCCTCGACTTCCCCGTGCAGCCGGTGGATCTGGCCGGGGAGGAGCAGCCCTCCTCCGCCGCCAGACGGCCGGTCCAGCGCCGGAGTGCCTGAGGGGGCTCTGAGCTTGCCCTGAACGGATTTGGTACCGATCTCCGAAGCTCGGTGGGGAGTTGCGGACAAAACCGCCCCGAACCCACAACCTGAAGAAGTGAACCCCCGCTCAGCTCCGCATCCATGGCCAGCGGAATCGAACCCTCCGGGGAATGGATGCGGCCCGATCCGCCCCAGGTGCGGATCCGGCGCTGGCAGAACGTGCGCACCTGGGCGCGCCTGATCCGTGAGGCCGAGGCCCTCTGGCGGGTGGACGTGCGGGCCCTGCACCGCCTGGCGGCCCTGGAGCTGGGGCAGCTGCTGCAGGAGGTGCCGCCGCGTCTGCGCAGGCGGGTGAACCGCTGGCTGCGCCGCATGGGCGTGATCACCCGGTTGGAATAGGGCGGTCGTTCCCCCAGCCGCTGCCATGGGCGAGCTCGTTGTGATCCAGCACCTCGAGCGGGAGGGGCCCGGTCGCTTTGCGGCGGCGGCCGGGCGGAGGGGCTGGAGCCTGCGGATCTGCAGGCCCGACCGGGGCGAACCCCTGCCCGATGCAGGCGAAGCCGGCCAGGCCCTGCTGGTGCTGGGCGGCCCCATGGGCGTGGCCGACCTGGCCACGGGGGAGCATCCCTGGCTGGCGGCGGAGGTGGAGCTGATCCGGCAGCGGGCCCAGAACGGCCGGCCGGTGCTGGGCATCTGCCTGGGGGCCCAGCTGCTGGCCCATGCCCTCGGGGGCAACGCCGTGCCCCTGCAGGTGGGGGAGCCGCCGCAGAACCTGCGGGAGGTGGGCTGGGGGGCGGTGAGCTGGACCGCGGCTGCCGCCGAGGAGCCGGTGCTGCGGGGCCTCGGCGCCAGCAGCGTGATGCTCCACTGGCACGGCGACCGGATCGTGCTGCCGCCGGGAGCCACCCTGCTGGCCTCCACCCTGCACTGCCGCGAGCAGATGTTCCGCTGGGGACGGCACGCCTGGGGGCTGCAGTTCCACCCGGAGGTGGAGAGCACCGCCCTGGAGCGATGGCTGCAGGAAGACCGCACCTATGTGGTGGAGGCCCTGGGAGACGAGGGGCCGGAACGGATCCGCCGCGAGGCAAGCCTGTGGCAACCGGCAGTGGAGCTGGAGGCGGGCCGCCTGATCGAGCAGCTGCTGGAGGCGCTGGAGGCGGCCCTATAGGAGGCCCCGGTAGCGCACCAGCGTTTGCACCATCGCCCTGGAGCCCAGGCTCATGGTCACCGCCACCAGCGCGCAGACCGTCACGAGTCAGGCCGGAAGCGGACGGGGGGGCTCCTGCAGGAAAAGGGGCGTGGCGGCGGGCAGCCCCCGGGCCAGGGCAATCCAGCGGAAATCCCCGAGCGTGTG